>CAUZEB010000027.1:0-15558 GCA_963578655.1 Dehalococcoidia bacterium | reverse complement strand
CAAAGCGATTTAGTAAGAAGTCAATAGTGTCGTCTAATGTAACTTCATTATCACCCGGACTCTTCCAGTCATGTTTAATATGAGATAGGCCACCACGAACCAGACTTAAGATCGACGTGCCAAAATGCTCCTCGCAACCTCTTGTCCTACACTTAAAGTGTACTCTGAAGTCTGCGTTATAGTACAAATTTAGTGCAGATCTATTGTCTCCACCGTGAACGAAACAAGAAGAAAATACAACCTTGGCTCCTCGACTCCACCTTACATCAAAGTATTCGTAGAGATTTTCAATCTTATCGAGGACAATATCGCAGAGGGTGTTTAGTTTTTTCTGATCCGTATATTTAGAACGCCACGTCTTCGTCGTCTTGGTATTCTGGGTCGTCATCGTTATATGATCCTCCGGCTTCCAGTTCTAGTGCAGTAGACCCCTCGATTAACTTGGCATACTTACCTTGCATTAATACATTGATATAGTCACCAGTCTCTAACCCTTCACCATGACGAGCAATGATCGGTACAAGTTTCCTATTGCCATGTTCCGTTCCATCCTTAGCTATTTCTTCATCTGATTTTTCCTTATAGATCGCGAAATTAGAGCATAGCCACATAATCCTGTCAGAACCACTAGCGGCATCAGTAGACTCCTTAGTGATTCCATCTCTGTTTAGTTGGATAAAACATAGGATAGGCACTTCATAGCGTAGAGAAAAATTATGGAGGGATGTCATCATGAATCCCAACAGCTGAAACTCTTTCATGTCGGTCTTAGCTAGTTCTGACGCCTCCATAAGCTTAAGGTAATCGTAGATGATTACACAATCTTTAGCTTTTCCTAAATCATTAAGTCCCACCGTCCTAGCTATCCACCGTCTCATAATAGATAGCTGGTCCTCGAACGCTCTACCGCCGATATTCTTATGGTAAAATGGCAGGCCCTTTTTTTGTTTAGCTAAATTAATTAGGGCTGTCTTGTCCACCTCATTGGAGGCAAACTTCCCTGTCTCAATGTCATTAATAGTAGCCTGATTTCTTGTGGGGTATGAGATCATTGCCCCTCCTCTGCTCTGCTGATCCTGCTTGGTCATTTCAGAGTCAAGGTAGAGGACCGGGATTTCTCGCTCGGCCATTGAGACCCCCATGTTCAACCCAATCAGTGACTTGCCCACTTTAGTTCGGGCCCCGATTACATTTACAGTTCCTTTACGTAGTCCACCGCCGATAGCAAAATCATACTTATGAAACCCTGTAGAGATACCTATTTGATCTACTTGATTATCTGCCTTATCAATTAAGAATTCTTCTAGATCCCCAAAGAGCAGTTCCGGCGAATCATCCTGGTCATTTAGTAAAGCAGTAAAATCAAAAATAGATTCTTCAGCCAACCCTAGAATATGAGAGATAGGTTCGTCTCCCTTAACATCTAAGTATTGACTTTTGGTTTCCTCAAGCTGAGTGTACATCATACGGGCAATTTGCAGCTTACGAATCTTGGCGGCAAATCTACGTACATTATTAAGTAGAACAGGAAACTTAAGGATTGCGGACAGGTGATTTAGCTCTGAGTTAGCCTGAAAGAATGAGGATAAGCCCAATTCATTAGCCGCAGACAAAATCGATGCTACGTCAACCTTCCTACTATTATCTTCTTCTAAAAATCTTTGAACACAGGTGTAAATAACTATATTCGCTTCAATAGTAAACGTCTCACTATTGATTAGATCAGCAACATCTAGATATGCATCGCCAGCATACCTACATATCCCTGCTAACACAGCACGTTCTGCTGCTGGATCTGACAGTATCATCCACACGCACTCCCCGAACAATCGTTACACTTATATCTCTTGTGGTCAGTAACAAGACTTGCTGCTACATCAAAATACTCTTTACAACCACGACACCTAACCTCAATAATAGGGTTTGTTCGGCTGGTTCGAAACGGTTTATGGTTCTTACGTTTTTTATCTGTATTTTGAGCTATTTTCATTTCTTCCTGCTCTGACGGATCTAGGGAGGTGCCTTTAATAAACTCGTCGAACCTATTAACTCGTCGGGATTCTGTATCCATCTGAGTTGTTCGGCACTGCTTTCCCTTACTAGGTCCACCCTGTGATTTACGCTTTCGGGACTTTCTTTTTTGACTTTTATTATTAGTTGGCTTCTCTTCATCCGTTTCCTTGATGCTATGAATCTCTTCATACTTCTGTCGCTTCTTACCTCTGCCTCGTTTCCGATTGTTTTTCTTACCGGCTGGAGCCGGGGAATTATTTTCATCAGGAGCTAATGCACTCTCCAACTGTTCTAGTGTTTCATTATCCATTTGCGACAACAGGGCCGCTATTCTTTCTTTTCTATTCATCCCTTCATTACCTTTGCTTTCTGCAAATTAATAAACAAGTTGCTGCGATTTCTCACAGCATTTGCTAAATATGTTATTCTATCTGATCGTTGTTGAGCGTATCGTTGTATCTTGGCTACCTGTCTGGTGAATGCATCGCCCTTAACTGCTTGGTGGAACTGGCTATCCCACGAGCCCTGGTATTGACACTCTCGCCCGGAAATCATTTCTTTGAGTAGATCAGTAGCCCAGTTCACTCGTGCGTTTTCACGGTTGACAGCCCTTTGGAGATGAAAGGCAAATTGATCTAGAGCTATAGCAATTTCTGCACAGTCCTCCAGGGTCAACTTCTCCATTGATCTCCGGTCCATTTCTATATATGTCGTTACTTCAGACTCGCCCACATAGTCTTCTTGAAACCTGGGTAGACCGAGAGCTGTCTCGTACTCGTCTAAGATCTTTTCAACAGCCTCCATCCGGCCCTTAGGTGTCAACGAGCTTGTATCATTTTCTGCCATGATTTCTCTTCATTATAAGGTAGTTCAATAAGAGTAAGATTGTTTGTCTCACACCATTCTCTTTTATCTCTGTCCCGTTTCTTCTGATCTAAAAAGTCACGTGCCGTAGAGTGGAACAGACTATTGAATTTATAGTGCTGCTGCCCGTGTACCTCAACGCCGAGTTTTATTGAGTTGATAAAAAAGTCGAGATACTGCGATGTACCTCGACGTATAGGGACGGTTACTTCTTCTAAAATAGGAGTAGTAGGAAACAAATCATAAAGAATAGCTCGGGCACTTAGGTGTAGCTTTGATCTTGACCTAGTATCTTGAGCAGTAACGATCTCCCCTGATGGCTTCCATTCTACTATATTTCCATCTAGGTCTCTTATTTTCATTTTACCAACATGATCTTTCTAGTATCTAGTACTCCCATACCTAACCTTCCCCACACCCTACCAGAGACTTTACCATTCTCAATAGTTCTAGTGATCATTTCCGGGAGATCATAGTACGGTTGAACGCAATAGTCATTATGACGTAGATCAAAAAGCACTCCCCAATGAAGCTTTTTATTCCACCATGATAGTTCAGGGGCATGACAAATATTAACGCCTAGTATGGTCATCCGCTGATTATCTGGTCGAAATCGATCCCACTCTTGTCTTAGATCAATTTCGGGACGCATCATATTGTTCATCTCATCTACCATAGATTTAAACTGTTGTTCTAATGCTAGGTAGGTATGGGTAGGCACATATAAGTCGGTTGCTTGAGGACGTACTAGATCGCAAAACCCCGGACGGTCAAGGTTTTGAACTGGTCCCACATGCCCGCACATCAGTTCGCTACTGCTATTTCCAATCGTTCTACGCATAGCAGCTTTCATGAGGGGTATATTCTCTTTAATTTTACCGATAAAATTTGTCACCTCTAATGCAGGACTAGTTTTAGCAGCTTCTAGTAAGAGAGACCATGCAGAATAGCTCACCTTAGACTGAAAGCTGCTCTGCATCTCCTGTATCCAGGCCGCAATACTATCCCAGTTACGATCCTTTGAAAAGGGACGGATACTTATCTCTTTGTCATCTCCGACCCATTCGGCCATTTCTAATTTTACATAGTCTTGATGGGGATCAGCGAACGTTGATCTTATTATTTGCTTATTACTATCAAGAAAGATAGATATTAGATCATCTAAAGGAAATTCTGCCAAGGAGCTATAGTTCATCATTACGGGTTCAAAGATTGAACTATATGAAAAACCATAGAAGCCTGGGTCTCCTGGTATCTCTGCAACTGCACTTAACACATCCCTGAGGTCAGCTGTAGATAAAGCCTCTTTTATTTGTGGCGTAGCAGGATTGGGCTTAACCGGTATTATATCTCGCCAATCAGCCTCTTCTACATCTAGCTCTCTGTAATTTTGATTAAGTAAATTCAGCCCAGGTAAAATAGGGGCAGCGGCCAACAGGCCGGAAACCCCTGCTAAGAAATTTCTACGATCCATTTTTAAATCCCCATCATTTCGTTAACCTGTGCATATAAATCACTATAAGCGTTCGGGTTTTCTTCTAAGTAAGTGGCAGCTTGTCCCTGCCCATTAAGTTGTGAGTCTACTCCTGGAAGTGTTAGCCATTTGCTTCCCTTGATGATACTGAAGTCTTTTGCAATATCCACCAACTCCCATTCTTCCCAGATGCCTCGGCCATACTTCATAGTACTAACTACCTTCTGACCGGGCAGGGCATTGGTAGCAGTGTTTTCTACTATCCAATGTATATGTTGACCTATCTGTCGTTCCCCCTGTTTCAGAGGCATTCTATGAGTTGCTCGCAACTTGACATCCTGGGCATACTTTAAAGCATTCCCTGACTTCTCTGACGTTTTACGAGCGTTTCCCATTGCTCCAATATTAGCCATCATATGAGTGACGCCTACTAGAGTAACACGATTAATCGGCAGTACATTAGCAAATCGCCGTGTAAATTTAGCAATAAACTTTTGCATTACTGCTACTTGTGAATCCTCTAAATCTTCCACCAGTTCTTTTTCTGAAGCTAGTGCTGAGAAGGAGTCAATTACACCGACAGAGTGTGGTATGTGGTATACCATATGATCGAACGCTTTTAGGTATTTTTCGCCTGATAGAATATTGCCTTTGGTAGAACCCAATAGCCGGAAGAAGTCTGGGTTAATATCTAGACCATTAACACCCTCCAAATCTCGTTTCTTTACTCGTCCTTCCACATTACCATAAACAATCTTACGGCGACTCCCATCCTCTAACAGTGTCTTCTGAGCATTTTTACAGAACTGTAGAGCAGTAACGGTCTTTCCCACTTTTTCTGGACCGGTCATTATAAAAAGAGAACCCTCTGGCACCCCACCACCTAACGCTAGATCTAATTTCGGTGTTAGTGGTATTAAGGGTGGAGGGTTATCTATTATGTATTTCGCATCCAATAAGACATCGCCGAGGACACTTACTAAATCGGGGGCAAAACTGTCTACTACTTTTTCTTTTTTTTCTTTTGTCATTCTAAATCCCTAAGCTTTGATATTACAGACTTCTTACGATTGTTACTCTCAAAGGTACTCTTCTCTGAAAAGTCATAAGATATCTTTTCTGCAATTTGCTTAGCAAGTTCAGCTTTTCTTTTATACTCTTCTATGATGGGAATCAACCATTTAGCCCGCAGAGAATAAGTCTTCCAGGTTCTATTATCATGGAGGGCCGCGATGACCGCATGCTCTCCATAAGTTTTTACCAACTTATTAGCGGACGCTATTTGATTCCGAAAGTATTTATTCCATTCTGGTAATTCCCAAAACTTTACTGGTAAGTCTTTCTTGTCTACTTTAGCTTTCTTTTCACAGATAAGCTCAGTGACGTACTGGGCCGCATGGACCCAGATTTGAGGGGAGTACCTGGACTTGTATCTATTTTTTTCTGTTTGCTCTTTAGCCATTAATCATCCGAGATCTTATGAATAGTTCCTTCGTAGCGTTTCTTAATTGTACTCGGCTTATTACGGTTGAGGTCAGAAATCGTGGAGGCTGCGTCGGTCATAATAGATACGCCTTCCTTGCCGCTCACAGTCCTACGGATCATGGGAGCCTTTGCCTTTTTCCTTTTCGTCGGTTCTCCCTCTTCTACTGCTTCCGCTTCTGCTTCCGAGATAGATCGGATGTGCTTTTCCACAGTCGCTGCCTTCCTATCAATTGCTTCTGCTATCTCTTCGAAACTATGTCCGTCCTCAAACATACCCTCAATTATATACTTTTCATTTTTCCCTAGTCTCCCTTTAGCCTTAACCATTACACTTCCCTTTCTGCATTGTTAAGCCACGCAGAATTCTTACTACGCAAGAACTTAATATAGTAGATAAAAATCTTTTCAGTGGTTTCTTTTATTTCCCAATTGGGTTTTGCGGCGTGTCTAGTACGACTATACTGACTGCCCTCGGAATATAAGCCAATAGGATTGAATAACCTGCCTGCCTTACCGCGTTTTACAAAATATCGGGTCCGGTTACCCACCACTTGTTTAATCGCGTGAGCGTCAGGGGACTCGAAAGCCTTCTGTGTGTCTTCTAGGTCCAGCATCGGGTACTTATCTTCGTCCAAAAAGTCCTCCTTACCCTTAAAAGTAAATACTTTAAAAATGCTTTCGTTAGCAGGCTCGGTACGATCCGGATTTATCTGATGAAAGACAACTTGATCTCGCTTCATTTCTTTTTCTTTCTTTTTACAGCCCGGCGTTTCTTTTTAGCAGCGGGCTTAGTTAGTTCGGCAGGCATACTCTCGGCACCATCATAGCGTTTCATACCGGATGGTAGCTCTTTCATGCCCCCCTTTTTGTTTCTACGATATTCGGTAAAGCCTTCTGCCATTTTTTCGCATTTTTCTTTACCGTATTGTTTCGATTGCTTTTCAGCATACCGCTGTAGAGTGCTACATTCAGATAGCATAGGTACTACATTACTAGTAACTTGATCAGTAGCGTAATCTCTATACACCTTTTTTGTTTTACAATTAGGGCATTTTACGTTTTTACTTCTTTTATCATAATCCGCCATAGACCAGAACTTATTAAAAAGAGTTTCGCATTTATTGCATTGAAAATTATACTCCGGCACGGTATAAGCTCCTTGCGTTATTAACGTAAGAGATTGGGGCAAACCCTGCGTACACCTCTTTCCTAGTCTTCTCATTCAACTCATCAACTCCCCAGTTTCTAATATCTTCTAGAGCTTCCGGAGATATATAAAGTTCAGTTCGAATCTCTTTAGGTGATAGATCTTTACCATCCTTAATATTCCATAGACATCCTGCCAATTCATCAGCTGCATTGGCAGCTTTCTTATTAGCCTCGGCCATGCTTATCATGGTCTGACGCAGTTTCTCCATCATTTCGTCTTTATCGTAATTGAAAGTCCAGACCTTGCCAGGATGGCCCAAGGTGACATTCTCTATATAGTCATCATCTTTACCAAGAGGCATCCTATACTTGAATATT
Organism: Dehalococcoidia bacterium; assembly: GCA_963578655.1. Classification (GTDB taxonomy): domain Bacteria; phylum Chloroflexota; class Dehalococcoidia; order Lucifugimonadales; family CAUZEB01; genus CAUZEB01. Next base: position 8,195 of record CAUZEB010000027.1, on the reverse strand, counting down.
TTAGGCTCAAGATCTATTAGAGCTTTAACAGTCTCCTGGGTTTCAGGCTTCGCTTGGGAAAATGGTATTAGGGATAGGAGTCCAGCGACCGCTCCACCCAAAAAGTTTCTTCTTTTCATTTTATTTGTTTCACCTTATTAGTTTTTAGATTGATACTCAAACTCTTTTTTTGGTCACCACTGTAATAATAATAGTCCTTTTGATAGAAGACTTGATAATCTAGATTGGCTTCGCAATCAGGATTAGAACAGCCATCTTGTTTGGTCCAACAGCAAAAACATCTGGTACAGATTCCTATATCAGATACTATCGTCTTTTCGGGTATATAGCCACCGTTAGGAATTGTATATGCTATAAACTCTCGTTCATCATAGGCTTCACGAGGCAATGAATTCAATATCTCAGCGGCGGCCTGCTTCTCCTGCATATTTTTTAAATTTCTCTCCAATATATCTTTGGCCCTAATCATTATATCCCAACGACCATCCTTAGCATGTTCCAGCAAAAAATCAATAGCACCCTGTAGGCCATCAACCTTACCTGTTTCAGTAACTCCTACCGGTAATTCTGTAACCACCTTCTGAGCTACTATATCTTTTTGTAAAAAGACGGGTAGAGCAGCCGTGGCTAATCCAACAGCAGCCACCCGAAATAGTTTTCTACGGTTGATGTTCATATCTCTGCCCTTAGTATATCTAGGGGGAATTCAACTGTTGCGTGAGTAGATAAGCTATCTACCAGAAATATCTTATCTAGAATATCACTAGAATATACACCGTGACGTAAAGGGCCACATAGGATTTCCGCCAATCGTTCTTCTTGATGTTTTTGATATTGTTCTCTACATCGCTTAATATCTTCTTGAGAGAAGAGTCTATCTTCTACCTCATGCCATTCCAGCTTATACTGTGTAAGATAAGGATCATATCGTAGAGGAAAATCCTGTGGCTCTTGTGGGGGAGGGTCAAATATTGCAAAACCATATTCCTCCCAAGCATATAATCCGTTATGTAGTGGGGTAATACTCTTGCCGTGGATCTTTTCCGGCTGCAAGAAAGCAGGGAGAGAGGCGGCTGCTACCCCAACAGCCGCCACTCGAAAGAATTTACGTCTATTAATATTCATAGTTATTTGATTCCCATAATATTATTGTCCAGCAATCCGAGAAGTCAGGAGCACATTGCTCATCCCACATAAATCCATTGCCGCAATTAGGACACTGATCCTTATCCCAATCGCAATCTGCTTCAAACTCATGGTTACATTTTGGACATTTTAAATCATAATCCATCAGCTTCACATTCCTACGTTCTCTACCGGATTATAGTAACTGATCGACTTTAACTGTAGTCCTTTGACATTATAGGTAGCAGTTCCCCCTTCAACACTATAGCTACAGGCTAACTCATAGTCTCCAACAGAGCTGATCTGATCAAGGAACTGGACACTTTTTCCCTTATGTAAAATCTCAAGAGAATCTAGAGCATCTAGAGCATAATAGCACCTAAATCCCTGTGTAAGATATGGGTTGGTAGGTACTTTATTTTCCGTCACATCCGCGTCTGGAGTCCAAGTCCATGTAGAAGTGCCAACCGGGGCTTTTGATTCAAATAAATATGATTGAATACTGCCATCATCGTTCCTGATCTCGATCTCTATCTCTGTAGTATAGCCCTCGGGTATATCCTCCAGTAGCTCTATTTGTCCTAACCCAAAGACCTGTTGTAGTTCAAATTCAGTTGTAATCCTATGGTTAACTATATTTTTAAACTCAAATGGGATTCTTCCAGGCCATGATTTTGATAGCTGCTCACTTACTCGTTTCAAGGAGTCTTTAGGGAATATAATCTCTATATCATTATCCTGAGCAATTGTAGCTTCAGGCTCTAGAAGTCCCAAGAGTGGTAATGCCGCCAATGCCTTAAATAGTTCTCTACGTTTCATCCGTATTGTCCTCTAAAAAGTGGTCCGAATAGTCCAAACAATTCCTACAGTATATCTTAGCAGATCGTATCTCGACGGCATCGGGTGATAGCTTAAGACGGACGGTGGCGTTGTCCTTCATATATCTATCAGTAACCTCCACATTGGGAATAATTACCGTTACCCGATCACCGTCGTTGAGCATACGATTGCAGTTATCACAACGATTACTACGGTTCATCTCATCAGATACTCCTCCCACTCGGGCGGTCTTGTTGCCCAAGGGGACATGCCTGCGTAGAAACTTCCATAGTCAGGCTCTTTAGGAACCGTCAACAGTTTCATATGAGCCTGCTGAGGGGTTCTGTTGTCCTTTGACGAGTTACAGCGTATACATGCAATAACTGTATTGTCCCAGGTGTGAGCCAGTCCTGGCCTGGAGAAGTGACTTCTAGGTTTAACGTGATCAATTGTTGAACTCTTAGGATTAACCTCGTGTCCACAATACTGACATGTTCTCTCGTCACGTATTAATAGGTTTCGCTTCTTCAGAGCAATCTTACGACGCCGCTTGACATATCTACCAGATACGGCAACAGCGGCAACCTCAAATTTCTCGCCACCAGCGGAGGTAATGAACTCATCATCATAATATTTCTCGATTCTAATACCCTCTCCAGGTACTTCCTTGCCGATTATTTGCAGACAGATAGCACGCTGCCAGTTGATAACAAGTAGAGGTGTGTAGTCTTGATTTAAAACAAGACATGGAGAATGTTTGACCTCGTTCATTTTAAAAACTCCCATAATAATATTGCCGCAAGAGTAGACCCATGCAACGTTACAAATATAATTATAGCAGCAAACCAGTCAATTTCCAGTTTTTTCTTTGGGATTGGTTCGCTTTTTGGCGATTTGTATGGATTATTTTCGTTTATATCCAGCCATCCTCTCGTGTTGTGGTCTCGGTGTCGATCTTAATTTTGATATTTTTTAAACTAATATTGATTTCGACACCATTGTCAACCTCTTCTACACTGACATGATCCAATACCTTTAAAACATCTGCCACGAGTTCACGGCTAATGTTTAACTCAGCTAAGAATGCATCTACGATTCTACTCCGAATCGACCCCTTCTTCTTTCCCATGCTTGGCCTCATATGCTTTACCTAGTAGTGGAAATAGTTCATTTAGCTTCTCACATGCATCATGCAATTCAAGCTTATGACATTCGTCTAATAGACACTCCCACTTACAAACTACACTCGACAGCGGAGATCCTTCGTGAGCCACCTCTTGTTTCTCCTCCTTGTTTCCCCAAAATCCATTCCACCATTTTTTAAGGTTCGGGAATAGCAGGAATAGACCGCCGCCCATCAAGATCCATTGGATAAGGTCTAGGTTCTTAAAAAAATCTACTATAGCACCCATGACCCTCTCCTTACTCTGTCTTACGGAACGTATCACCAGTAATCCAGGCAATAACAATACCTGCAACTGCAACGATTTGAGTCGGATCAAGTGCTAAGCCCATAGTATCCTTAGCTACCACAACAATAAGCCCAGCTGCCGCGATCCAAAATCTACGCGATCTGATCAATGCTTGTAATTTCGTACCCATGTGAATTCTCCTTTATAGATTTTCATCTACTGTATTAAACAAAATTTTACGGTCACTGTCGGTGAATTTCGGTATTGTATTAACAAGGCCGCCGTAAATGTATTTAGCTTCCTTGCGGTTTCTTGCTCCTGCTCTGGCATATCGCCAAATGACAAACTTTTTCATCCAGTTTAGCTTCTTACTAGAGTTAATTGCTCGGTCTGTTCTATTACTCCACCAGCTCATTAGTATCTGGGCCAGTTTATATAGTAGCTGGATGATTGTAATTATAGTCAGGGGATCAATCGAGTATCGCTCACTTTTAGCGTATCGTTGTGTCTCCTGTAGTACCTTGCTGCCCAGTGGCATTAATTTATCTTCTATATGTGTCATTATTATCTCCTAAGTAACCAGTCTAAGACCCCACGTCTTCCACAGGAGTCAGAACCACCAGCATGTCGCGAATTACACTTACACTTACCAAAACGTTCTTCACATATACAGTAGGTCGAATTTGTGTCACAAGAACAAGGTGCTCTTTTCTTGGGTGGGGAAGGTGGTTTGTCGGGTTTTGAGATTGTCGGCGGTTTAGTTGTTTTTTTGCAGTTGTGCTTGCACTGTTTCCCTCCCGCAACACACGGACATGGTGTTTTATGCCCATCTCCATGCACTATAAATCCAGTTGCGGCACAAGGACAGGTTTCAGCGTCCGGTTCATCTGGCTTTACCTTATTGTACTCGTTGATTACTGTTTCGGCTCGTAATTTATATGTTTCGTACGCACGGTCTGTCTTGGCCCGATATATTTTCCACGATAATCCGTAAAAAAGCCGGGCCAATTTTCTCTTTTTGTCTGCTGTGATAGGACTTGTATCGGTTTGAGGACCAAGGATTTCAGTCATAGCCTTGGCGACTGCCGGTGCAAATTTTGGGTATTTGGGCTTACCGTTACTCAGTAAATCGGTGCCAAAAGTTTTCTTGCCGACATGTGCTATAAAGTATTGAACTTTTAAATTAGTGGGTAAACCGATCTTATCAAGTAGTAGAGACATTGCATTGAACATCCCGGCTAATCTACTGGAATCAGTCGGGTCACTAATACTTATGTCTTTTACTAGCTCTACAATCTCCGCTTCAGGCTCAGCCAACTTAGGTTCGGTAACGAAATTAAACGTCCCTGGTTTATAGAATACACCAGCTATGATTAAAATAATACCTATCCACATACGCCAATCTGTTTTATTTTCATCCATTATACCCATCCTCCAAGACCATAATGCGGCAATTGTCTAGCGGGATATCCTTCTACACTGCTAAATACAAACGAGCCGCGACTATTTAAAATTCCACGAGCCGATTTCTCTCTAACCCAAAAGCTGCCATCGGGCTGTCCATGTCTCTTAGGACCGCCGTTCCATTTTCCCCAGCTATTTTGGATTAGGAACAACGTTTCATCATACAATTCATGGGTATCATCACAGCCGATCCAGGCCATTGCATGACTCCATGATCCTTGTTCCCTAGCTATCCCATATTCATCTCTACTTGATGAAAAACCATAATCACTACAACAAGATAGGGCATAACCATTAGCTAAGGCATCGCGAGCTTCCTCCACTGTCGTCACTAGAGAAATTGTATCTACGGGATGTTTTTTAGCCTCGTCATAATAAATTGAGTCTGGAATCTTATGCCGATCCCCTAAATTAGAGTCATATTCTGATAGATCTATGTCCCCATAGTCTTGTCTGATTAATAAACCACCTTCCCCATTAACATAACGGGCAGCTTCTGAGCAGTTCATGCCTGCACCATAATGTCCTCGGGCCTGATAGATAGCTTCAGTTGCTCCGCGTGCTATAAACGCCTCCGATTCGCCCAAAATGTCAATTTCTACGGCTCGCGTGATATCTACAGCATTTCTTGTGGCGTGAGCTACACAATCAGAGTCAGTCTGAGCTTCGGCTGGGCCAAAATTAGGGTCAAACTTGAGTAGAGATCTGAATGGTAGGCTAAGCTTTCCTACCCCGCTCTCTGAGAGGTCATATGCTGCCGCTCCAAACAAGGGTGAGGCTAGTTCTCCTAGTAGTTTCTTTATATCCTCCGGATCACACTTAGCACCAACCAATCCGTTATTGTATGCTTCTAGTAGCTCCTGAGGGCTATGATATTTACTTCCCATGCTCAATCCCCTTAATATCCACCAAATGGTATTGTCATACCCTATAGTATACACCGGTCAGAGAGTTATAGGCAAGCAGAATATGCACACTGAGTACAAGTTATGCAGCCCTCTTGACGGATTAAACTATCTTTAGCAGTGCATTCTGGACAACTTCCATCCTCTTTCACACCATCTGGAATATACTTTTTGATTGCTCGTGACATACTTTTAGCTAGGCAGTGCATATCACCCTTAACCTTTTCAAGTTGCTGAACAATAAGCTGCATATTAGAGCTTAGGCGTAAACTTAGGGAAGCCATACGGGTTAGAGCATCTTCTTCGGCGGAACAGGTAGCATTGATTGGAGAGATCTCTAAGCCATCCTCTAGGACAGCCTTATATAGCCCCTTAGGTCGGCCCATCCTAATTATTTCACCCTTCTTGACCTGTTTACCAATAAACCCATTCTTACCGGCAAAGATCTCATATGGTTGGTCCTCATATAGTCCCACTAGTACGAAATACTTCTCTCCTTTTACTGAAATATGATGTACATCACACTCTAATTTTTTAGGCCGCTCAATATCAGCCAGCACTTTATGTCCTTCGTCTAAAGAAGACTGAGAGGCTAATACACTAGCCATAGTCCCGGCACGATAAGTTGTAAAGCCCTTAATTCCCCTTTTCCATGCCTTGGTATAGACCTGTTTAAAATCTTCGAAAGGATAATCATTCGGAAGATTTATTGTATTATGGCTCACAATTCCATTTATTAAATAAGAGGGTGTATTCTCTATTTCTAAATCATATAGGTCGTGTTTTCCATCGTCTACTATAGATGTCACAGCACACAATGATAGTTCAGGATCATAGTCATAATTTAATTTATCTAATAATGACGTTTTAACCAGTCCGTCACGCATTATAGCCTTGCGTAAATTTCTATACGAATAATATTGAGGATGATTAGATTTTGGTAATTTATTTGGGGTGGAGATAAGAGTTTGTCTATTTCTTTGTCCCCTTGTCGTATAGTTTTGCTTATGGGTTTCGATGGGTAAAATTTGTTTGTCTGTTAAATAGCCTTTGATACAGTAGGAAAATTTAGATTTTCGTCCCTGTTTAACATATTTTGTGCCCAACCAATATTCGTAGCCTAAAATGTGTAGTAGGTAGGAAATATCTAAAGCAAGACCCTCCGAGTAGCCCTCATATAATACCAGATTATCCTGCTGTATATAGCCGTCTAATGTTACTCCCGCTAAAAATTCAATAATTACCTCACGAGGAGATTGAAAGATCTGACTGGGGCAGGTTTTACTAACACAGTCCTTGCCATAGTGCTGTCGGAAATATTTAACCAGGGCTCGTGAATGTATTTGATGCGTTCTTACTCCGCTACGTTTATCTGTAGATATCTTAGCCGTTGTACCAAAAATGACCGGAAATAGTCTTTCACATTCTAATCGGACACTGTCATCCTTTTCTACAATACCAACCGAATTATCAGATGTAAAGCCATCTGCAAGCCACATCCCTATGAATTTAGCTAAATCTTTGGTCATAACCGCCGGAAAATCATATTCAATACAATTATACCAATCGGGCCGATCACAGCTCTGTAGAGAATTAGTCGGGGTTAGAATAGTTCCTATCCTTTGTTGAACCTTATCACCTATGGTTAAATCTTTTACTGCAAGCCATCCTGAATTAGTTTTAAATTTGTGATTTTCAGAGCATGTTATTTTCATACCATTACTAAAGGTTACTTCCTTTGTGTATTTCTGTCCTCCATAGTATACCTTCTTTATTTTTTGATGTTCTCCATTTTCATCTAAAATAGTAAAGTTTCGTTTAGGGTCGTAAAATCCCTCTTTATTTGGTTTTTCATTCAGTAAGTCCTTAATACGATAGAGTCCTTGGTCAGTATATATTTTCGTATCTTCTGAGACACATTTACTAATAGCGGAGTCTACCCACTTAGCAAAGATAGCCATAGTGTTCACATGGGCATCTACATCTAAGTCTGTCGTAAATGAGGCCCACTGTGCATCTGGATTCCACTTCTTTTCTTTTTTCAAATAAGAAACACCATAGTCTTCTACCCATTCCTCTTTCAATAAGCCACGAGAACGATCAAACTTCCAGGTTTTGTCTTCAAATATAGTAGCTAGAAGATTTTCATCGCCTTCCTTGGTCCATTGCCAATTCTGCTCCGGAGTTCCTGTTACCCACTGGATTTCGTAGGTTTTTGCCTCCCAATCAATCTCGGTTGGAAGAAATAGTTTTTCAGGAGCTACTGGCTGAATAGAGGTACGAACATATCCGGACAAAAATACCGGCTCAAGCCCTCCACTAACTAGATTGGCAAAGCATGAGCTATTTCCTGTGGGTTGGATCGAGGTAAGATGTGAATTTCGGATGCCGTACGCGGCAATCATATCAAATGTTTCCGGATTCAATGTTTTAACAAACTCACTTCTGAGATACTGTTCCTCATCATAGA
>CAUZEB010000026.1:0-15942 GCA_963578655.1 Dehalococcoidia bacterium | reverse complement strand
GCTAAACTGGAATATAGTGCTTGTTCTAGGGTCACCGGTCCACCTCACCTAGGACGATGTCAATAGACCCAAGTATAACAACTGAGTCGGCCACATAGGCGTCTCTGAGCAAATGTTGCAAAGTCTGCAAATTTGCAAATGACGGTGCTCTAACTTTTACTCTGTAAGGTTTATCAGTGCCATCGCTCACAAGGTAAACGCCAAAATCACCACGAGGAGATTCCGTGCGAAGGTAAACTTCTCCTTTAGGTGGCCTGGTGATACGCCTAACGTTCGCCAATATAGGTCCACTTTCCATCTGTTGGATGGCCTGCTCAATTATGTCTAATGACTGTCGCATTTCCTCTACTCGTACATAATACCTGTCCCAACAGTCTCCATTTGTTCCTACGGGAATACCAAAATTAAATCGCTCATAGATTGAATAAGGTTCCGATATGCGTACATCTTCCAAGACACCGCTCGCGCGTAAAGAAGGGCCTGTCATCCCAAAATCTAAAGCGTCTTCTCCGGTAATTACGCCGATACCTTTGGTTCGAGCTAGGAACATCTCATTATTGGATAGTAAATCATCACATTCTTCTATCCCTTTCTTTAATTGTTCTATGAGGACGGCAACCCTACGTCCGAAATCGTCCGGCAAATCCTCTTTGACTCCTCCTATACGAATATAGTTATGCATCATACGAGCCCCGGTCACGCTTTCGAACAATGATTGGATACGTTCTCTTTCACGAAAGCCGTACAACACGGGAGTCATTGCCCCTACGTCGAGACCGTACGCTCCGTAGAATAGCATGTGGTTGGCTATGCGATTCAGCTCGCATAGAATAACACGAATACTTTCAGCTCTATCTGGAATCTGTAAGTCCATAAGTTTTTCGGTAGCCATACAGAATGCCAACTCACAGTTTAGGTTCGATACGTAATCCAGTCGGTCAAAGAGAGTGATCACTTGACTATAAAGTTCGTCCTCACATAGTTTCTCGGAGCCTCTGTGTAGATATCCAATGTGAGGTTCAGACTTAACAATACGTTCACCGTCTATCCAAAGAACAACTCTGAACACTCCATGTGTACTGGGGTGTTGAGGTCCCATGTTGATCATCAAATCAAGAGAATCGGCCTCATCTGTAGGGTTCGTCTGTATATGCATTTTACCTAAATATCAACAAGTGTTTACTAGAATTTTGAAGCTAATTAAGGAATGGTGATATAGTGTCACCATTCCTTATAGTCATGAAATGGAAAGCTTTTCAGGCCTGGATGCCCTTTAAATCCTTCATATAGTACCAGTGGAACGAGGTTTGGATGTCCATCAAATACCACACCAAAAAGATCGTGTCCCTCTCTTTCAAACCAATTAGCGCCGCGCCATATCGAAACTATAGAAGGCAAATGAGGACTCTCAGTGGGTAATTGAACTTTAATTACCAGTTTGTGCCGTTTCTTTAGCGAAAATAGGTGGTAGACTACCTCCAAATGTTCAACGTAATCTACGACGGAGATGCAGCGTAAATATCCGAGATTTAAACTAGCATCTTCCTTGACGATTCTACAAATTGATGGTAAGTCTTGAGGCTTGATAGAAACTATGACCTCGTCTACAGCCAAGAGGATTTCAAATTCGAAGCCTACGAGAACCTCAGGTAACAGACTGTGGAGGACCTTTCCACGTTCATCCAAATTCACGGAAGCTATAGGTATCTCTGGAGGACGACGTGGTTGTCTAGGATTGGTATTAGGAGTCTGAAGCTTTTCTGCCACTTTCTTTGGCGTCCTTTGTTATCTTTTCTTGGAGTTGCATTATTCCGTACATAAGTGCCTCAGGCCTAGGAGGGCATCCGGGAACATAAACGTCAACTGGTATAAGATGATCAACGCCCATTACAACAGAGTACGACTTATAATAAGGTCCTCCGTTTGTAGCACAACTACCCATAGCGATAACCCATTTTGGATCAGGCATTTGTTCGTATAGTAATTTTATGGGCTCTGCCATCTTTTTCACCACAGTACCTGCAACTATCATAACGTCTGCTTGGCGTGGTGATGGCCAAGTTACCACGCCGAATCTATCCAGGTCGTGGTGAGACATATGTGTACTCATCATTTCTATAGCACAGCAAGCTAGGCCAAATGATAATGTCCACAAAGATGATTTACGAGCGAGGGCGAATAACTCTTTTGATTTGCAGGTGATGGCGTTAGGCAAAACTTTATCAAATATACTATCCGCTGGCGTGTTGCCGAGACCTGGTTCATAATTACGACCTAAGTTCATCTCCATGATAAGACACCTTTTCTCCAGCTGTAGATAATACCAAAAAATAAAACACCAATGAATATTAGCATTTCATAAAATACGGCTGGGACAGAATTTTGAAACACTATTACCCACGGAAATAGGAAAACGGCTTCCACATCAAAAATAAGAAATAAAATTGCGAACACATAATACCTGATCTGAATCTGCGACCATTGGAATGGGGCAGGCACAATACCACACTCATAAGGGATATCCTTCAATTTTGAGGGGCGTTTGGGTGCTATCACACTGGATGCTATGAACATCGCTATAACCGCCGATAAACCTAATCCCGCGACGATTAACACCACCGCCCAGTTAACTTCGAATCCTTCGGGCAAATTCTATCCTGAGGGTATGAGATTTAGTTTCAAGTACGCTAACGTCAGTTTAGCATCGGCTTTAAAATGGTGTCAACTAGATAATGGCTATATCCTTAAGCATCGATAGGTATAAACCTTCTTAATTTTACTGCATATCTATTCCGAACTTACAAGAGTTTCTAATCCTTGGCTAGGAAACGAGCTAATTCGTCCCTTTCAAAGAATGGTAAATGTTCGCTTCCATGATCTGTGTTTATAGTAAGGCCTTCGCTTAGTTCGGTGATATGCCCTATTTCGTATCCTTTAATACCTAACTGTTTCCAGGCATTTATGAGTTTCGGGGCGTCTGTAGGAGATACAGTTGCTATGAGGGAACCTGAAGCTATTAAGCCCATGGGATCTAATCCAAGTGCAGAGCAAAATAGACTACATTCAGGAAGTATCGGTATTTTGCTAGCTTCAACTGTTAGTCCTACCTTTGCGCCTTTGGCTAATTCCATTAAACCAGTTGCAAGTCCGCCTTCGGTCGGATCATGCATAGCACTGACCCTCACAGTATCGCAGGCAATTGATGCTTCTTGTAATACACTGATGCCTGGTTTGAAGAGCAGGCTTTTGGCATGCTCAACAACTTCGGTTGAAACCCCAGCTTTGCGTAAATCGAACTCAGCTTCCCTTGCTAGAATAGCGGTTCCCTCTAGAGCGATCCCTTTGGTCAACAAGATGGAATCCCCTGGGGAAGCACCCGATGTGTAAACAACACGATCTTTGGTTACTTCACCTATCATGGATCCAATAGCTATAGGCCTGGGAAGTTGGTAAGTAATTTCGGTGTGTCCTCCGATGAGGGTGACGTTTAATTTGTCACAGGCATCAATCAATTGGCGGAAGATTTCCTTGACCTCATTTTCGGATATGCCTTCAGGAAGGAGGAGAGTTACCATTATCCATTTTGGGGTGGCGCCCATGACGGCTAGATCATTGGCATTCACTTGCACGACATACCATCCTATGAGATCGGTTGCGAATGTAATAGGATCTGTCTTGGTAACAAGGTATTTGTTGTCAAAGTCTATTAGAGCTGCATCTTCTCCTGGCTTGGCTCCAAGGACGACTCTAGGGTCCTTTACATTTATCCCATTAAGTAATTCTTCTAGAAATTCGAGAGATAACTTGCCTGCTTTCATGAAACACCTTTTAAGAACAGTGCCTGATTATTGGTTGAGATTCTTGACGGTATATTATAAACATGTTTCACTGGTATTTCGAAGTAGAAGCATAGATTATATAAATGTTATCGGGTGTCTTGCATGATAAGAGCGGTTTTTTTTGATTTATACAACACATTGGCAGGGTTTAGTCCTTCTCGTTTCGAAATACAATCGGCAGCTTGTAGCGAATTTGGCATTAGTGTCACGCCTGATGGGATTGTTAGGGGTTATGCGCTTGCAGATGCATTTATGGCCGAGGAAAATTCTATTAGACCTCTGAGAACGAAAAGTAAGCCCAGTAGCAAAATATTCTTCACCACATATGAACAGTTAGTATTGAAAGGTGCGGGGGTGGAGGTAACTGAAAACCAGTCATGGGACATTTGGCTAAGAATACAATCAATGACTTATGATTTGGCACGTTACGACGATGTGCTACCCGCTTTAGACTTACTAAAATCTCAAGGATTAGCTTTAGGAATGATCTCAAACATCAATCGTGATGCTTCCGAACTTTCAGAAAGTCTAGGACTCACTCCGTACTTGGATTTCACCGTAACATCTACTGAGATAGGTTTTGAGAAACCTCATCCAGCGATTTTTCGCGCAGCTCTTGATAGATGTGGCACTTTACCCCAAGAAACCATTCATGTCGGAGATCAGATTACCTCAGATATTAAAGGAGCTCTAAATGTTGGTATTAATCCGGTACTTTTAGATAGAGATGATAATCATAAGGATGTGGAAGCGTATCCGCGAATTGAAAGTTTGATGGAACTACCCTATGTTCTGTCACTTTATTAGAATCCAGAAGTGTGGCATATCGTGGCTATATAGATAAACTAAGGTAATGTGCGATTCCGCTAATTACACTTGGCGATTATATAGGGTAATTCTCCACCAACTCCCGCCGAAAATCAGCTAATTCATTTACTGAAACTTCAACAGGCTTCATCCATCCGGATGGGAACTTTTCTATTTCGAGTCGTATCTGCTTATTCCCAACTTTAACGGAATAGGTGAGCCGTTTCTCTATAGCATGTTTGGCCCCACCTACCTCGTGCCTTAAAGTCAAGATAATGTGAGCACTATCTTTGGTTATGGATTCTATACCTGCTAGGATAGACTGTACCTTTAGACGCATTACTGTAAGAAGATTTTGTGATGGGATAGGCAACGGACCGAAGCGGTCCATTAATTCATCCCCTATATCCTCTATTTCTTCAAGTGCGGTTAGTTTTGTAAGCCGTTGATAAATTTCTAGTCTTAATTCCAATTCAGAGATGTAGGTTTCTGGCAAGCTGTATGGAATCCCTAGATCGACCATAACAGCATCATTGATAGTCAATTGACCAGATCCGAAGTCCGAATTACCGTTGTCCTTGGATTCGGCAATTTGATGAGATATAGAAGGTGAAAGGTTATGTGTCGGTATTTTGTTGATGTCGAAAGTATTTCTCGCACGTAATTCTTCTACTGCGTTGCCTAGTAGCTGGGTATACAGATCAAAACCTACTGCCTGTATGTATCCGCTTTGAGCGGATCCCAGAATATTACCTACTCCGCGAATCTCTAAATCTCTCATTGCTATATGAAATCCAGAACCTAGTTCAGTGGCTGCCATCATAGCCTTCAGTCTTTTTTGGGCTGTTTCTGTAATATTTATAGATTTAGGAACGAGAAGATAGGAATAAGCTCTGCGGGCACTTCTCCCAATTCTGCCTCGAAGTTGATATAATTGTGACAAACCAAAATTATCTGCACGATTAACTATTAAAGTGTTTACGTTTTGTATGTCTAAGCCAGACTCGATTATGGTCGTACAGACCAACACATCAATTTCACCGTTAGCGAAATCTAACATGACCATTTCTAGTTGTCTTTCATTCATCTGTCCATGAACAACGGCAACTGATGCTTCAGGCACGATATCTCTAATATGTTGCGCAGCATGATCAATACTAATCACTCGATTGTGTAAAAAGTAGATTTGTCCCTGCCGATCTAGTTCCCGCAGAATTGCCTCTCGTATCAGCTCGTCACTGAATTCAGAAATGTAAGTCTTTATGGGTAGTCGTTCTTCTGGAGGTGTTTCCATAGTGCTCATGTCCCTAACTCCGGCCATCGCCATGTGTAGCGTTCGTGGGATGGGCGTGGCTGTTAATGTGAGGACATCTACCTCTCTACGCATCTGCTTTAGTCGTTCTTTGTGCTTAACACCGAAGCGTTGCTCCTCGTCTATAACTACTAAGCCTAGTTCCTTAAAAATAACATCTCTTTGAATTAGGCGGTGCGTGCCAATACAAATATCGATATCGCCGTTCGAAAGTCTCTCTATAATTGATCGCTGCTCTTTCTTGGTACGGAATCGGCTTATAACCTCTACATTAATCGGATAGGCACTGAGACGTTGTGAAAAGGTCACATAGTGCTGCTGAGCGAGAACAGTTGTGGGCACCAATATGGCGACTTGCTTGCCGTCTGCAACAGATTTAAAGGCTGCCCGGAGAGCGATCTCTGTCTTTCCATATCCTACATCTCCACACACCAATCGATCCATGGGTTTTGACGACTCCATGTCCGCTTTCACTTCTGCTAGTGTTCGTTTTTGATCCGGCGTTTCATTAAAAGGGAAGGAGTTCTCGATTTCGGTTTGCCAGGCTGTGTCTGGCGAAAACGCTTTGCCGTGTATTAATTCTCGTTCAGCATATAATGTAAGTAGCTCCGAGGCCATCTCTTTTGTTGAACGTTCCACCTTTTCCTTTGCGCGATTCCACTCCTGAGAACCTAAGCGAGTTAGGGAAGGAGGACGATCCATTGGACCAATGTATGACGATATTCTCTCGAGATGATCCATTGGAACATATAGTTTATCGCCTTGCGAATATTGAATTATCAGATATTCACTTCCTTTTTTATCTCCTTCTAGGTGGCCAGTGCCAAGAAATTTACCTATACCATGCTCGATATGGACTATGTACTCATTTGGTGACAGTTGGGAAAGAAGCTTATTTCTGCGGTAGGTGGAGCGTTTGCTGTAACGTCGTTGTTTGGTAAATCCGAATATCTCCGTGTCAGTTAGGATTAACATCGGTGTGTCTTCAGTAGATAAAATAAACCCTTCTTTAAGCCCGATTCCATCGGATTGTAGAATTGTAATAGATCCTTGCTTGGGAATCTTGGTTAAAGTACTGGCCTCTTTTGCGTCTAGTCCGGATTGATGGCAAATATCGGCAAGTCTTTTAGAATGTGAGGAGACAATGATGACTGTGTAATTTTTGGCTGATAACTCACCTATCTCATCTGTAAAGCTTTCCAAATGTCCGAGGAACTTAGGAGGTACCCTGAAGGGCAGTGTAGTAACCTTTCTTCGTGGATATTTATTGGGTACGGCTGGCTGGATGACATTCAATTGATGCGTAAATCGTCTAACCTGTAATTCAATCTCTTTCCACGATATATACGATGAGGGAAAATCGGTAGGTAACTCTCTACGTTGTTCCTTAACTTTCCTAAGTTTTGCAACACGATCTAAAACGTCGGCTCCCATGGATCTTGTCTCTGAAGGATTTATGGTGACTACAAGTGAGTTATCTGGAAAATAGTCTAGCAAGGTGCTATGGTTGAAGAATCCCGAATAGAAATTCATGTCATCCATATCGTGATTATTGAGAATGAGATCGAATTCATCTCGTATTCGCTTCTGTGTTTCATGGGTGCAGTTAGACATGTTTACGTTTAGTAAGGCTTGATTTAGGAGATTGGTATTTTGCATTGAGGGCAATGTTTCATTGGCTGGGCGAATAAGTATGCTATCTATAATGTTGACAGAACGCTGAGTTTTAGGATCAAACAGGCGTATACTGTCTACCGTATTCCCCCAGAATTCTATGCGAGCTGGTACGGAATTTCCGATAGGGAAAATATCTATAATTCCTCCTCTCCTGCTGGTTGATCCAGGATCGTACACACTGGTCTCCATTTTGTAACCCATCTTCTGCCATTTTTCGAGAATATTTTCCATATTTAAGCTATCACCAACTCTAATTTTGTGAGAGCTGGAAAGAAAAACCTCCTGGCTCAATGTCTTTTGAATGATGGCGGAGGTCGATGCTATGACGACTAGTTGAGATTCATGGTAATTGACCAAATTAGATAGCGTTGAAAGCCTTTGATGGGTGATATCTGAATCAGAAACTATGCGTTCAAAGGGAAGGGTTTCCATTTCGGGGAAAATCATTATAGAGTCTTCGTCTCCAGTTATTGCCATAAGCTGTTCGTGGACATTACGAGCGTCCTCTGGCCGAGGTGTAATGATGAGTGACGGCAATTTAAGTTCTCGGCATAATGCTGACAGGGCGAAAGGAGTAGCACATTCCACTAGTTGGACTTCGACTGTTAACTTGCTATGGAGATCATCCTTCAATTGTCGATATTGTGGATTGGACGGTAAAAGTCCTGTCAGGATGTCAAAATCCATTATTTTTGTTTTCTCCAAAAATAGTATGCAGACGGATTCGTTTCATGTCCCCTGTCTTATGAGCTTTCATAGAGGAGATAGGCACATATAAAGATTCATTTCTGTAAGTGTTTACTAATGTAGAATAACTGTTAACGCCTGTTCTAACTCTTCACGAGTGGCGAATGATTCGAACTTAGCTCGCAATATACCCTCCCCGTCTATTATAAAGGTCCATGGCTCGCTTGGTAGTCCCCATTCGATAAGTATGGGAGACACTGTGGCCTTAGAGAGATCTCCCTCTATTTTGTGGGGATGTTCGTACACTTCTATGTGTATGAAGTTCACTGAGTTTAAGTGGATATCCTTTATTTTCTTAATGATGCTCAATTGAGGTCCACAGACCGAAGAAAGGCAGAATGCGGGTGAGGAAAAAGTTATAAGCAGAGGCTTACCTGTGTCCAGTGCTTCAGCAATAGACATCTGATAGAAGTCCCTATCTGGCCTTCTATCAGATGTTAGCTCTTTAAGGTTATCGACGTCATAAATCGTCTTATTAGTACTTCTGGGTACAGAAGTACCTAGTGGAGGCGTCGCACTTCTTGCCGCAACTTTAATCCTAGAAGAACTTAAACTTAGCGACTCGTCCACAGAAAGGACCGAAACGTCTAGTTGCCATGTACCTGGAGTGTCAAAGGAAGGTTCAATTGTGTACACACCACCAGCACCAGCTGGCCAAGCATGGTATGTGGCCTGCAGCTTTTCTATGGGACCCTGTGGTTTTTCATGAATAACCCGGTAGGTCGATATCGTTACCAGTCCTCCTTTCAGAGGTCCCTTCTCCCTATCGATCAAACCGAATACTAATCTGTTTTGGCCAACACTTATATCAGTTGATCCTAATACAAAAGATAAACTTGAGTTTTCGACAGTAAACTTGGATTGCATTGTTGGAACTTGTGTCGATGATATCGCAGGTGCATCTTCATTCCAACATGAGGTCCCGCTCATTACAATAAGAAAGAGGAATCCATGCCATATTAACAATGGGAGTTTTAGTTTCATAAAGCCAAGTGATCCTTGGTTTGTTATGTCCGTCTGTATCCAGCAGTCACACCTATACTATCACAGCACCATGTGATCGAGACTTAGACATTTATGAGCGTATGTGACGGAACAATTTCTGCAAACGATTCCGAACGTCGTTAAATAGTATAGTCTCTTTAAGTGCGGGATGATTTCTTTCACTTGTCACTGCAGCAGAAGCTAAAGATGCAAGATCAAAGTGCCACAGGCGTATAGGACCGGTCGTGTCAGATATGGTGCCGTGTGAGTGTGAATTATATCAGTATATGTTTGTCGAGAAACGCATCGGATTTAACGGTTCAATTGGTAGTTCTGTACTACCGGTGGTTATAATATCTGCTATAGCTTTACCCATCCCAGCACTCATTAAAATTCCCTTTTTGCCAGCACCTGTGGCAAGATAAGCATTCTGCCAACCTGGCACTTTCCCTAATATTGGTAGCCAGTCAGGGGTGACAGGGCGAAGGCATGCGGTTTGCTTTACGATAACAGACTCAGACAATGTTGGGAGCATTCTTATAGCACCATCTAAAAGTGTTCGGCGGGCATGAATACTTGGTTGATCATCGAAACCTTTCCATTCTTCGGTGGCTCCTACCCATAATAGGCCATCTGCTCTGCAAAACAGAGAGGCTTCAGTAGAGGTAAAGTCATGGGAAGGAATGCCACCAATAGGCGGTTTCATACGCAGTATTTCCCCCTTCAATGGTTTAACAGGTATTGAAGTGCTTAACCACTCCGAACCTATTGACGACCAGGGCCCGTTAGCTAACACTATTGAGTCGCAGCTTAAAGTTTCAGTGTTTAAGGTGACCCCAGTAATGCGACCTCCTTTTTTTTGCAGACCAGTAACTTCACCTGTAATAAGGGAACTTCCTCGTTTGTTGGCGGCTTGGAACAAAGCTTTAGTATATAGATGGCTATCCAACACCGTGTTACCGTAGGTGCATAAACCTCTTAGGATCTCTTTGGACAGCCTTGGCTCTAAATCGTACAGGTCAGCGTGTTCTATCCATTGAGCCGAAAACCCGGCAGATGTATCGTAGATATCGAAAGCTTCTTTTAAGTGCGGTATTTCGGATTGGTCAAATGCAAGTTTTATTACTTCAACAAACCTTGGATGGAAGTCTATTCCAGATTCATCATGGAGTTTAGACCATAAGTTCATATTCAGATCGAAGGAATGTAGAGCAAACGCTGCAAGAGGGCCCGGCATCCCTTCTCCCTGTAGGGGATTAAGCCCTCCGGCTGAATAGCCAGATGCCTGAGATCCTATCTCCCGGTTTTCTACAATTATCGACTTAATATCCATCTGCGCCAGGAAATATGCAACAGAACACCCTGCTACACCTCCTCCAATTATTACTACATCACTTGTCGCTGCCACGAGTTTTACCTCTCTAGATTAACGAATCTTCCTCTATATTGCTTCTCGCTGGTAAGGAAGGCTGACGGGCATAGAAAATCAGTATTATAGCAAGCAAATATGCTCCCATAGCATAAATGAACAGAACAGAATATCCTCCCGTGATATTGTGGAGAATGGCACCGAGGGCTGGCCCAATCCCTAGTCCTACCAACTTGAATGGTCCCGTTAATCCTGTTATAGCTCCGTACGAATTTCTTCCGAAGTAGTGTGCCATCATCATGTTACTTAGGACATTAACCCCCCCAGAAGCCAGTCCCCATATTATTACGGCCATGAAGCCTATAGTAATTGAATCGCGGGAAATAGCTACGAGAAACAGTGATGTTGCCAATATTGTAGCGGCTAAGGCCACTAAACCTAAAGTTCTCGGGGAAGACCTATCTGACATGTATCCCCATCCTGGATTGACAATTGCTCCCAGTAAAACACTGATACTCAATGCCGTAGCCGCCAAGCCTTTCCCTAATCCTGAATCCTCAAGGAAAGGAACTGAGTGAAAGCTCAATGCTCCGGCAGTTAAAATGGACAGTGTTTCTGCGATTACTATAAGCCAAAATGCCGAACTTCGGACGGCTTCCCTGACTTCCCAACTGAATTCAGGTTTGCTTGTTGGAGGTTGGAGACTTCGGACAGAATCAGAATCTTTTTCCGCTGACAATGCTTGATCCCCATCAGGATTAAGTCCTATATCTTCGGGTTTTCGTCTCATTACTATAAAAAGTGGTAAAATTAATATTAAAGAAAAAACCCCTAGGTACCGATATGCATGTCTCCAACTAAAGGATTGAGCAATTAACATTATGATTTGGATGTTAATTGCTCCTCCGATTGGACGAGCCATAGATGTTATTCCAAGGACAAGATTCCTTTTCCTATGAAAGAAATTAACGGAAACGGTTTGTGGCACTACACCTATGAGATTCGGATTAGCTATGGCTCTAGCGATAATGTACGCGAGATAGAATTGCCAAATAGTGTGTATGCTTGCAAGGGCGAAATAACAAGATCCAACTACAAGGGCAGCTAGAGGCATAAGAAAACGTGGACCATAACGATCAGCCAATTTACCTATAAAGGGTGACAAAATACCAGAGGCTAATGTCCCTGCAGTGACTGCAAAAGCTATGGTGCTGCGATTCCACGACATGTCATCCAATATCAAACCCTGGATCCCACCTATGACGATCTGTGCTACTCCAGTGGCAGCAAATGCACCTGTTGCGGCGGTACCTATAACTAGCCAGCCGTAATAAAATGAGGTAGCTGGCCTCCAGTCTGCAATTGTACAGGTAAGCTTGATCACCCTCTGGACCAGTGATCCTGTATGGCATTCAAAAATCATATGGTGAAGGACATCAACTCATCGGCAAATATCAGCTCGCCATCATAGATTTGCTTCACATCGCCTATGCCTTTTTCCATGAATGGATGTTTAGATAACTGTGGTCCGATATGGGATAATACGAGTTTCTTGACTCCAGCTTCTTGTGCTAATTGTGCAGCACCTGTCGTTCCACACTGGCCGTGATTTTCTCCCATTTTCTTCATGACATCTTGGTCGTCCCAGCACATGCACAACATTACATCAGCGCCTTTTGCCAGTTTCTTGACTGAGTCGCAGGGCTCGGTGTCTCCGGTAAAGACAACACTTCCGTCCGGGGTGTCAATTCGGTACGCTAGAGAATCTAGAAACGGTTGTACATGAACAGCAGGGGCAGCCGTTACTTCCCAATCCTTACCACTATACACTTTGCCTGGCCCAATATCCTTTGATTTAACTTCTGGCGGCTTGCGAGGTAGTTGTCCTCCACGATTCACGTGTATTCTTTGACTTAAGGGATGCCCAATTCTGGCTTTCCAATCATGTGCAAAAAGGCCATTTTCGCCAATTATGCCTTCCGTAATTTTCTCTGTTAATGTGGGACCGTGTACTTCGAGGATGTTTTCTTTTCCGATGCTTTGATCCCATCGACACAGCAAGAAGCATGGATAATCGACATCATGATCAAAATGATGGTGAGTGAAGAAAAGATTGTCAACTCTTGTGGGCCACAAACCTGACTTTACCAGTTTGTGAGTAGCAGCTGGACCACAGTCTATCATGATCAGTTCACCACTGTTCAGCTCAAGGACGTAAGATGAGCCAAAGCGCGTTGGTGTGGGGGTTGGGGTGCCTGCACCAAGAATGTGGACAGTCGACATACCGTTATATCCTCCTGAAGAGCCTTAAATGGGGCACACACATATTGCAGTATAGTCCATTGTACCTATCAGCGACAAGAAAGAATCACTAAACATCAAGAGACATCAATTCGTCAGTGAAAATAAGATCTCCATCGTAAATGCGTTTAGCATCACCAATGCCCTTTTCTAACGCTCCTGGGGTAGACAAGTGCGGGCCTATGTGTACGAGAGCTAATTTTTTTACTCCAGCGTCCTGCGCTAATTGTGCAGCATCTTTTGTACCACACTGGCCTTTGTGCTCGCCCATGGATTCCATACGCTCTTGGTCGTCCCAACACATACAAAGCATTAAATCTGCATCCTTGGCTAGGTCTTTGACAGAGTCGCAAGGCTCAGTGTCGCCTGTAAATACAACACTTCCATCTGGAGTGTCAATGCGGTAGGCAAGGGAATCCAAAAATGGTTGCACATGAACAGCTGGAGCAGAGGTGACCTCCCAATCTTTGCCAGTGTATATCTTCCCTGGCCCTATGTCTTTGGCTAATACATTGGGTGGTTTGCGAGGGAGGTTTCCCCCTCGATTCTTAAAGACCTGTTGACTACCTGGAGCGCCTATTCTTGCCTTCCAATCATGTGTGAACGCTCCATTATCTCCGATTAAGCGTTCAGTTATTGTTTCCGTAAGAGTGGGACCAAAGACTTGCAATTGATTTTCTTTCCCTATACTTTGGTCCCATCGACATAGCAGGAAGCATGGATAGTCTACATCGTGATCGAAGTGATGATGAGTAAAGAAAAGGTAGTCGATATCAGTGGGCCATAGTCCCGCTTTAACTAGTTTGTGGGTAGCGGCAGGTCCACAATCCACCATGATTTGTTCTCCTCCTGGTAACTCGATAGCGAATGAGGAGCCGAATCTGGTGGGTGTTGGAGTGGGGGTCCCTGCACCCAAAACATGGATCCGAGTCATTTCATCAATCTCCTTCTTAGTTCTTGGATCAAGAGTTTAGCAGGTTCTACGTGAATCGGGCTAGGGTGTTATTACCTACAGCACTGGTATAATACAAACAATCGAGGAATGAATCCCGTCCTGGATGTTTAGGGAGCTTATAAACAAGTTTAGCTCAATATAGGACGATCGTTCTGTCTTTTAATGAGGTATTAGATGATAACCTCTAAAAATCTTTCCTCAAATATTAAAGATACACCTTTACGTGGATTGTTAGTTATTCTTCTTTTTCGTTTGCAGGAAAGTAGCATCGTTCTCAATTCATTTACCTTGGGACTATTCTTGCCATTTATCACTGTAGACCTAAAGTTATCATCATTGGAAGCGGGGCTGTTACAGGGAATATGGTGGATTACATCAGCTGCATTAATGCTGCCGTTTGGAACTTGGTTATCGCGATTTAGACCAGTACCACTGATAACAGTGTCCCTCATATTGTTGATCCCGTTCATATTTTTACAAGGAGTAGCGGGAAGTTTTCTCGCACTTTTCGCTATACGATTTTTTCTAGTGTTTTTTCGGACCTTGACCGCTCCTGCACAGTCTCTAATCCTACAGCAGTGGGCTGCCAAAAAACATTATGCATTGATAAACTCTTTCGGCCTCGCCCAACATAGCATCCTCTTAGCGATTGTGGTTAGTGCAAGTGCCTTGGTAATAACTTATGTAGGAAGCTGGCGGACCACTTATTTTTTGATTGGACTATTTCTACTTCTCCAGTTAGTTGTTTGGATAATAGTGGCGAAAGAGAGACATGCGCCTGTTAAAGATCTTCAAAGTGCATTAGATACTCAAACAGGGACACCTCTAAAGGCCATACGTGTTTATCCTCAGGCTTGGCTTTTGGGAATTACAATGTTTGGTCTCGGGGCTACTTGGACCGCTGTTGTGACTTTTCTGCCTACATTTATGTTGGAGGAACGTCAGATTCCATTGACCCTCAGTGGGCCTATCTTAGGGTTTTTATATTATTCACTTATTCCCAGTGCGCTTGTTGGAGGGTTATTCGCTGGAAAAGTCAAAAGCCGGAAACTCCTTTTATGGCTGCCTGCTTTATTAAATATGCTTTTTGGCCTTGGATTGTCTATAATCCCTAATCAGGTATTAATCATGATCCTCATTGCAGGAATTGGCATGGTGTGGATGGCGTCTCCTGCAATTCAGGTACTGCCCTTCGAGTTTCCTGGCATAAGCCCTAGAGAGGTTTCCGTGATAAATTCATTAGTTAGGACCTGTATGGGTCTAGGGTTTGCTGCTGGCCCTGTGGTAACGGGACTGGTTGCCGAAATAAGCGGATCCTTACAGATGGGCTTGATCCTGATGTCTTTAATGACAGGCATAGGCGTGCTATCGGGACTATTATACCCAAATACCCCTAGACGCAGGAGTTCAAATACATCGACATAAACATTTATTTAGCAACTTCAGTAGTTGAAGCTCTTAGGTATTGCTGATTCTTAGTAATGATAATGATTGCGCTCGTGCTCATATCTACAATATGGTATTCCACGGAATATGGACTAGGGGGATTTCACGGTGGAAATATATGCGTCAAACTAATCGTATGACATAATACGTACTGTTGCCTCGGTTGGAAGGATCAAAACATTTCTTCCCTGCGATCTGGATATTTGATCGGCTATAAGCTGGCATTGCTTTCTGGTGAGATTATATGATCCAGCTTCTGGATCAACCCACGTAAGAAGATTGATTCTAAAACCCAAAGCCTCTTCGAAATACTGTATAGCCTCCTGTTTATTATCTGATGATAGCATGTAAACGTTCTTGATTTTGTTCTTAGATTGTGGAATAGGTGAGAATTTAGAGGTGCGGCTATCTCTCTTATATATCAACCAATGGTAAGGTAGGAAGATTGAAACGATCAGGAATATTGTTATCGCGTATTTTGCGTCGGACAAAGTATCTACCGACA
>CAUZEB010000025.1:0-15994 GCA_963578655.1 Dehalococcoidia bacterium | reverse complement strand
CTTTTGAACTTACTTCGACTGACAACGATAGTCCATCATCCTTATCAGCCGATCCTTCATCATCGATGGTAGTCACTGGACATGATGTCAAATCTACTCTGCGGGTCTCTTCTAAAATACGGGGCAAATTTAACGATTGTATTTCATCTGAGACGATATCCTGAAAGGTCATGGAAATTCCAGATCTTGCCAATTCTAATGGTTCATCATCAGACAGTAATTTAGCCTTTACCAAAATTTCGAAACTGAATTTCTGCGGATCTCGTGTTGAACTATTTACAATTGCGACTAATTTACGAACAAAGTTATTTCTTGCGAAATTCTCACCGTCGATAACATATTGTTTAATGTAGAACACTAATTCCTCTTGGTAGGGCGTGATATTGGGAGGCAAATTACCAATCACTAAGTAATTCATGAGTTCAACTTCCATACGTGCGTTTTCATTCGCAATGCAACGTCGTTTCCAAATATTCTCCACGTCCTCTTTTGAACGTGCTTTATATCTCTCATCGTCACTAAAAAAGTACACGATGTCAGGATCTTCTAATTGGAAAAGAAGAGCGACCTGCCTAGCAGGACAGGGAAGTTCCATATTCCAGTAAAGTTCGTTGAGTTCCTCTAATGTAAGTCCATGTTTTTGATCTCTTGTGATCTCCCATATCTCAGATAAATCTATCTCTTTAGATAAGGCTTCACATTCTGCGACGAACTCTTCAACTGTGTCAGAATTTTGAGCAACAACTCCAGTCGATAACAGAATTCTATTATACGGAAGTCTCGCTTCTTTATTACGAGCAGTTAATATACGAATTTTCTTTGATTTTATCGACTTAGACGGGCTATGCTGGTCTATGGCTCTCACGATACTAAGCCCACTGCCCAGTCGAGCCACAACGATTTCATTAGGTTGCACTTAAGCCACCCTTTCTGCCTCTTATACAGTGGCCATGTTTAAAAATTCTCAATGACCTGTGCTTGAATTTTAAGAAGTTGTTCTATACCTTGATTGGCTAAAGTCAATACATCATCTAGAATCATCGGAGAAAACGGATTCGCTTCAGCTGTGCCTTGTATTTCCACAAACTCCCCCCGATCTGTTATAACCACATTAAAACCTGTATCAGCCATTACATCCTCTTCATAGGCCATATCTAGTATAAGAATATCATTAATTATCCCTACACTGACAGCAGCCACTCCATTTATAATGGGCAGACACTGAATATCATTTCTTTCTTTCATATTAACCAAAGCTTGATAAAGAGCCACATATGCTCCAGTGATGGATGCGGTACGTGTCCCGCCGTCGGCCTGAATAACGTCACAGTCTATAGTTAACGTGCGTTCGCCTAACACCTGCATATCGACTGCCGCTCTAAGTGACCTCCCAATAAGGCGTTGTATTTCGCGAACTCGTCCTCCTGTACGTTAATCACGCGAAATACGAGTCGACGTTGAACTAGGTAACATCGCATATTCTGCAGTTATCCAGCCTCCTCCACTCCCTTTAAGGAACTTTGGTTCATCATCTTCTACGGTCACTGAACATAATACACGAGTAAATCCAGCCTCTATAATAACCGAGCCGTCGGCGTATAACTGAACGTCATGAGTCATAGAAACGGGCCTGAGTTCATTATGCGATCGTCCATCAAATCTTTTCAAAAACCTGATCCTCTTATCAATCTCAGGAGGTATTATAGAATCAATACAAAGGTCGTTACACGATACTTTACCTTGGTACTATTACCTTTATTCCATCGTAACCAGTCTCTAATTAAGTGCGGAAGTGTTCAAATTTAGGGGGAGTGATAAGACGGATACTCGAAAACTATTCTACCAGCAAGAGATAAGTATACGTTAAATTATCAATTAGATCTTAATATGATTGTGAATAAAAACATGCTACCAGGTTGCGGATGAGACATATCTTTAATTAACAAAAAAATCTATTTGCTAATTCCTTGGTGCAGGAATTACCTCAGCATCCAAATTAAGTTGTCCCCGTTCCTTTCTCATTAATTCTCTGGTCTTAGTTGTACCGACTAAATCTATTACCATAGTCTCGGATTCGACAATCACTCCATAATCAGCTTTTGCCTTTCCAATGGATATTTTTTCTTGCAAAACATCATTTAAAACGGCTTCAGGATCGCGATCAAGAGGGTCTCCATAGCCTCCGGCTCCTGCTTGTATAAGCCTATAAACATCGTTTTTCTTCATATCAAGTAAAAATTTAGAAGGCAGTATACGATTTTCAGTATAAGGATTGAGAATACTATAAGTACGTGTTCCTGGTTTTCCTCCCTGAGCACCCCATGGTAGGAATTTAGTCCTATCAGAGCGAATTTGTAGGGTCGCTTCTTCTTCTAACAGCTTATATTCACGTATCATCCCCAATCCACCACGATGCTTCCCTGCGCCAGCTGAATCCTGAACATATCCATATTGAGTTATGAGTAAGGGTTGATCTGATTCTATAGTTTCAATAGGCGTATTAGCCATATTGGTTATAGGAGCCGCCGCACCATCTGCTCCGTCCGCAAACGGGGTGCCTCCGCGAGGTCCATCATTATTGAATTCGACAAATACAAAGGGTTTCCTATCTGGAGCTGGAGAGTAACCACCTATACTAACACCTACTTCGCCACCCCCCCATGCACCAGGTATTCGGTCGGGAAGTGCCCTACTCATAGCTCCAAAAACAGCACAACCTATTCTGAAGCCCCCGACGCCTCGAGCTGCCACAGCTGCGGGATGTTGAGGGTTAACATAACTTCCTGGCTCAGTTATAACTTTAATCGGACGGAAAAAACCAGTATTGCCCGGTATGTTGGGATTAGTAAGACATTTAATTGCAGCATAAGTGGCAGATTTGGTAAAGGCCAAATTCGGATTTATGGAACCCTTAGCCTGAGGAGATGTGCCAGTGAAATCCACCTCCATTTCATCGCCAGTAATAGTTACTTTCACTTTGATGGCTATGGATTCAGGGTTAATACCATCATCATCAATGTAGTCAGTGAATTCCCAGGAACCATCAGGTAACGCTTCGATTTCCGCCCTCGTTAATCTTTCTGTATGATCGATTATGTCTGTCATATAACCCTTTAACGGTTCAGGCCCATAGTCCTCAATCAACCTGAGATAATCCTTTTCACCTTGTCGTAAGGCTGAAACTTGAGAAAGAATATCACCCAGTACTTTATCTGGAACACGGACATTCTTAGTAATAATACGCCAGACCGCACTATTGACTTTCCCTCTGTCAAATAATTTTATTGGCGGTATCCGCAATCCTTCCTGATATATTTCAGTATTATCACAAGCATTTCCTCCAGCTACCCGTCCTCCAATATCTGTATGATGAGCTATTACACAAACCCACCCCATCAGCAATTCATTATAAAAGACGGGCTTAAAAAGAAAGATGTCTGGCAAATGACTTGCACCCTCATACGGATCATTATTTGCAAATATATCTTCAGGATTAATATCGTCGCCAAAATGCTCTATTACTGCGTGCAAGGCCGGCTCCATAGCCCCCATATGAAAAGGCAATGTCAGTCCTTGTGCAACCTGTTCTCCATCAGCATTGAATATGGCAGTTGAAAAATCCATACCATCCTTAACAACTAGGGACCGTGCAGTCCTAACAACAGTCACAGCCATCGTATCAGCTGCACTGGCAAGAGAATTCTTTATTATCTCTCTGGTAATCGGATCTAATATCTGAGACTTATTCAATATAATACCTCTCTACTTTCCTACAGCGGTTGCTAATACTATTAATACCTATACTTTTCTATTTCCTTCTATTAATTCCCCTTTTTCAAACTTATATTTTTCATTTCATCCAAAGATGTCTGCCACCCAGGTGGTACAGCAGTTGTAGAGTCATACTCCTCAATAATTAGTGGTCCGGGATTCACATCATTTCCCAGATCTAATCTATCAATCACAGGAGTATCGATCCAAGCATTCTCAGAGATGAAAAACACTTTCCTGATCTTGTTCTGGCGCTCACGAGGCACAGAAATAAATTTGATGCTATTAGGTACACGTGGCGATTCGGATATTCCTCTAGCCACTATTCTAATATTGACTAACTGGTACGGGTCTTTAGCACTATACCCATAGGTTTTCTCATGCTCACGATCAAATTCCAAACCCAACGCTTCTACGGAATTAGAATCAAAATAATCATGCTCCATATTTACGGTGAGCTCGGAGGTTTGGCCGATGTATCTCATGTCAATTTGAGTGATTACCTGATGGTTGTCTTTGGAAAATCCTTCGGCAGATAAAAGTTTTATACCTTGGTTTCTAAGATCATTTAATATTGAATTAGCCTCGTCCATATCTAATTCCAAGAACGCCTTAAAATAAGTCCGTACGAAGTGATGCTCAACGTCTGCAAATAAAAGTCCGAAAGCGCTAAATACTCCTGGTGAGGGGGGGATTATTATTTGAGTTATATCAAGCATGTCAGCAAGACCAGTCGCATGAATAGGACCTCCTCCTCCAAAGGCAGTTAGATCAAAAAGACGAGGATCTCGTCCACGTTCGCTGGACACAGCACGCAAAGCTCGAGCCATGTTGGAGTTAACAAGGAGATGGATGCCACGAGCTGCTTCAGTATCATTCAGGCCAAGTGGTTCGCCGATTTTATCAGCAATAGACTGACGTGCTTTCTCCTCATTCAATGGGAATCCTCCACCCAGTAAATGTTTTGGATTAAGGTATCCCAGTATGACGTTCGCATCCGTTACTGTAGGATCTTCACCACCATTGTCGTAACATACTGGACCAGGGACTGCTCCTGCGCTGTGAGGACCCACTTGTAAGGATCCACCTCTATCCACCCAAGCAATACTTCCTCCTCCGGAGCTCACTTCAGCTATATCTATAGCAGGAACTCGAAGTATATATCCGGAACCTTTGAGGAGTCTGTGGCCTGAACTCATTCCTCCTCCAACTTCATAGTCAGGAGCTCTAAGCATCTCTCCATCTTCTATGATGGAGGCTTTCGCAGTTGTACCTCCCATGTCAAAGGTCATTAAATTGGATTTCTGTAACTTTTTACCTAACTGAAAAGCGCCTACTACACCCGCCGCAGGTCCAGATTCTATGCAATACATAGGCTTATCAACTACAACTTCCACTGGAGCTAGTCCACCATTGGATTGCATTATTGTAAGTGGGACCTTGACTCCCATTTGTTGCATTTTTATGCTCAGCTCTTTCAAGTATTCCGCAACAACCGGCCTAACATATGCATTAATCACAGTAGTACTGGTTCGTTCATATTCCTTCATTTCAGGAAGGAGTTCACTTGAAATCGATAAAACTAATTCAGGCATTATCGAATTTAACCTAGCCACTATTTTTTGTTCGTGATCGGAATTCGCATAAGAATGCAAAAGAGAAATAGCTACCGATCGTATCTTTTGATCCTTTAGAATACCTGCTATCTTGTCAACATCTTCCATTTCTATAGGTTGCAGTACTTCACCTCGAAATGTGATCCTTTCTCTAACCTCGAAGCGAAGTCTTCGTTCCACCAAAGGTGGAGGCTTTTGATAGTACAAATCGTATAGAGTTGGAGTACGCAACCTAGAAATCTCTAGCACATCTCTGAAACCCTTGGTAGTAATTAGTGCAGTTCTCTCGCCTTTGCCCTCTAAGATGGCGTTAGTGGCCACCGTGAAACCATGACTCAACTCAGATATGTGCTCAGGCCCAATGCCGAGCTCTTTAATAGCTTGTGAAAGACCTTCTAGGACTGCACGTCCATAGTCGTCTGGTGTACTGGGAACCTTTTTGACTAATACGGTACCATCATGACCCAAGAAAACGACATCTGTAAACGTCCCCCCTATATCCGCTCCAACTCTATATAGATCCATCTTCACATCCTTTTAACAGAAAAACCCACGCAATGTTAATTTTAGCTCAGGAACAGCCCACTGGTAAAATCTTAATGATAAATTATCACGTCAGTTATGAATCTTATCACATGGTTACTATTTCAATTTATTATCTCTTACCAGATAGTACATTAATTATTCCGGTAATTTAAAGTTTTCCCCTCACGACTTATCATCATTTACTGACATTCCAATCGACGACCCTACATCGGATTCTGGTGACATAACCAATTTGCGAATCGGATAGTTGATTTCTATCCCTTCTTGCTTAAACCGGGCGTATAAATTTTTAATGATCGCACTCTTTATCGCAAAACTGGCAATACGATCCATAGCTTGAAAAATAATAACGAAATTCACATTCGAGTCCCCGAATTCTGAGAATCGAACGACTGGTTCAAAATCTTTGACCGCCAATTCTGATTCATTAATGATTGCTTTAGTGACATCGATTGATATGTTCTCCACCTGCTCAAGGTCTGATTCATAACTAACTCCACATTCCACTATCCCAGTAAGGACTGGCGTTGGAGTAGAATAGTTCGTCAAAATGCTATCTGTAAGTTTATTATTAGGAATAATAACAAGATTGTTAAGTCTACTACGTATTCTAGTACTTCTCCAACCTACGTCAACTACAAATCCCGCCGGCCCGTTGTCTAGCTCTATGTAATCATTTTCCTTTATCTGTCCTTCCGTTACAACATATGTACCCGCTATGAAACTGCTAAGGCTAGGAGAAAGCGCCAACGCAACACCCAATCCACCTATTCCCAATCCAGCCAGTAATGGGCTTATCGGAACAGTCAAGATATCTAGAATGATTAGTAATCCTAACGTGTAGACTAGTACGGGGAGAATTCTATTCACTATAGGGATAAATTTATCATCAAGAGTAGTGGTGGTTTTGGAAGCAAGTTCTTTCACATACCATGTCAGCAAAACTTGTAATGTTCGGGAGATCCCGTAAGTTATTACCGCCACAATTGAAATTGACCATATTCTCTGTACCCATGTCTCCATATCTCTAGCCACATCGAAATACGGATCATCAATTTGCATTAAAGATACGATCCCCAGGGCCACACCAGAGAAAATGATAGAAAGCATTATTGGACCTTTTACGGCACCAATAAGTTGAATATCTATACTTTCAGAATTTCGAATAGTGCGATACTTCAGGGTCAGGCTTAGAATGATATTGGTTATAACTGCGAATAAACTCATCACCAACAAAACGCCCAACGCAAATAACGGCCCCCAAATCAGTGATTCGGATATAGTCTCAGGTACCATCCTAGACCTCCATAAATTGTTTTCTAAAAAGCTCGCATCTCTAAGCCAAGTATCCTAGATTAGCCTACACTAAACCTAAGTGATGAAGCACATAGACAAGCAGAATATAATCATGCACGTGGGAAACTGTCAATATCTTTCTAAGGAAGACACGTCTTTCTAGGACACATTCTTTCCTTGACCACATTAAATATTCGAACCTATAATAAACTACGCGTACATGTTCTGGCTTGTGATTGGAGGTATTTAATGGATAGGAACTCAAACATAACAGATATTACCAATCTAAGGAACCAGGCTCTAGAAGAACTTGAGTCAACCAACATCTTAGAAGCTCTTGAACAGTGGAGAATTACGTATCTAGGTCGCAAAGGGCGTCTCACAAATATTCTCCGTGGGCTTGGCTCGCTATCTCAAGATGATCGCCGCGCTATGGGAAAGGTTTCTAATATTTCAAAAGCCATATTAGAAGAACAATATGAAGTACGGAAGCGACATATTAATGCATCAGAACATACCGAAAGTTCGTCTGACATATACGGGATTGACATAACTCTGCCAGGATGGCACAAACCAAGAGGGGGCCTGCATCCAACTTCTCGTATAGTGAGAGAAATTTGTAATGCTTTCGGATCAATGGGATTTCAAATAATTGAAGGACCAGAAGTGGAATGGGACCATTACAACTTCGAGATGCTCAATATACCTAAAAACCATCCAGCCAGAGATATGTGGAACACTCTATGGATTGATCACACCAATGCCCTTGAAGAATACCCTATGCTATTGCGAACCCACACGTCCCCAATGCAAGCACGAACTATGGAAAAAAGTGATCCCCCTATTAGGGTAGTTGTTCCTGGGAAATGTTATAGATACGAGGCAACCGATGCGACCCACGAATGGCACTTTTACCAGATAGAAGGCCTAGCGGTGGATAAAGGTATCACATTTGCAGACTTAAAGGGCACTCTATTTGAATTCGCAAGACAGCTTTTCGGGGAGGAAAGGAAAATACGGTTCAGGTGCGATTACTTCCCATTCGTTGAACCAGGCGTAGATATGTCCATAGACTGTTTTTCATGTGATGGAAAAGGATGCAAGATCTGTAGTGGGACCGGATGGATAGAAATCATGGGCGCAGGAATGGTACACCCCAAAGTTCTAGAAGGCGTGGGGTATGATCCACTAATATATACTGGATTTGCATTTGGGATGGGACCAGAACGAATCGCTATGCTTAAGTATGGCATAGAAGACATACGTTTATTCTACTCTAACGATCTAAGATTCCTTAACCAATTTTAAAGGATTAACGTTCCATTGATATGAATCGATATCTTTATTGTTATACCAAACTGAGGAATCTACTTAGGATGTATGCTCAAAAATATGTTCCTTTTACTCTCATGGTGATATCTCAGATATACATATTCCCCATCAGTACCATTCAAGAGGCTTAGCATGAAAATACCCATATCGTGGCTAAAGAAATACGTTCCTATATCCGTATCATCCAAAGAATTAGCGGAACGTCTAACAATGGCAGGTGTTGAAGTAGGTGGAATCCAGGAGATTGGCGAAAATTGGGATCATGATAAGATCGTTGTCGGATATATTCGCAGTATCGAAGCCCACCCTAACGCCGATCGTTTAAAACTTCCAACTGTCGAACTAAGTGATGAAAAATGCCTAACAGTCGTCTGTGGTGCACCAAACGTAAAACCAGGCCAGAAGATAGCATTCGCTAAAGAGGGCGCAGTTCTATATAGTCCTCGATCTGGTAAAACAGGACCTATGAAAGCATCTTCTATCAGAGGTGTTAGATCATCAGGAATGGTGTGCTCCGCTCTAGAATTGGGTATCGGCGATGATCACGAAGGAATTCTCGTGTTGGAAGATGATGCCCCAATAGGTATGCCTCTAAGAGAATATATGGGGGACTCTATATTGGACATAGAAGTTACTCCAAACAGACCTGACTGCTTATCTATCCTTGGATTAGCTCATGAAGTAGCGGCCTTAACAGATGAGCAAGTGACGGAGCCCAATTCATCATACGAGGAGCTGGGTGACAATATAGAATCTCAAGTCACGATCAACCTCGACTCTTCCAACCTCTGCAACCGATACACAGCTACTTTAATAACTGGTATCACAGTAGCTGAATCCCCGGCCTGGATGCAAGAAGCGCTTATAAAGGCTGGTCAACGGCCTATTAATAACGTAGTAGATATAACAAACTATGTGATGCTCGAATACGGTCAGCCCCTGCATGCTTTTGATTTTGAGAAGGTTGAGAATTCTAAAGTGGTAGTCAGGGTTGCTCAGCCAGATGAAACACTCATTACATTAGACGGAACAACTCGCAGCCTAAAACCAACCATGTTAACAATATCTGATGATAAAAAAGCCATTGCTTTGGCAGGCATTATCGGTGGAATTAGTACTGAAATTTGTCAGTCATCAACCTCCATATTATTAGAATCAGCGAACTTTAACCCCGTTAGCATAAGACAAACCAGAGCCGATTTTGGTTTAAATACCGAAGCTTCTTATCGTTTTGAACGTGGGATTAGATCAGCACTTACATCTAGGGCGCTAAAAAGGGCGATTCATTTGATACTTGAATTAGCAGGTGGAAATGTATCGAAAGGTGTCATCGATATCAAAGTACAAAGAGAAGAAGAAACTCCAATAAAGGTTAGTCGACCTAGAATAAAGCAAGTACTGGGTGTCGACTATAGCATGTCTAAAATACGCAAGGTTTTGGAATCTCTAGGCTTTAAAGAAGGCAATACACCTGAAAAACTGATAGATATATTCGAATCCATAGAGTCTTCCTCTGTCGCAGAACGTGATAGTGCGATCTGGGTCAAACCTCCTTACTGGCGTTCCGACATATCTATCGAAGAAGATATCATAGAGGAAATAGCTCGCATCATTGGGTATGACACTATCCCAACTACAATGCTGTCGTCCAGTCTTCCACATCACATACCTCAACCCCTAACGGAACTCAAGGAATCCCTAAAAGATTGCCTTGTTTCGGCAGGAATGAGAGAGACTATATCATATCCTTTAACCTCTCTAGAGCTTCTTGAACGAGCCAACATACCCGGAGGTCTGATACCTCTCCGTATTGCAAACCCAATGAGCAAAGAATTCGAATTTTTACGCACTTCTCTCAGAGGGAGTCTCCTTAAGACGCTATCTGATAATACAAGAACTACACTAAAAGACGGTGCTAGATTGTTTGAAATTGGTCGGATTTATTTACGATCTGATGAAGATGAAATGGATCTTCCCAAAGAACTAGAGATGTTAGTTGGTGTTATGGCCGGTCCTCGCTACCCATTATCGTGGCTAAGCCAGGAAATTAACATGAACTTCTTCGACGGGAAGGGTATCCTAACATCAATGTTTGATCAGTTGGGTGTCAATGCGAAATACAGTCGTGTAATTGATAATACAATGCACCCTGATAGGGTCGCTCAAATAGACATCAATAATCGTAACGTCGGGGTTATCGGTGAGTTGAGTCCCACCGTCGCGCAACGTTTCAATCTGGAGATGATTTCAACGACCCTATTTGAGATAAATCTTGAAGCTTTACTAAATTCGATATCAAACAAGCAACCCCGGTATGAAAGATTTAATCGATACCCGGAGTCATATAGAGATATAGCCCTTATTTTGGATAAAAATGTATCATCAGGAGAAGTACAGAGGATAATTAATCGTCACAAAATGGTGACCCGCAGTATACCGTTTGACGTTTATTCTGGAGAAGGAATCGGTTACGGTAAGAAGTCGACCGCCTATCGCATCATATTTCAGTCCGATCGAGGTACCCTCAACTCCAAACAGATAGACCGAGTTCAGGGAGATATTGTAAGGCAACTAACCCGTGAGTTAGGTGCAGCGTTGAGAGTTTCGTAGAGACCTATCTAAAACAAAGAGTTAAATTCTAATAAGCTATTCATATCCCATTTCCAACATTTTGTTGCTTACTAAAATCGTAATACCAGTCTATGTAGATCTGATAAAAGGCCGATCTGCAGTCCTTGAACACTAACTCATCACGGGAATAGGTTACCCTCTTGTTATGCTTCACTGTCAAGAAACTTGGCTGGATTGTCTACTAGCATAACTTTTATCTGTTCTTCATTTAACCCAACTGCCTTAAGGATGGGTACGACACTATACAGTAGATGATCGTATCCAAACCCGCCGTATCTTCTAAGCTGATTCTTCGTACATAGATCCATAGCTAAAACAATCTGGTCTAAATGCCCTGCTTCCACCACCTTAGCAATGTTTTCAGCCCTTTCATAATCGGTCGGATATACACGGCCAGACCGCTGACGATCTGAGTATTGATAAATATCTGTCTGTCCAAAGGTGTCAAATCCCAAATATGCACCAGTACTAGCGACTTCCTCATAGTAAGAAAGGTCACACCGGGCATCAAGATCAACGTGACAAAGCAAGGTATGCTTTAAATCAGCTCCTTCTTCTCTTGCAATATCCAAAACTCTAGGTCCGTGCCGACCCCATATACTATGGTGAATAGAGAGTGGTATACCCGTACTCGCTTGGGCTCTGGCCGAACCTCGAAGCACTTTTTCTTCACCCAGAGTAAACGGATCTCCTGTTCCTATCTCTCCAATAATTCCCATACGTATTCCGCTGTCATCTACTCCTACAGTGATCTCTTTAATCAGTCTGTCTGCTATATCGTCTATGGTGCGCTCTTTAAGATACTCTGGGTGACGTTCTTGCACGTAATAACCGCCGCCCATAATTATGTTTAATCCTGTAGCGACAGCAATTTTTTGTAAGGCTTTAGGATCCCGTCCTAAACCTGGAGGCGTCTGATCTACAACTGTATCGCCACCTGACAGTTTAAAGCGTTTAATCTCATCGAGAGCTTCTTTTAGATCCAACCGGTGAGAATTATCGAGGTGACCATAACCTACCTTTCGCGCCCATCCTATAGTATCCATGCGAAGGGGGGTCTCTGCAATCTCACGTATATCTGGATCATCTGAAGGTTTATAGTGCCATGATCCATCAAAAAATATATGTTCATGGATAGTGGTGACTCCCAATTCCTTTGTACTCATTGGTCCCATAACTGTCATAACACTCATATACTTCTATTATCTCCTGAATAATCTTTGGGATTACCGATGCTGAACTTCGACATCAGCAACTAATCGAATAGACCTCTTTTGATTTTCTTAAAGCTAGAATTCGCGTTTTCTATGTTTTAATCATAATCCACACTAGGTATAATATCATTCTGATCTAATTTCTATAGTTTCAGGTTAAGGTCTTTTACATCCACCAGTGACTCGAAAGTCATTTCGTCCGCAAACCTTGAGTAGTAATTAGACCCAGTGAATTTCGCCAGTACCATATAGGCTGGACCGAAGCCATGCGGCGATATATTTGATGCTTCACATAGCACCTTGCATTCTGTCCATTCGTTCTGTTGCTGGGTCATTGAATAGTTCCTCCTTCCTTTCTTTTATTATTTTTGTGTGTTCTCTTGGGCCGTCCACCTTTCGGACCTGATCCGACATCAGAGATGCGGTAAGGTTTACGAATCAGGCGAACCCCTCCTATTTCAACGGTGGCCGTTGATCCATTAATAGTTTCTTGAATTAATTGTTTTAACTTATTAATCAGATCGTCGGTTTGCCTGAATACCCTAGGTTTGATCGATAATTTATGGTCAGTTAATTCTAAGACGTCGTTAATAGTTAATGCTATGGTTCCGACCATCATAATAACAATCGTTTTTCATATACTTGAGCGAATCTCTCTTTTATTACGCATATGGCTATTCAAAGGCTTTCGAGTACTAAGGCTTTGACAAATTAAATGCTGTTATTCATTCGTATCGTTAAGGTAACTCTTTGAATCGAAGTGGTTTCTATTCTACAGATGAACTACAACAATCACTTGACAGATTTCCACGAGTGCAGCTGGCGAATTTGCCTACTCCCCTAGAGAAATGTCGCCGGCTAAGTAAGTATTTGAGTAAAAATACAAATGAACCTATCATATACATAAAAAGAGACGATCTAACTGAATCTAGCATGAGCAGTGGAAACAAACTAAGACATATGGAATTCAGACTTGGAGACGATTTTGCTAAGAATTGTGACACCTATTTATATGCAGATTACTCGAACTCTGGTCGTGCCGCCGCTATAGGCTGTGCCAAAGCAGGTATGAGTTATATCCAAGTAGTCTCTTCTGAACGTCTCCCGAACGTACGATCAAATTTATTACTCTCCAGCATATTAGGTGCAAAGTTACGCTATGTTAACCCTGGGACTAACCCTAGAGAGGAAACTTATGAGGAAACCAACAGAATAGAACAAGGACTGATCGAAACCGGCCATAAGTCTTATAGGATTCAAGCGATGCCTTGGTACCATCAGTCTGCAGTTATATCATATCTACAAGCAGCCATAGAACTGGATTCGCAGCTCAAGGACCTGCGAATAATGAACCCACACATCTTTTTGGTAACCGGACACAGTCATGTAGGATTGCAATTAGCATCGAAATTACTAGGACTTCGCTGGGAAATAACAAGTATAGCAGTTGGCCAGTCATTTGAATCACCAGCTCTGCCGTTCGAAAATTGGTCTAAACAAGTTTCTAATCTCATAGGCCTACCAGCAGAACTCAATTTAGCAGAAATGACGGTAAATTTCGATTACGTAGAACCCGGTTATCACCATCCCTCTAATAAATCGCTAAATGCGGTTAAGGTAATGGGTAATGTCGAAGGTGTTTTCTTGGATCCTATGTACACTGGCAAAGCTATGGCTACTCTAATTGATTATGTCATATCTGACTCAGTGAAACCCAATCAATCATTAGTATTTCTTCATACGGGTGGCCACCCAATGTTGTTCGACGTTGAATCTATAGGTCCATAATTGAATACATTCCAGATAAGGAAGGTACATATGATAAGTAGGATGCTGGTTAACAAGACGACTATAAAATCGAAAAACGGCATGGTTACAGCAATGCATCCATTGGCCGCAAAGGTGGGTGCGAGCATACTAAAAGCAGGCGGGAACGCGGCCGATGCCGCTGTGGCCACTGCATTCGCAATTGGGGTTGTAGAGCCATTCATGAGTGGACTAGGAGGAGGAGCATCTATTGTAATTCATGATTCTAAGAAAAACCTCACTAAAGTTATTGATGGCAGTGTTAAAGTTCCTGGCAAAGCTACAGAAGACATGTTTGATCTGCTAGATACCGACAGTCAAGGATCAGGTGTCTATGGATGGAGAGGAACAAAGAATGACGAAGCCGAAACAGGTTACAGATCGATTGCTATTCCAGGGGCCGTCGATTCTTATCTATTATTACACGATAAATTCGGCTCTATTCCATTAACTCAAGTAATGAAACCAGCTATAGAACTAGCATCTAGAGGCTTTCCTATAGACTGGTATGTTTTCTTCACATGTGCATCTTCTCTGCCTAGACTGAGTCGATTTCCAGAAACGATGGCTGTTTTCTATAAATCCGATGGATATCCATTCCAAGCAGGTAATTTCGACGATACCCGTTCTCCGGATCGCCTAATACAAAAAGACCTAGCTAAAACTTTAACAGCAATTTCCGATGGAGGATCAAAGGCTTTCTATGAAGGGTATGTCACCAAATCGATGGCAAAACATATTCAATCAAATGGAGGTCTTATAAGCGAGGATGATTTAGCTCACTATAAAGCTCGATGTTTTGATCCACTTCAGGTTGAATACCGAAGCAAGTTAATTAATTTTGCACCTTACAACAGCGGCGGAACCACAGTAGCTGAAATTCTCAACATTCTAGGGTCATTCGATCTTACATCACTTGGGCACAACACGATCGATTCACTACACCTTATCGCAGAAGCTATGCGCATGGGCTTCTCAGATCGTTTCGCACATATGGGAGATCCTTTTTACTCTAACATTCCCATTAATGGCCTCGAGTCAAAAGCCTACGCTCTAGAACGATCAAGGATCATTAACAAAACTAAGGGTCCAGTATCCGACCCTGTCGGGAATCCGTGGCCATTTCAAATTAAAGTAAGTTCTTCGGCGTCAATCCTACCCGGAGGCTACGACGCTTCTAGACAGAATACGACCCACTTGAACGTGATAGACTCAAAACACAACATGGTATCCCTAACTACTTCGTTAGGACAGGCATTCGGATCTGGAGTGGTAATTCCAAACACTGGAGTAACGCTTAATAATGGTATGATGTGGTTTGACCCTGAACCGGGCCACATCAACTCCATTAGACCAGGCAGACATGCAATGCATGCAGGAACACCGACTTTAATT
Source organism: Dehalococcoidia bacterium (assembly GCA_963578655.1). Lineage (GTDB taxonomy): Bacteria > Chloroflexota > Dehalococcoidia > Lucifugimonadales > CAUZEB01 > CAUZEB01. The sequence goes on along the minus strand of CAUZEB010000025.1, from coordinate 387 downwards.
TTCGATGAGCAAGGTCCTCTCATGGCTCTAGGGGCTCCTGGAGGACGCAAAGTACTAACATCAGTGCTACAATGCATACTCAATACGATAGATTACAAAATGAACATGCAGGACGCCATAAGTTCCCCCCGTATCCATGCTGAATCAGGGCCATTATCTATCGATAACCGTATCCCACCTCACGTCGTTGCCGGTCTCCAAAAAATAGGCCATAACGTTGTGTTAAGAGAGGAAACACCGATTACTTCGTATTATGGTAGACCAGCAGGAATCTTAATTGATCGAAAGAGCGAACTAATGAGAAGCGGCCTACAACCTTACAACCTAAGTACCGCAGTGGGGATTTAAACAAATGGTACCTAGATCTAAGGATATTCTAGCGACTCA
>CAUZEB010000024.1:0-16454 GCA_963578655.1 Dehalococcoidia bacterium | reverse complement strand
ATGCCTACACTTTCCTGCCCTCTATGCTGCAGGGCGTATAGACCAAAAAACGTGGGCTTCACTGCATCTTGCGCCGTAAGGTAAACACCTATGACACCACACTCTTCCCGAGGGTGATCGTCGTTCCCGGACCCTATATTGGCGGCGTGTACCTGATCAATCAAGTTGTTCGCTCACGAAGTATGGTTGGGGAAATACCTATGGCATTATAAGACTATATTAAAAGGTAGGTCAATGTTGCAAACTGTTAAATCGAGGATAATTGGAAGGATTTCTAATCCAAAATTATAAATGGAACAGTTTTTTCGGAATGAAAGGATTTGATCCAGAAAATTATCCCGTCATTTTATTTAGATCATGGATCATTTCCTGAACCGTTGCGCCAATATCGCCTGGTGCAGGGATGATCGTTACCCCTGAGTCAGACAATGCCCTTATCTTTTCATCTGCCTTACCATCACGGCCTGTAATTATGGCTCCAGCGTGCCCCATACGTTTGCCAGGAGGCGCACTCTGCCCAACAATTAATGAAGCCACTGGTTTAGTCACATCACTTTTGATGTAATCCGCCGCTTCTTGTTCCTTACGCCCTCCTATTTCGCCGATCATAACGATAGCGTCTGTGTCGTCGTCGGCTTGGAACATTTTGAGAATATCGATAAAAGAAGAGCCATTGATAGGATCTCCCCCAATACCTACACATGTTGATTGACCAATACCGAGCTCTGTTAGTTGTCCAACAGCTTCATAGGTGAGCGTGCCGCTTCTGGAGACAACACCAATTCGACCCGGTATATGAATTTGACCTGGCATTATTCCTACTTTTGCTTTTGCTCCTGGCGATATCATGCCAGGACAATTAGGACCGATTAGGACGGCTGTTTTGTCTCTCAAGTAACGCACGACTCTTGTTGTGTCCATGACCGGGATACCTTCAGTTATACATGCGATTGTTGGGATTCCTGCGTCCACTGACTCTACGATAGCGTCGGCAGCAAAAGGGGGAGGGACAAATATAAGTGAAACGTTGGCTTCGGTTGCTGCCAGGGCATCTTTGACAGTATTAAATATTGGAACATCTTCGTCGAATATCTGCCCTCCCTTACCGGGTGTCACACCAGCAACTAAATTGGTGCCGTAATCTTTGCAACGCTTAGCATGGAAACTACCTTCTTTACCTGTAATACCCTGGACCATGAGACGAGTATTTTCATCTACTAGAATGCTCATCGGATATACCCTCCCTTAGAGAAAACGACATTTAATTGATTGTAGGATACTCTATACCACGACTTACTATATATTATGGATTAATAATGAAAAATGTTCGGCACGGATGTAGATCAAGTGATATCAAATCACCCGTTTTATTTCAGATGCCGCTTGCTTTAGGTCATTTACCAATGTGACGTTTAATGAAGACTCATTTAGAAGTTTACGTCCTTCATCGGAATTTGTTCCTAGCATTCGGACTACCATTGGTGGCATCTGATGAGTTATTGACTCAGAGGCCATCATTATTCCTCGTGCGACCACGTCACAACGGACGATGCCTCCAAAAATGTTAATTAATATTCGTTTTACGTTAGTGTCAGATAGAATAATGTCGATTGCTTTGGATATTTTCTCCTCGTCTGCACCACCTCCTACATCTAGGAAATTCGCAGGCTGGGCTCCGGTTGACAACACGACGTCCATGGTCGCCATAGCTAGGCCTGCTCCATTGACCATGCATCCTACGTCACCTTCCAGTTTTACATAGCTGATATTGTGTTTTCTAGCTTGGATTTCTAGTGGATCTTCTTGCTTTGGGTCCTGAAGAGTAAGGAGGTCTGAATGACGAAACATTGCGTCGTCATCGAAGGATAACTTAGCGTCTAAAGCTAAAACCCTGTTATCTCTAGTTATAACTAATGGATTAATTTCAGCAAGCGAGAAATCTTTAGACTCGAATGCTTTGTATAAATTACCAATTAATTCAGATATTGGACGCACTAAATCATCTTTGATATTTAATGAATACGCTAGATTTCTTCCTTGGAATGGTTGCAGACCTAGTACGGGATCAATTGCGGTTCTTAAAATCTTATCAGGGGTTTCATTGGCCACCGTTTCTATGTCTACACCTCCCGCCTCACTGGCTATAGCTACTACACCTCCCTCGGATCCATCTATTACCATCCCTAGGTATAATTCTGTTTCTATGTCTACTATTTCTTCTATTAAGAGGCTGTTCACCGGGACTCCTTCAGGTCCAGTCTGGGACGTCACTAAGTTATTCCTTAAAAGGGATTCGGCAATGACCTGGGCCTCTTGAGGTGACGAAACTACTGTAACTCCACCTGCTTTACCTCGGCCTCCAGCGTGGACTTGAGCTTTGATTACCGCCTTGCCTCCCAGGTCACTTACAGCAGCGGCAGCTTCTTCAGGACGTGAGACAATCACTCCGTTCGGTACTGGTATATTGTATTCAGAAAGTAATTTCTTGGCTTGGTATTCATGAATTTTCAAGATTAACTCCGCATTTACAAATTTGATACATTGAGCGATTATGTTTGAAACCCGGCGGAGGGGACAGGATTCGAACCTGCGATACCTTTCAGTATGCCTGTTTTCAAGACAGGTGCCTTCAACCACTCGGCCACCCCTCCGTACTAATTAAAGTGTATTATGCTAGGCTGAGGTGTGCAAGAGAACCTTCAGGCATAATTCGATAATCGCATCAAATAAAAGAAAGATATACAACAATCATGGAGAAACAAGAAATCGACTTTCTTAATGGTTAACATTTTAAGTTGTTTTGATGAGAGTATAGGTATTAATGTAGAGTATGTAAGGACTCCGGCTCTATAGTTTAGATCCACTTTTCTTCAAAAACATAATAACAAATTGATAAGTGAGGATATCGACCATTCTTATGTTCAAAGGACTTCGAATATGGATATATATCATTCTCTCTATCGGAATAAGCACTGTATGGATTTACAATAGAGACCCAAAACCAAAGATTGGAGAGATTGTATTAATAGCAGGAATGTGTGTTATATGGATTATTATCGCTCAGGTAATATATTTGTGGCTAAGGAATAGGAATTCTAAATAGACTAGTAAACAGCCTGTCATGATCTCAATTGTTTAAATTTGAATGCCGAATATTGGCAAGAAATATCATGAGATGGCATGTTTGTTCTAATAAAATTAGGAGAGTGGAATGACCTTAATGGGTGCAAGGTTAGCAAATAAAGTTTCCCATTGTAACTGGAGTGGGTTCTAGTGGACCCGGTACAGGAAACTGGTAAGGCTACGGCTATTTTATTTGCAAGACCGGGTTCTAAAGTTCTTCTAGTCGATAAAAATAGCCTCAAGGGCAGAAGAAACTTTTACTATAATCAAGAACGAGGGAGGTGAAGCTTCTATTTATGAAGCAGACGTGACTAGTAAGAAGGAATGTAAGGGAATAGTAGAGACAACCGTGGAGAGATATGAATCTCTAGATGTTTTATTCAACAACGTTGGTATTTTATCTTCAGTTAGCGTGGTGGATGTTGAAGAAGAAGTTTGGGACCGGACTATGGATGTGAATCTTAAAGGCATGATGCTTACGAGTAAATTTGCTATACCTAGGATGATTGAGTCAGGCGGTGGCTCAATCATAAATATGTCTTCTATAGAGGCGTTAAGATCAGGTAGTTTGGGTACGATCTTGCCGTATTCTGTATCAAAAGGTGGAGTAACCACCCTTACTACTCAAATGGCTGTACACCATGGGAGAGATAATATTCGTGTAAATTGTATAGCCCCGGGATTTATTTGCACTCCTATGGTTACGCCGCATCTTGATGATACCAGCCGTTCATTGAGGAGAAGGATCATTCCATTAGGAACAGAAGGCACAGCTTGGGATGTAGCGTACGCTGCACTTTTGTTGGCCAGCGAAGAATCGAGGTGGGTTACAGGAATAACCTTTCCAGTGGATGCTGGGCTTCTGGCAGCATCCACTATTTCTGCTTTATACTACGCAACTTTGGATCAGGACCATTTGGATTAAGTCACTTTATTAGTCGTTATTTCCTACAGGTGCTTTAAATGTGAACGACGATATTCACCAGATGCGCTAAACTAGGCAAAGAGCATTAATATATTACCCTCTCTAATGTTGATTTAGATATAAAGTCCTACGTGTCACAAATATAAAAACTTTGTTGAGATGAGCTGTTTAATGATGTAGAATCCTATGACGAGACTGGTAACTTAAAACACAAACGGGAAGAATACACTGGTTAGGGAGTAGAAAGCAAATGATAAAAAGGAATACACTTCGCGAAAAACTTAATGCTGGGGAACCTACCATAGGCACCCATGTACACGTGTTGTGGCCAGGATTAGTAGAAGTTATCGGATACAGTGAGTCTATAGACTACATAGAATTTCAGGGTGAATACGCTCCTTACGATTTACTCTCTCTAGAAAACTTTGGCAGGGCAGTTGAACTATTTCCGCATCTCTCTTCTATGATGAAAATTGAGCAAACCCCGAGAACTTATCTGGCTGTACGCGCGAACGGGTCAGGAATTCAAAACTTACTTTTCGCTGACATACGTGATGCAGAAGATGCTAGGAGCGCCGTGGCTTCTGCTAGAGCCGATACACCGACAACAGGAGGAGTGGCAGGCGCAGGTATGCGGAGGGACGTAGGTTATGTTATGGGTGCTGGATCGCAGGACTACGTTCAGGCCTTGGAGGATGGAGTGGTGGCTTTAATGATTGAAAAAGAGAGTGCGTTAGATCAACTGGAAGATATTTTATCAGTAAAAGGTATAGATATGGTCCAATTTGGACCGGCAGACTATTCTATGAGTCTTGGTATAGCGGGGCAATGGGACGATCCACGGGTAAAGAATGCTGAAATCCGCGTTATAGAAACAGCTCTTAGAATGGGAGTTCAGCCTAGGATAGAACTCCCTGACTCTAGCGGTGCTGAACGTTATCTGGAAATGGGAGTAAAACACTTTTGCATAGGCTGGGACGTATCAATAATTCATGAATGGTGTAAATTACATGGAGGAACCCTGTCCAAACTTATAGACAGTTAGACAGTTGTGTGGATGAGTTACTGAGGATCGGGAGTAGAGAGATTCTCTATTGTCACTTTTTCCACGTGGCCAGCTACTTTAAATCCGAATACGCGTGAATAAAAATAGAGTTCTGTATCTAGTGCGAGTCTAATATTCTCTGCTCTACGAAACCCGTGTTGCTCTCCTTCAAAAGCAATGTATGCAACCGGTAAGCGTTTCTCGCGTAGGCTTTCCAGCATTTTTTCAGCCTGGTTAGGCGGCACTATTCTGTCTTCCAAACCTTGGAACATAATGACTGGACATGATAATTGTTCAGTAAAATGAATAGGGGATCTGTCGTGGTAGATATCCTTCCGTTCGGGATATGGTGCTATGAGCGTATCCAAGTAACGCGACTCGAATTTGTGAGTTTCCTCTGCCATAGCTTCAAGATCACTTATACCGTAATAGCTAGCTCCTGCCTTGAATATGTCGTGGAACACAAGTGCTGCCAGGGTTGTATAGCCTCCTGCACTACCACCCCTAATCATGAGTTTCTCGGGGTCAGCCTTATTATTTCTTACTAAATATTTGGCTCCATTGATACAATCGAATACGTCAACAATTCCCCACTGACCGTTCAGCCTTTGACGATATGCCTTACCATATCCTGTACTGCCTCCATAGTTGACATCCAGCACTCCTATGCCACGACTCGTCCAGAATTGTACTGAAAGGTCTAGAGAATTTGAAGTGGCACCGGTTGGTCCACCGTGGCTGACAACTAATAACGGAGGTGTCTCGTTGGGAGGACCTGCATGATCGTGATTATGAGGTGGATAATAGAATCCGTGTGCTTCCAGATTATTTTCTGTGGGAAAAGTTATCATTTCTGGTTCTGACAGATATTTTTTGTCCATGATAAACTCTCTTGAGCGCCGAAGATTATGTAGTTCACCCGAATTTGAGTCAATTTGAATTAGCGAGGTCTCTTCGAATGGAGAGCCGGCACTAAGAACTGCTCTACCTTTACCTACTTCCATCCCAGCTCTCCCCAGGGCGGTATAAGAAGTCTCGATAGCAGTGAGTTTTCCCGAGTTCGTGCCAAGATTGGCGACAAACCAGGATCCATTGTGAGTATAAGCACACACGATGTTGTTGGGTGAATCAAATCCGTATGTATTAGTACCGAGCATCCATGCAGGCATTCCGAATTCTGCTTCCATTGGGAATAGAGCTTCTGCATATTTGCCCATCCATCTATAGATGTTCCACCAGCCGGTCTTATCTGATATAAAGTAGAGAATTCCGTCAGGAGACCATTTGGGTTGTAAGATTGATTCATCAATGCCACCGGCGATGACGTGAGCGTTAGTGATATCACCGTTGCCATTGAGGGTGCCTACCCATAATTGAGTACCGTCCCAAGGCATATTGGGATGATTCCATGCCAACCATGCTAACTTGGACCCGTCCTTGTTGAGGCAAGGCGACGCATAGAAATTGTAACCAGATACTATTACTCGACTGGAACCGTTCTTGAGATCCAAACTTACTATGGAGTTAATGGGCTCTTGCCAAGCTGAAGAATGATCTTCTCGTATACATATCATTCTCTGGTTCAGATCATCTATGATACCGTCTCCATAACGCATATCGATTTCTGGAGTGATAGGTGTGGGAGCCGAATCTGATGGTTGGTAATATATCCTTTGATCATCAAAATTGGAAAAATAGAGGGTTCCATGGGAGACGCAGAATGCTCCGCCTCCATATTCATGTACGCGTGTTCTTACGTTGAAACCCGGTGGTGTTAAATTTATGGTCATTCCATCTTTATTTCGTTTGATTATGACATATCGACCACCTTCCTCTGGCCTCATTTCTGTCCAGTAAGTGTCGCGATCGTCTAGGTGGATCTCTCCAATACTTATCGAATCTGATGTAATCAATTGGGATGTAATAGGAGATTCCCAGGATCCGTATGGAGCTACCATTTTATTAGACATTTACCTGCTCCTCTAAAGATTTGCCTTCACTTCACTTAAGATTATGTGGTTGCAACAAAGGTTAAAGATAAGCACTATGGTATTCTATACACAATGAGATGATTATCTCATTGTAATAAGTCTAAATTCTTCTGCATATTGCATGCCTTTTCCAATGCCTTTCTCCTTCCTGCCTTCACGCATGCGTTTGTCCACTTCTTCACGTGATGAACCTTCTATCTGAGAAGTATGCTGCAAAATAGCATCAACAGAAGTTTCGATATGGTTCGTGACATCAACCCAATGATTTGGTACTGGATGACTCATTATCCAAACTTCCGACACTTTGTGAGGCTCGAGACCGTTTGCCAACAATTCAGGAAACGTCAAATGGTCTCGAGCACTTGGGAATGTTGCGGATAATGCTGCCTCCCCAGCAGCTAGGTGGTCTGGGTGACCTATTCCCCATTTGCCATCCAGTGTTCGCAGAGGATACTGACATATCAGTATGTCAGGCTTGTGACGACGTATTTCTTGTGTAATATTACGCCGCAAGGCGATAGTAGGCTCTAACATGCTGTCTTCGTAATCCAGAAACACGACTTCTTTTAAGCCCAGAACTTTACCAGCATTAACTTGCTCAGCGTGTCTGATTGCAGCTAGCTCCTTCTGGCTTATATTACGGTTATTAGTACCTTTACTTCCATCAGTGCACATGACGTACACCATTTCAAATCCCAGGTTGCATAATTTGGCGACTGTTCCAGAACATCCGTATTCTGCATCATCAGCGTGAGCTACTACAACCATGCCCCTGGTAAAATCCTTATTCTCTTTGCTCTCCATCGACTCTCCTTGTCTGTGTTTTGAAATTATCCGCTATGATCCTTTTACTGTATGGCCATCTATTCAGGTAAATGACGGTCTCCAAGCTCATCTAACGTAATGCTGCATAGTCTGTAGATAGCGTTAATTGGGAAGCAGAATTTAAAGTTAGAATGGCATCACTGGCATGTTGTAGGATATTTATCAGGGGTGATGGATATATTCCGAGACACACTATGCCGAATAAGAGGGTGCCAAGTAAAGCCACATTTAATTTAGAGACATAGATTGGGGTCTCGTCTGGAGATGCTTCTATGTACAGTTGACGGATTACAGTTAGATAGTAATACATCGACACAAGACTAGCAAATATAGCGACTCCAGCGAGCCATAGTAAACCCTGAGCAGATGCTGCTGTGAACAAGTAGAATTTGCTAGTGAAGCCTGCGAAAATTGGAAGTCCGGCGAGAGAGAAGAGTGATGCTGCGAATACCATGGAGAGTAAGGGTGCACGTTTCGACATTCCAGCAAAATCTTGTATCTCCTCTTTCCCTATGGAATTATAAATTGTTGTAATCGAAAGGAAGGCCGCTAAATTGGTTATACCGTACGCTACCAGATGGAGCATTATAGCGTTTGACGCCAAATGGGATTTATCAAGTGAGACCACGCCTTCTGAGTTAATTGAGGCCATCGATGCAAGTCCGAGCAGGAGGTATCCTACATGGCCGATACTAGAATATGCCAAAAGGCGTTTGATATTTTTCTGTACCAGCGCCATCAAGTTGCCTAAAATCATTGTTAAAGTAGCGATTATAATAATGATGGGCTGCCAATCATTGACAGCCGGCATCAATGCTTCGGTGAAGAACCGTAAGATAAGAGCGAACGCTGCTGCCTTTGAACCAACGGCCAGATAAGCTGTAATGGGTGTGGGAGCTCCTTCGTAAGTGTCCGGCGCCCACATGTGGAATGGAACAGCAGCCACTTTGAATCCTAATCCTGAGATAATAAAGATTAATCCGACCAGAACTCCCGGACTTAACTCATTTGTAGTAGACAGGATGTAGTGTATCTCATTAAATCGGGTTGTACCTAAAAGACCGAAAATTTGACTTATGCCATATAAAAGTAGGGCTGATGAGAGGGCTCCCAAAAGAATGTACTTAGTTCCCGCTTCGTTTGATTTAGGATTATAACGGTCGAAATTCACTAAAACGTACAAGCCAAAACTGAGAAGTTCTAGTGCAATATAAGCTGTTAGAAGTTCGCCTGACATGGCCATTAACATCATCGCTAATATAGTGAATACGATTATTCCATAATATTCACCAGGGTGTTCAAGATGGCGTTTCACATATTCGATTGATGACAATATAATAAAAACCCCGAAGATGAGGAAAAAAGATTTAAAAAAGAGAGAATAGTCATCAATCACTAACAGACCATTGTAAAGATTATCTTCCACATTCCATAAGGCCAATAGAGATAATATCAGAATACCGATAAGTCCCGAACATGCAATATACGCTAGTAAATGTTGGCGGTCTGAGCGAATAAAAAAATCAATGGATAGGATTAAAAACGCCAGACCCGTTATAAGAAATTCAGGTGCGATTAGAGCGAAGTTATTCACCATAGTGCTCTCGACTTCTTATACTACGGTTAACGTTTTTAATACGTAACGTCGCGTAATTCATTTTGAGTTATCCTATCCCTGCAAAATTTGCTAAAATATCTGTCACTCCGAGATTGATGATTCTCATGAATGGAAATGGCAATAGGCCGACTAGAATAATAAAGCCAACCAGAATTGCTGCGGAGAACATTTCGACTTTGCTCCCATCTGTTTGAGTTTTCCATCTCTCCTCAAGTGGCCCGAAGAAAACTTTTCCTAAAAGCCTAAGTATATAAACAGCTGTAATAGCTGCGCCTATAATGCCTAGAACTCCTAATATTACGTAGGTTTCGAAAAGTCCCAAGAATACGAGTAGTTCGGCTACAAAACCGCTGAGTCCAGGCAAGCCAATTGACGTCAACCCAGCGATTGTAAATAAAGCTGCTGTGCCTCTCATTTGCTTAGCTAGACCTCCGAGCATGGAAATGTCCCGCGTGTGTGTTCGGTCATATATGATGCCTACTACCGCAAAGAAAAGAGCGGTCATGATCCCGTGTGAGAACATCTGTAAAACTGCGCCACTTAAACCTAGGGGATGCAGCGTCGCTATACCCATAATCACGTAGCCCATATGACTAACACTGGAATAACCTACGACATATTTTAAGTCCGATTGGCCTAGAGCAGATATGGCCCCATAAATAACATTTATGGTACCCAAAATAACTAGAGTAGGCATCCAGAAATCAGCTCCCTCTGGCAGTAAGGACATACCTACTCTTATTATGCCGAAAGCTCCGAGTTTCATTAATACACCGGCGTGGACCATGCTGACTGAAGTTGGTGCCGCCACGTGCCCGTCTGGTGACCAAGTATGAAATGGCCATAAACCGGCCAAGACCCCGAACCCCACAGCTAAGAAAGCGAATACAACTTTTTGGAACAACGGAGAGAATTTAATGCCTTGTATATCCATTATATTGAAACTTCCAACATCAGCTTCTACAAACAAGGCTAGAATGGCAATCCATATCAATACGCTGCCAGCGATTAGGAATAACATTAACTTCATCGCACTGTATTCTTTAGTGCGGATAAAAGTAAGGAAGTCGGAACTGCTGCCCCACATACCAATAAGTAAATACATTGGTAGGACTGATAGCTCGTAAAAGAAGAAAAGGAAAAAAAGATCTAGTGATACAAAGACTCCAAAGACTCCAGAAAGTAGTAGTAGATATAATATGAAGAAATCTTTGTTGCGATCGTAAATGTTCCACGATATAAGCACACCGGTAAACATTACAATTCCAGTTAGGAGTATCATTGGAGCTGATATTCCATCGATGCCCAAAGCAAGCGAAATACCCTGACTACCTAGTGGCCAAGGGCCTGGCAATTCCAACCAACTAAAAGAACTCGTTAGTTGCATGCCACCTTCGTTACTAAAATAATAGTAGGTAAAGACGTAAATGGATAATATCATGTTTATGAAGGCGAATGACGTAGCAACCCAGCGTACTAAAGAACGTTGACCTCCAGGTATAGGCAAAAGAAGACCTGCCCCTATCAAGGGTAGAATAACCAATAAGAGCAGTACGTTGTTATCAAACGTGTCCATCATCAACCTTCAATTTGGGAGTTCATAAAACATTAGTTGATATCGTTAAGACGAGACGCGAACCTTATCGCGAAACCGTCTGGGTCCACGATAGTGAAGTCTCTGAGACCATATTTCCTATCATCGATAGGTTTTAAAACAGGGGCTTTCATGTCCATAGCAAGTAGCCAATATTTATCAACATCGGGAACCATAACTCTAATATTTGCTTGGGGATGCTTGGGAATAGAAGGCCAATCCCATTCCTTATGTTCCTCTAACATAAATCGGTGCCCCTCCCATGTGAATTCAGCGAAGTCTACTAATGTTCTAATGGGAGTGAAGCCCAAATCGGCATAGAACTTAAATGAAATACTCACATCACGTATATATAATTCCGTCACGAGTTGCTCTTTAGAGTCAACATAAGGTAACACCAATTTACTCCATTATTTTAAGATTTCTAGAAAATCGATACTGACGAAAATCATTGCTAAGGATTGCCTGGTAGGTGTCATGTCAATAAAAGCCACCAAATTAGTATTAAACACACGACTCCAAGGGCCATGGTTAGACCATAGTTATATAATTTTCCTGTCTGCAAATACTTTAGAGTGATGGCAGATCTCCAAACGCTCGACGCTGATTCGTTGACACCCACATCGTTTATGATGGTGCGGTCGAAAACGGCTATGGTTTTCCCAAATGCGAGTATTACACGGTCTATGATCCACTGGTAAAGATGGTCAATATAGTATCTGTTGATTAAAAAACGATAGAAAAAAGGATATTTCTTTATTAGGTAATCGACTGCGATTATCTTCTTATGATATATAGCCCATCCTATGAATACACCGGATAGTGTCAATAGTAAAGATAAAATACTAAGCCAGATTAGTAGGTGGAATTCATCCTCTCCAGTAAGAAAGTGTATGAATCCTCTGTAGTCACTTGTCCAACTAAATGCAATTACGCCAACAATCAATGCCAAGATGGCTAGGATAATCAAGGGTAAGGTTATTAATAACGGAGATTCATGAACATGGTCCATATTAGACCTCTGAGACCCAAAAAACACAACTAGACTCACCCGCGTCATATATAGGGAACTAATAACTATTGCGCCCAGAGTGATAGAGAGGAATAAGGGGCCCCTATGGTCTAGCATGACCAAAAGAATTTCGTCTTTACTAAAGAAACCACCTAAAGGTGCTATGCCAGCTAATGAAGCTGCGCCAATCAAGAACGTAATCGCTGTTATCGGCATTTTCCGACGAAGTCCTCCCATTTTCCAAATGTCAGTTTCGTCCGCGAGTCCATGCATAATACTGCCTGCACCTAAGAATAATAAGGCTTTCGATAAACCGTGTACTACTAGATGAAATATAGCGGCTCCTGCTCCGAATGCACCTAGTGATAGCATCATTAGGCCCAGATGGCTGATAGTAGAATAAGCTAATATGCGCTTAACATCTCTCATAACCAGTGCCAATAGACTGGCCGAAATAAAAGTTAGGAGACCTACAGCGGACACAAAAAATAATACGCCTGGCGTAAGTTCAAATAATGGGAGTAGGCGAGCAACTAAATATACCCCTGCAGCCACCATGGTAGCTGCATGTATGAGCGCGCTTACAGGAGTCGGGCCTTCCATAGCATCCGGGAGCCAGACGTGAAAGGGGAATTGCGCTGATTTACCCATTGCGCCTAGGAAGATTAGAATCATGGATATGTTAAGGGTCACTGTATCAATTGCCCCTGACTGAGCTGCTCCGAAAATCTCTTTTATTTCGAAAGATCCTGTAGCTTTAAAAAGCAATATAAGCCCTATTAGAAGTCCTACGTCCCCAATCCTAGTCGTTATGAAGGCCTTTTTTGCCGCTTCGACTGCAGGAGGTTTCTCATACCAGAAACCTATAAGGAGGTAGGAGCCTAAGCCAACGAGTTCCCAGGCAAAGTATAGAAAAAGCAAATTGTCAGCGAGTACAAGGGTTAACATGGATGCTGCAAATAAAGCATGAACAGCAAAGTACCACCCAAGACGTGGATCGCCTTTCATATACTCCAGTGAATATATTTGAACTAAAAGGGAAACGAAAGAGATCAGTCCTAACATCACTATTGACAGACGATCTATAAGAATACCCCAAGTTATCTCTGTTGAACCTACGGTGATCCAGTTGATAGTAAAGTGTCTGTATGCTAAATCGCCTGATAGTAGATCAATTAGCACGAACCAGAACATAAGGAAGCCAATGGAGATGGCCGCGATGGAAATAACTGCTCCCTTGAGAGGTAGAAATTTACCGAAAAATACGATGACACAGAATGATCCGGCACTAAGTGCCGGAATAATCCAGGAAAAGGGGATTATTCCTATTACTTCACTCGATGGCATATGTCTTTTCGTTACTCCTTAAACAGAAACATTACTGTATATTTCTCGCAAATGCTTGAGACATACTGAACTGTCACCATTTCATTGTATCGATTTCATCAACATTTACAGAAGAACGGTTCCTATACAAGCGTAAAATAATGGCAACCGCAAGCGCGAGTTCAGCTGCAGCTATGGTTATAACAAAGATTACGAGGACCTGTCCCAAAGCTCTTTGATCTACAGTAAAATCCATAAAGGCTGCGTATCCAATGAGATTGATGTTCACTGCGTTCAGCATCAATTCTATAGACATCAATATAAGGACGGCGCTCTTTCTAGCCAATACGCCATATAGACCGATTGAGAACAGTGCTGCTGCCACAAGTTGGAAGTGCGCTAATTCCATCAATCTTTACCTCCTTTCGTTCTAACCAGCAATATTGCTCCGATCAATGCTACCAGTAGAACTAAAGAAGCAATTTCGAAGGGGATAGCCCATTCGGTAAATAAGCTATTGCCTAGCATCTCCAAGCTAATTCCTTGACGGTCTCCAATCTGAGGATTATCAGATATTATTGCGGCTGAAATAATTCCAAAAACGGTTATGGCGACTATTATGGCTAATGGCCATTGATTGTTATCAGTCAATCTGTCAAAGTCTTGGATTCGAGTTAGCATTAGTGAAAATAGAATCAGTATAATTACGGCTCCCCCGTATATTAATACCTGAACTAATGCTAGAAATTCGGCGTAAGCCAGTAAGAATAACCCAGCGACACCCATTAGAGATGTCAATAAAGCGAAGGCAGCATAGACGATATTACGCGTCATAACTACTCCGAGACCACCCCCTATAGTGAGAGCAGCAGCTGCAAAGAATAGAATCAGAGAAGGGGTTGCCATTGTTAGGTTGTTTTCTCCTGTGATTGGGATTCAGTCCCTCTGTCGTCATTAGAAGCACGATCGGTATTTTCCTTGACCGATACATCTCCTGTATCGATGTCCATAGCGACGGGTAGAGAAAGCTTGGGCGAAGGCTTCGCTATCTGTTTAGGGACTGAAGTTCTTCCATCACCTGGAGACGATAACTCCATACGCCTTCCTTTCGTAATCTTATCGTCATTAGAGGTATCTTTTTTAATCGGCACACCGCTATTTTTCGTAGGTTGTTTCGGTCTCCAATCGATTTTAGTCATATATTCCTTGCCCATATCCAGAAGTTCCTCTAGATCGACACGGTTACCATTTCTCTGGTATTTCCCCAATTCATGCTCATGGCTCATTTCTATAGCATCGAAATTGCACACGTCAACACAAATAGCACACAGTATGCACCTGCCTAAATTTATTTCGAATGTATCAATTATCTTACGGCGCCTACTTTTGCCTTCTTTGTTTAATGGGTTATCTTTCATCTGTGCAGTCATGCACTGTGTGGGACAATTGCGGATACAGACCATACAGCCTGTGCAATATGGTTCACTTACTTCAGAGTCCCACGTAAGAGCAGGAAATCCCATGTACCTACTTTCGACTTGTAATCGCTTGTCAGGCTCCGGATATTCAGCGGTTACAGGTCGACGAAACGTTGTCTTTAATGTCACTTTTAGCCCTTCTAAAAACCCTATCATAACCTGCCTCAGGATAAGAAATCCTACTTTATTTAATTGTGCGAACTTTGGAATGCAAACAGATTTAATTGCCCTTTATTTGTAATAATTCTATCCTCAATTATTCTATCCTCAATTATTCTAGGAAAGATCATCATCCTGATTAGTAACCAGTCGCTTGCTTTCGATAATGGCTGGATAGACTTTTACTGTATCCTTGGCCTTACTTGTGCCAGAAAAGTTAAATATCACATAAAATGTACAGGCTAACATCATCAGAGATATTATCGTGAGAGACCACAAAGGCCAGTTATAGTATAGAACTGTAGCCGTAATTATAATGTTAATGAATGAAAGTGGAACAAGCATCTTCCAGCCGAAAGACATTAGTTGGTCGATCCTAAGTCTGGGATAAGTTCCTCTTATCCAAAATATCAATAAAACTACGGCATAAGCTTTCACTAGAAACCATCCCATGGATAAGAAGGAATGAAGCACTCCCTCAAGTGGCATGGTTGGCCATCGCCAGCCGCCCAGGAATAATAGCACTGTAAGAGCCGCTATAGTAAAGGTGTTTATATATTCTGCGAGAAAGAATACAGCCCAGTGGGCTCCACTGTATTCGACAAATGGCCCACCCACTACTTCTGATTCTGCGTGGTGGATATCGAAAGGAGTTCTCCCCAATTCGGCTAAACCAGCTATAAAAAAAATGAAAAGGCCGAGGGGTTGAATAAATATATATGGAACAGTTATTTGGTCATCTACTACTTCGATTATGTTCAACGATTGCGCAAGCATAGCAACACCTAAGATTGCCATAATGAAGGGAATTTCATAGCTAATGAGTTGGCCTGCTGCCCGAAGACCTCCAAGCATAGCGTACTTATTTGCAGAACTCCATCCAGCCATAACTAATCCCATAACTGAAAGTACTGAGATAGCTGTTATGTAGAATAGGCCCAGGTCTAGATTTCGTAGAACCACGTCGTGGGCCATTGGGATCGTTACCCATATCATCAGCGAAGGAACAAATACTGCCAATGGAGAAAGCCAATAAATACGTCGATCCGCCCAAGAAGGTAAAATATCCTCTTTAGTAAGCAGCTTAATAGCATCAGCAATGGGTTGTAAAGTGCCATGAAAGCCGACCCTCATAGGTCCCATACGCATTTGTATACGAGCTAACGCTTTGCGCTCGACCCAAGTTAATGTGAGGACCATGAATGATAAAAATAGTAGGAGTCCTACTGCTGCTAAACTGGAATATAGTGCTTGTTCTAGGGTCACCGGTCCACCTCACCTAGGACGATGTCAATAGACCCAAGTATAACAACTGAGTCGGCCACATAGGCGTCTCTGAGCAAATGTTGCAAAGTCTG
>CAUZEB010000023.1:0-16817 GCA_963578655.1 Dehalococcoidia bacterium | reverse complement strand
GCAGAGAGGTTTAATTCCAGCCTGGTGGACCCGGTGATGACGCTGAACCAGCAGATTAACAACATGATTCAAAGAGAGGGACCGATAACTTTTGATATACAGGCTGCCAGTGGCAAGCCTATAAAGACTGTTAACGATAGTGATGCAGGGGTGAGCAATGGACATTAATGAATTACCGGAAGAAATCCGGGAGAAAACAGAGAACGATCTGAAGATGCTAAATGAATTGGCTATGATGCGCCGGCATATTGAGACTCGTTATAAGACTAAAAAGGCTGATGTCTACGACACAGCCAGGCAGGTGGGTATTAATGTCGGAGATGTGTTGGGCTCACAAGAATTGGGGTTGGGAATCAGGATGAATTACAAAACGACCAGGAGAATTGATGGAGAGGAGCTGCTAAAACGTGGAGTCTCCCAGGAAGTCATTGAAGAATCTACTATTGTTAACCACTCGAAGCCCTTCATAACACGCTGTAATCTGCAAAAAGGTATTACAATAGGTATTACAAATGCCAATAAACGGGCTGAAACTAAGGGAAATTATATAGTAGATAAAGGCCCTTAAGACCTGTGTCACCAGAGAGAGAGTTGGTGACCCGCCCCAGAATCGAACTGGGAACCTACTGATTAAGAGTCAGTTGCTCTGCCAATTGAGCTAGCGGGCCTGCGAACGAACCGCCAATCCCGAAAATCACTAAAACATTAGTGTCCAATCTGTGATTCATTAGGAATTCGAGTTCAGTGTGTATCAACCTAAATTGTAGTCTCAGCATATTAATCAGTCAAGCTGAATAAAGACTAAAGATGAGTACAGGTTCATTTAATGTTTACCAGTCAAAGCACTAGAGTAGAGATAGGTATAACGAGAAGGTATTGTAATTGACGCTACCTTACCATTATGCTATCCTGGAGTTTGTGAAACTTTGCACATATGATTGGAATTAGTTAGGAACTGTTTCTTTGACCTCGTCGAGTATGCCTGGAGAGAGAATTCACCTTGTTTTCCGGCTTCTAGCAGCTGCTACTGTGGTGGCTGCTTTCGCTCAAGTGACCCTAGGAGGTATAGTAAGAGTTACGGGGTCTGGATTGGGTTGCCCAGATTGGCCGTTGTGTCATGGCCGCATAATTCCCCCTTTTGAATATTCTGTCTTAATTGAATATTCTCACAGGCTTTTTGCTTCATCTCTGGGGGCACTCATGTTGGGATTGTTGGTACTCACTTGGGTTTATTTTCGCTCTAATCGCTTGCTGCTGATATCCACCGTTGTCGGATCGTTAATGATAGTGATTGCTGCGATTTTAGGTGGTATTACTGTACTGACAGAATTATCTTGGTGGGTTAGACTGTTACATCTGGGCATAGCACAAGTGGTTGTTGCTAGTGCTGTTGTTGTTGCCATAGTATCGTGGAAGTATATTAAGCCTAATTATGGTGTATTGGCAGAGTACAGGTCTATGAAAGGATCAGGCGCCTTTAAATATTGGGTGATATCAGGAGTTATCGGGACATTTTTACTGATTCTCTTTGGCTCTTACATAGTGGGGATTGGTGCCGGGACTTCATGTTCTACTTGGCCATTATGTAGAGGCGCCATCTTTCCTGGAGGAGAGATGTATACATTGCATATGATTCATAGGTATATAGCCCTGATCGTGGGAGTGATATTGTTGATGATTAGTGTCGTAGCTAAGTTCAATCTCTCTGAACAATCTGGCATAGTAAGGGTTAGTTTCTTATCAAATGTCATCATGCTAGCACAAGTGTTATTTGGGGCAGTCATGATCTGGGCAGAATTCCCGTCTTATTTAAAGGCAATGCATTTGAGTATGGCAACTCTGTTATGGATTTCATTAATTTTATTGGCCACTCTCGTATATATGGCTAGCCCTGGTAGATTTCAGGAAGAGGGTCGTAGTTGTACTGATGGAGTGAGATGTTAAAGTGAAATCACTCGTTTTAGGCTCTTCATCGATAATTAAAGATTACGTGACCTTAACCAAGCCACGCATCATCGTTTTGCTTTTAGTCACTGCGCTTGGTGGCATGTTCATGGCGGCTAATGGAAAGCCCAGCATGAATCTAATTCTATTAGTATTCGGAGGAGGAGTATTAGCTTCTGGAGGAGCTAATGCCCTCAACCACTATCTGGACAGAGACATAGATGCTCGAATGGAACGAACCCAAAGTCGACCAGTAGCAGGGGGTAGAATTCTTCCTTATCAAGCTCTTCTATTCGGTTTGGTTTTGAACCTGCTGGCTTTTACCATATTTGGTCTATTCGTAAATATTCTTAGCGCTTTTTTGGCCTTGTCTTCAACTCTTTTTTACGTTTTTGTATATACCATGGGATTGAAAAGGACAACGCCTCAGAATATTGTCATTGGGGGTGCGGCAGGAGCAATGCCGCCAGTAATAGGATGGGCTGCAATTACAGGGAGTCTAGAACTTGAGGCGCTGTATTTGTTTTCGATAATTTTTTTCTGGACGCCACCTCACTTTTGGGCTCTATCTTTGTTGATTAAGGACGATTACGCAAGGGCGAATATCCCCATGTTGCCGGTTGTAGTGGGAGACGTAGAAACCAGAAGATCTATTTTCCTATACACGTTGGTTCTCGTTGCGTTGACGCTTATGTTTTTCGCTACACAAGCAGTGGGATGGATATATTTTGGATTCTGTTTAACCTCTGGGGCTATCTTCATCTATTTAGCTAGACGACTCATGCAACAATCTGATAGAAGAGCCGCCAGAACACTCTATCTTTACTCCTTGCTGTATTTGGCTCTCATATTCGTAGCTTTAATGGTTGATTCGATAATTAGATTCTGAGTTGTATGTTAGTGAGTAATTCAAGGTTTGAGGCGAGGTATTTCGAAAATATATGTAGTTTTATCTACATAATCCCCTTAAAGTGCTTGACTGACAGTGATAGTCTTGATAGATTCTTATCTTGGCAAGAGCCTAGAAGCGTAAGGCTTTTGAAAGAAGGTGACACTAACCTATGTTGATGACTAACAGACGTTTTCTGAGACTGATAACTCTTGTCCTTGCAGGGACGTTGGTTATCTCCTTACTAGGCTGCACGCCGTCACACCCAATGTCTACTTTTGACACAGTAGGCCCAGTAGCACGTTCTCAAGCTATTCTCTTTTACGTTATTTTCTGGGTAGGTCTTGTAGTCTTCATAGCTGTAGAGGCAGCTATAATATATGCAGCGGTCCGGTATCGCCGTCGGAAAGACCAGGGCGATCCTGAACAAATTCATGGTAATAATAAACTTGAAATAGCCTGGACTATTGTGCCTGTAATAATTTTAGCAATTGTCGCAATCCCGACTATTATAACTATATTTGATAACGCTAACAGTCCGAAGACTCCTGAAGAGGGCGGCCTGCTTGTTGAGGCTATAGGTCATCAGTGGTGGTTTGAATTTAGATATCCTGAATCAGGTGTCGTAACTGCAAACGAACTTCATATTCCTGTAGGTGAAGTCGTAAATTTGAATCTCGCATCTATTGATGTTATTCACAGTTTTTGGATACCAAAGATAGCAGGCAAGGTAGACATGATTCCGGGAGTTGGCAATACAATTTGGATCCAAGCCGATGAGCCTGGAGAGTTTTATGGACAATGTGCGGAGTTTTGTGGAGTTGCTCACGCAAACATGAGATTTAAGGTTATAGCGAAGCCCAAGGCACAATTTGAGCAATGGTTACAAGATCAAGCTGTCGCTGCTCTTGAGTCGAGCGATCCTTTGGTCATAGAAGGATATGATATTTTCATGTCCAGACGGGTTTTGTGTTTCAGATGCCACACCATAGATGGGCCAGGAATAGCTAGAGGTACCATTGGTCCAAATCTGACCCATTTTGCTAGTCGTGATACATTCATTGGAAGTATTATGGATAATACTCAAGAGAACTTACTGAGATGGTTGACTGACCCGGGGGATGTCAAAGAAGGTAACATTATGGCTCGAGACGCTGAAGTATATAATGGTACTTTACCTTCACTTACTGAAAGTCAAATCTCTGCGTTAGCAGCCTATCTAAGGAGTCTGAAGTAGATTTGGTTATTTCGAATTCTTACAGTAATTCAATAATTACGGATGAGTGTCTTGGAGGCGCGGGATGACGACAAAGGTATTTTCAATACCTAGACCCATACATCCCACAGGGCTGTGGGGCTGGATCACTACGATCGATCACAAAAGAATCGGCTTATTATATGGAGTGACGGCATTCATTCTTTTTATTATAGGTGGTATAGAGGCTCTTTTGATGCGGGTTCAATTGACTCGATCAGAGTTGGATATAATAAGTCCTGAGGTATACAACCAACTTTTTACTATGCATGGCACCACCATGATATTCTTGGTGATTATGCCTATGGGGGCGGCATTTTTTAATTATGTTATTCCCTTACAAATAGGGGCCAGAGACGTTGCTTTCCCACGGTTGAATGCTTTTAGCTATTGGACATTTTTGGCTGGAGCCCTAATGCTCAATCTCAGCTGGTTTTTAGGAGGAGCTCCTAATGCAGGCTGGTTTGGGTATGCTCCCCTTACTGGAGAGACTGTTAATCCTGCTACGGGAATTGACTTTTGGATCATAAGCTTGCAGATTTTGGGCGTCGCATCACTAGCCGCTGCTTTCAACTTTATAGTGACTATAATTAATATGCGGGCTCCGGGTATGTCTTTAATGCGGATGCCACTATTCACTTGGATGACTCTTGTAACCGCGATTCTACTAGTATTAGCGTTTCCTGTAATTACCGTTGCGTTGATAGAGCTGTTTTTCGACCGCAGTTATGGGACAAACTTTTTCGTCGTAGCAAAAGGAGCCAACCCTATATTGTGGCAGCACTTGTTTTGGGTATTTGGACACCCTGAAGTGTATATACTGATTCTCCCGGCTATGGGGATAGTTTCAGAAATATTACCGACTTTTTCTAAAAAACCTCTTTTCGGATATCCAGCTGTAGTATTGGCTGGAGTGATCATTGCTTTCATGGGCTGGATGGTTTGGAGCCATCATATGTTCACGGTGGGACTCGGCCCAATACCCAACACTGTATTTGCTATAACAACTATGGCGATAGCAGTGCCAACCGGTATAAAGATCTTTAACTGGTTGGGCACCATATGGCAGGGATCCATAGACCTGAGAACGCCGATGTTATTTGCACTGGGTTTCATTTCTCTATTTACTATGGGTGGTGTCAGCGGTGTAATGCATGCGATTGCGCCTTCAGATGCTCAGCAACAGGACACATATTTTGTAGTTGCCCACTTCCATTATGTTCTATTTAGTGGTGCATTGATGGCTCTTATGGGCGGCATATATTACTGGTTTCCTAAATTCACAGGACGTATGTATAACGAAACTCTGGGCAAAACGCATTTTTGGATGATGTTTGTCGCTCAGAATATCACTTTTTTCCCTATGCATTTTACAGGTATGGATGGGATGCCTAGGAGAATATACACTTATGCTTCTGGCATGGGATGGGATTTTTGGAATGAAGTTTCAACTGCAGGTGCTTTCTTGTTAGCCATTTCTTTCGTGATATTTATTTTTAATATTGTTAAGAGTTGGCGTAATGGTGACCAGGCCAGCGGAGACCCATGGGATGCCAGAACGCTGGAATGGTCTATTTCCTCACCACCTCCAGAATTTAATTTCGTAGAGATCCCGACAGTTAGAGAACGAGATGATTGGTGGGATAGAAAACGGCAGCATTCCGAAGAGATTGTTCCTGCTGGTGAAATACCTGTCGATGAGGAACATTCTATACATTTACCCCAACCGTCTTATTGGCCTATAGTTGTATCAATAGGTTTGCTTACATTAGGATACGGAGCCATTTATAGCATACCTGTTGGAGTTATGGGAGCTGTTATTGGTACCATAGGCGTTTATGCATGGTCGTTTGAGCCGGTCAATGAGCCGTATTAATAATAGTCCAAATAGGAGAGGTTGACACTTGGCGCAAGCATCGTCGCACGAAACTGAACACGAATCGACAACAACCGGATTAAATCATCGAAAGATGCTCATGTGGGCATTCTTGGGTTCGGACTGCATGTTCTTTGGGAGTTTAATAGCGACCTATTTGGTTTACAAAGGTAGCAGCCTGTCCGGGCCTTTGCCTATAGACGTGTTCGATATTCCTACCACGTCGGTTAGTACCTTTGTACTATTAATGAGTAGTATGAGTATGGTTCTGTCGTACGCCGCATTAAGGCGAGGCAGGATGAAAGCCTTTAGGATTTGGCTTCTCTCTACTATAATATTGGGCGCTACTTTTTTGGCTTTCCAAGTGTTCGAGTTTCGTACGTTCGCCAACCATGAAGTTCATATAGATTGTGGTCATGTAGTGATGGAGGAGTTAACTGATTTAGAAAAGATCGTGGCCGAAAAATGTGGGCAAGGTGTGGAAGAGATCGAGGAAACTATAGGACTGACCCCTCGTACTAATCTTTTTGGCACGACGTTCTTTACTCTTACTGGGTTTCATGGAGCACACGTCTCTTTGGGTGTCCTGTGGTTGCTATCACTGTTGTTTCTCTCCTTCCGTAAGGGAGGTATAACTCCAGCGAAGCATTTAGATGTTGACCTTGCTGCTCTTTACTGGCACTTTGTGGATATCGTCTGGATTATTATTTTCACTGTGGTGTACCTTTTCGGGGTATTCGAAGGTTTTTAGTAGAGTAAATGGAGTAACGTATGAGCCAAGAAGTGAAATCGGCAGACAATCATGGTGGGCATCCCACACCTTCAACGTACGTAAAAGTAGCCTTGGCTTTGACTAGCATAACTGCTGTTGAAGTCGGCATTTTTTATCTTGAATGGCTAAGCTACAGTATAATCCCCATTCTAGTTATATTGTCTGGTGCTAAATTCGCTATCGTCGTAATGTTTTATATGCATCTTAAGTTCGACTCTCGTTTGTTTACGGGAATGTTTTTTGCCGGATTCATTATAGCTTCCGGAGTTATAATTACTCTTATGGCTTTGTTTAAAGCCTTTTGATGTTGATCGAGAGGTTTCTGAGCGACGGTGTTGGATTACTATTTACAAAGGTTCGTCATAGAGGCTTAATTGTGTGATGGAAACAGGAGGAATTTGGACACACTGGCATACTCATCCTGATGTCCTGTTAGGCCTTTTATTGTTGCAAGGAACTTATCTGTTGGGGATTGGTCCCGTTAGACAGCGATATAAACTATCAGATGTGATTGAATCTCGACAAATTGCCTCGTTTACACTTGGCGTTATAATTATATTTCTTTCCCTAGTCTCACCACTGCATGTGTTGGGTGATGAATATCTGTTTAGCGCTCATATGATTCAACACGTGTTGCTAACTTTGATTGCTCCTCCGCTCTTGATTGTAGGAACACCTGGATGGCTAATTAGGCCCTTATTTCGTTTAAAATTCCTTTTCAGATTAGCGAAATTGATTACCAATCCTATTATAGCATTTTCGGTTTTTAACCTCGTGTTTTCGTTGTGGCATATTCCATCCTTGTATAATCTATCTGTAACCAACCACGGAATTCATATAGCAGAACACTTAATTTTCATTGTTACAGCAGTTATTATGTGGTGGCCCCTGATGAGCAATATGTCTGAGCTACCTCGACTTATCTATCCTCTTCAAATGGTATACCTGTTCCTATTATCTGTGGCTCAAATAATTGCTTTCGCCACCATAACATTCTCGAGTGAACCCTTGTATGAATGGTATACTAAGTCACCGACTCTTTGGAACATATCCCCATTAGTTGACCAACAGATAGGCGGGATCATTATGAAGATAGGCGGAGCTACCCTATTCTTGACTTTGTTTGTTATCATATTCTTTAGATGGTTTAATGAAGAAGAACGTAAGACAAGATTGGATAAGGAAAAAGAATAGATAAATTGAAATTACTGTTCGTAAGGAGAAACGGCCGAAATGAAACAACGTTTGATTGATTCGATTATTTTTCCGTTATTGGCTGTAATGGCCATTGCAATATTCGCAGGAGGATTGGGTGTTATTTTTATTCTATTAGAAGCATCTTCTCTGCATGTTTGGGGACCAGTCATTTTGGGGATGAGTTTGGTTGTAGGTGTTCCTACGTTAGCGGCAGTTTTAGATAGAAGGGTTGACTAGCTTAAAGTATCAGCGCTCTGGTATGAGAAGTGTAAATGGGAGGTTTAGACAAGGTATTGAACCGTCACTTTCTATGTTTAGTCGTACTCAGTTTTAAAGTAATTCTACTGGTCTCAATGATCTTATCGTGCTCTGTTAACAGAGTCTTTGAAGGGACCGAGTTTAAACCGCCAAAAATTGCGCCAGATTTCGAGTTAACGGATCAGTTTGGGCAATCTGTCAAACTTTCAGATTATAGAGGAAAGGTTGTTTTACTCACTTTTCTATACACAAGTTGTGCGGATGTGTGTCCTCTCGTCGTAAATCAGATCAAAGAAATCCAAGAAACCCTGGATAAAGATAATAACGTGAAGTATGTTGTAGTTACGGTAGACCCTCAAAATGACACCGTCGACAGAGTTTATAGATACTCTTCTGAATTGGATATGTTACATAGCTGGTCCTTCTTAGTTGGTGAAATTGAAGAACTCTCAGAAATTTGGCGGCAATACTTCATCGATCCTGTCGGAGTTGATGCACCTGTAAGCACTACTAAGTCAAAACGACTCTCTGAGTTTAAAAACGATATTTTGGGACAA
The DNA here is from genome assembly GCA_963578655.1 of Dehalococcoidia bacterium. Taxonomy (GTDB): domain Bacteria; phylum Chloroflexota; class Dehalococcoidia; order Lucifugimonadales; family CAUZEB01; genus CAUZEB01. The sequence continues at coordinate 8,069 of CAUZEB010000023.1, read as the reverse complement.
AAGATAATCCACACAACACCTTTGTTTCTTATTGACTCAGAGGGATTGATACGTGTGGTTGTTACACCTATGTTTGAAACTAATGACGTGGTTCACGACATACGTCTACTATTCAGTAATTAACAGGAAAGTTTCCATTGTATCGTCCACAACATATCTACAGAGATCTGACATCCAGTAATTCCTAGAGCGGCTTCTCTCACCATATCTCAAGTTATCATACAGTAAACGAGCTACGCTTCAATCACCATATTTAGACCTAACGCATGAGAGATTGAGAGATCAGAATAATCCCAGATACATCGATAGTGATATTCCTAAAGGGCGGGCGAAACGCCGAAAAACTCATAAAAGTTGCAGGAGAGTTGATGACCCGTGTCGGTCTTGAACAGTGGAACTAATACCTAGTACGTACTGGATACACAGAAGTTGGTAACCGCGGAATGTTTCGAGCGCATTGAGGCTTCAAGAGATAATTACGCCGCTGATTTTTCCATGCTGGTCTTGACCTGTTGAACTATCTGAGCAAAAGTTTCAGGGTCTTGTCCCGCAAGATCTGCAAGCATTTTACGGTTGATAGGGATACCCTCAGTCTTTAGACCGTGGATCAATTTATTGTAGGATAGGCCATTGGCTCGTGCACCAGCGTTAATACGTATATTCCAGAGACGCCTCATGTCTCCTTTCCGTTCCTTACGATGGGCGTATGCGTATTGTAAGGCATGAATCATCGACTCGTGAGCACGCCTATACAGGGAATGACGCACTCCCTGATGCCCCTTAGTCAGTTTTAAGATTTTCTTGTGTCTATGACGCTTGGTAACTCCGCGTTTTATTCTAGTCAATATTTTCTCCCAGGGCTTGAGATGTCATGTCAAAAGTTTGTAGGAAATCGATGAAGTTGGTTGCCCGTCTACCTAGTGATGCATTAGGGCAGCCCGTTAGGCAGCAGTTTTCTTATCCTAGGGGCATCACCTGGGCTAACAGGTAATTTGCCTGAGTAAAGTCTTCGTACACTTGCCGGCTTTTTGCGCCTAAGATGACTCCTATGTCCTTTCATTCGCAGTAGCTTTCCTGTACTACTGAATCTGAAGCGTGCTGCTGCGCCCTTATGTGTCTTAAGTTTTGGCACTGTCTAGCTCCTTGACATTCTTTTCTGTTTTTGGTTCGCGAGAGAGATTAGGTGTTAGTATCATTGCCAGGAACCTTCCTTCGAAAGTCGGCGCACGTTCTAGCATTGCATCATCAACTAAATCTTCAGCAACCGCCTTCAAAAGTTTCATACCAATATCGGGGTGATCCATCTCTCGCCCACGAAACATAATAGACACCTTAACTTTAGACCCTTGAGATAATAGGCGTTTAACTAATCTAGTCTTAGCTGAACGATCATGAATACCGATACGGGTTTTCATTCGAACTTCGCGTAACACATTGGTAACACTGCCCTTACGAGCTTTGCGAGCCTCTCGCTCTTTGCGGGTTGCTTGATACCGGAACTTACCGTAATCCATGAGTCTGGTAACAGGTGGTTTCGCTCCAGGAGCTACTTCTACCAAATCCAGACCCCTTTCGTCCGCTAGTCTTAGGGCTTCCTGCGTAGCTATTACGCCTAATTGTTCACCTTTGTCATCCACTAACCTAACTTCTGGAACCCTAATTCGTTGATTAATTCTATAGTCTCTAGCTATCCTAAAACTCCTCTAATTTATTGACGCGTCTATCGTAAACCGTCACCATCGAATATAGCATATGGAAAGAAGCTAATCAATAGGAAGGGCTTTAACGAAGTTCTTAAAGCTGATATTTTTGACACTGTCTTCTTTCCTATCTATTTCTTATGCCTTACTTTTGATTTCCTCCAGGATTCTATTACTTAATCCATCGATTGGGCTAGAGTTGATGGTCTCTCCAGACCTTAGACGAACGGATACTGTACCTTCATCGACCTCACGATCACCGATAATAAGCATGTATGGTATTTTTTGCAGCTGCGCGTTTCTCACTTTCGCGTTCATCCTGTCGTTCCCTGTGTTTGTATTAACGCGTAATCCCACATCGCTTAATTCTTTTGCGACAGTCGCGGCATACGTATTGTGACGATCAGCAATGGGTATAACTTCGATTTGAACTGGGGCTAGCCAAACAGGGAAAGCACCACCAAAATGTTCGATCAGTATGCCAATAAATCGCTCTAATGAGCCCAGTAGAGCTCGATGTATCATATATGGCTGGTGTTCTTTGCCGTCCTCTCCAATATATGTGAGACCAAAACGTTCAGGTAGATTGAAATCGAATTGGACTGTGGTACATTGCCATAGTCTTCCTATGGCGTCGCGTATGTGAATGTCTATTTTAGGACCATAAAAGGCTCCCCCACCTTCATCGACTTCAAATTCTTGCCCTCGTGCTTCAAGAGTGCGAGTTAGAGAGGCTGTAGCTACTTTCCAATGTTCGGGATTCCCCACTGCTTTTTTGGGCATTGTGGACAGCATTACTTCGAAGTCTGTGAAACCGAAGCTTCGTAATAAAAAGAAAGTGAGATCCAACACCCCGTTTATTTCTTCTTCTACCTGGTCAGGACGACAAAAAATATGAGCATCGTCCTGAGTTAGTCCTCTCACCCTTAAAAGACCATGTAGAACTCCTCCTCTCTCATATCTGTATACAGATCCTAATTCACCTATCCTCATAGGCAGGTCACGGTAGCTTCGCAAAGAGGTTCCATAGTACATAATGTGGAATGGACAATTCATAGGTTTCAAATAATATGTCTGGCCATCCATGTCCATGGGGGCGTACATATTTTCTTGGTAAAAATCCAGATGACCGCTTTTTTCCCACAAAGTGGATCGCCCGATGTGAGGGGTATAAGTCATGTCATAGCCACTGTCGTAGTGACTGGATTTCCAGAAATCCTCCACGAGTTCGCGGATTCTTGCGCCTTTGGGATGCCATATGACGAGACCAGGACCAGTTTCATCGTGAATTGAGAATAAGTCTAAACTGCGTCCTAAAATCCTATGGTCACGAAGTTTCGCTTCTTCAAGCCTAGCAAGATAATTGTCAAGAGCTTTTTGGGATTCAAAGGCGGTACCATAGATTCGCTGTAACATGGGTTGATTTTCGTCACCCCGCCAGTATGCACCAGCGGTATTCAGTAATTTATATGCGATGACCTTTCCTGTTGATTCAACGTGAGGACCCGCGCATAGATCTTCAAACCTTCCGTGAGTGTAGGTCGATATGGGTTCATCATCGGGAATTCCTTCAATGATCTCCAGTTTCAACGGTTCGTCTGCGTTCATTTTCACTGATTCGTCACGTGGATACTCTCTGTATATGAATGGCAGATCTTGGGCTATTATTTTCTTCATACGCTTTTCAATGTGTTCGAGATCTTCTGGGGTGAAGGTCTTGTCGGTTAAAAAGTCGTAATAGAATCCGTCTTCGGTTGGTGGGCCTATTCCCAGTTTAGTTCCAGGAAACATTCTTGTAACTATGTCAGCCATAACGTGAGCAGCTGAATGTCGAATTCGCTTCCTTAGTTCTACAAGATTAGGATCGGTTTTCAGAGTCATGCTAGTGTTCCTTTTCATAGTCGACAATTGTATGGATAGTTATTGTTCAGAGTGACAGCTAATACTCTGAGCGTTTTATCCATTGGTAAGTATTTTATAGCTGCTTGGTTTAAAGGGTCAATATTAAAGCTTGCCCATAATTAACTGATGTAGGGTTTTAATTAGTAGTTTATCTCTCGTAGTCCCGGTATAATTTCGGTTGCAATAGTCTCTATATGTCTGGCAATATCATCCGATGGGCAGGCTATGGAGAATACTATGTATCGAGCGCCAGCCTTCACGTATTCTTTTAGCCTTTTAACACAATACTCCGTGGGTCCGACTATGCAATATCTCCTCACTACATCCATGAAGTTCCCTCTGTATAGGTAACCCTTGCTCAATGTCTCGGCTGCAATTCTAGAGGCTTCTTCTACGGTTGGGTATATGGAAATGTATGGAAATAAGCCCCATTGAAAATTTTGTCCCAAGGGACGCCCCGATTTCCGAGAGTATGCAAGGATTTTTTTAACGCTGGTACGATATTGGTCGGGATCAAAAAAATATGGTAACCAGCCATTTCCAAACAGGGCTGCGCGCTTCATAGCTGCTTCTTTTCTTCCTGCTACCCAGATGGGAGGATGAGGTTTTTGGAATGGAGAGGGCGATAGACTGACATCGTCCAGGGTGAAATGTTTTCCATGATAAGTTATGTGTTCTTCAGTCCAAAGACGCTGCAATAAATATAAACATTCATTGGTTAAATCACCACGTTTTGTGATTGGTATCTCGGCTGCGCCGAATTCCATTGGGAATTCGCCTCCGACTCCAACACCTAACATCAATCTACCACTAGACGCAATGTCCAGCGTAGTGGTCATTTTTGCCAAAATGGTTGGGTGATAAAATGGTGTCAACAGGATGGAAGACAACAATCCGATCTTGTCAGTAGAACCTGCCGCGACTCCAAGTAGAGGTAGAGCTGTATGTGAAGGAGCAGGGGGATTACCTCTCATAAAGTGTTCGCCTACTGCAATACAATTGAATCCCAAGCCTTCCAACCATCGCGCTTGAAATGCCATTTCAGTTGCCGGGTAGGGGGCTGTAGCCCCAAAATGAAGATTGTATTTGCTCAATATGGGAAAATCTTTTTAAAATAGATAGATTCTAACGATTATAGAATCCCTTCGTTTTATTGGCAACAACAATTGATTATCTTATGGTAAGATACACTCATTAGGTTGATTTTCATAAAAAGTTGTAGGTAAGGTGTGTATATGACCAGTTCAGATATTTTGCTTCCAAAATCAGAGTACAAAGTTGTAGGCACTAGTCCTATCCGACACGATGGAGTTGATAAAGTTACCGGAAAAGCAATGTACGGAGCCGATATTCAACTTCCTGGATTACTGCATGGCAAAATATTGAGAAGTCCGTATCCTCATGCTCGAATCAAATCAATTGATATAAGTAAGGCAGAAGCTCATCCTGATGTGCGTGCCGTCGCGACGGCTAAAGACCTTATTTCAGTTTCCCCAATAACAAAACAGGTACCACTTGGTACAACCATTACAGAAAATGTCCTTGCGTCGTCTAAAGTTTATTACAAAGGTCACGCAATTGCAGCTATTGCTGCAACGAGTGCTCATATTGCAGAGGAAGCCCTAGCATTAATTAACGTTGTATACGATCCACTACCGTCGGTTAGCAATCCTGATGATGCTATCAATACGGAAGATGTTTTTCTTCATGAACATTGGGAAAGTACGGGTATAGGTCCAGATGATAAAGCCAAAGGTACGAATATTGCGGACCATGTTCCTTATGATTTTGGAGATATAGATAAAGGTTTTAATCAGGCTGACCGTGTTGTAGAAAGAGATTACTGGACAAAGTCGGTTCACCAAGGCTATATAGAGCCACACACGGCTACTGCATGGTGGGTACCCAGCGATCGCCTAACTGTCTGGTGTAGTAGCCAAGGACATTTCGGTATTAGGGATAACACAGCTAGAATATTGGGCATTCCAATTTCTGATGTGAAGGTGGTTCCAATGGAAATAGGTGGTGGGTTCGGAGGTAAGCTAACGGCTTATTTGGAACCTGTAGCAGCTATATTGTCGAGGAAAAGTGGCCGTCCAGTTAAAATGGTAATGGATCGAACAGAAGTTTTGGAGGCGACTGGACCTACTTCAGGAAGTCATGTAAAGGTGAAAATTGGCGTTACTAATGAAGGACGCATTACTGCAGCTCATGCACAGCTATTTTTTGAAGCAGGAGCTTTTCCTGGAGCTCCATTACCGGGAGCTTCCGCAGCCATATTTGCTCCATATAATATAGACAATGTCCGAATTGATGGTTACGACATAGTAACGAATAAGCCTAAGACAGCTGCTTACAGAGCCCCTGGAGCCCCTATTGCTGCTTATGCAGTCGAAAGTGCTATAGATGAAATATCACGAATGCTTGGTATGGATCCGGTAGATTTCCGTCTGCTAAATGTTGCGGAACAAGGTACACGGAGAGCAGATGGAGTTATTAATGGCGTCATAGGTGCCAGAGAAACAATGGAGACTGTTAAGGCTCATAACCATTATCAAACACCTCTGACGAGATCTTCAGAAGGTAAATTGCGTGGACGTGGATTTGGCATGGGATTTTGTCGGAACAATGCAGGTATGGCATGTGCGGTAGCTAACGTTCTTGCTGATGGACATGTCAATTTGCTTGAAGGGTCGGTTGACATTGGTGGAACTAGAACAGCGGTTGCTCAGCAGTTAGCAGAAGTTTTGGGAATTCCTGTGGAAGATGTAAATCCGACTATTGGTGACACTGATACCATCGGATATACTTCCAATACTGGAGGGAGTGGTGTCGCCTTCAAATCAGGCTTAGCCGCATATGAAGCAGCTAACGATATTAAGCGCCAGCTTATAGAAAGGGCTGCTTCATTGTGGGATACCACTGTTGAGCAAGTAGAGTATAAGGATGGTTCTCTTTCACATAAGTCGGATACGGAACTTAAATTGTCCTTTAAAGATATGGCCGGTATGCTCGCTGATACAGGAGGTCCCGTTGCTGGTAGAGCCAATTTGAATCCAGGAGGGTCTGGTGGCTCCTATTCAGCAAACATTGTAGATGTAGAAATTGACCCCGAAACAGGTAAGGTTGATATTCTTAGATATACTGCCTTCCAGGATGCCGGTATCGCAATACATCCGGCGTATGTTGAAGGACAAATTCAAGGCGGGACCAGCCAAGGTATTGGTTGGGCTTTGAATGAGGAATATTTCATGAGCGATGATGGGCGTATGATGAATACGAGTTTATTGGACTACCGGATGCCTACTACCTTGGATCTTCCAATGATAGAGCCTGTAATTGTTGAAGTTCCTAATCCTAATCATCCATTTGGTGTGCGTGGTGTCGGGGAGGCGAATTTGTCGGCTCCTCCTGGTGCAATGGCTAATGCTGTTTTCGATGCTATAGGTGTTAGAATGAACCATTTGCCAATGAATCCAGCTGCTGTTGTTAAGGCATTGAAAGATTAAACGATACAAGTGAAAAAATAGACATACTGAAGAAAGCAATAGTAGAAGAAGCTTTCATGAACTATATGGTCAAGGAGTTTTCCACGTTTGAAGAATATTGAGACGCTACACTTGATTATTGCGGTAAAAGAACAACCCGCCCAGTTGGTGGAGAGTCAGTTGATTTTTATGACCCTGAATTAGGTATGGAAGAAGTCAATGCATTTATAGAATCCTCCCGTAAAATTAGCTGAGTCTCTTCTCAGACTCGTTCAGCTTCGGTTTTGTCTAGAAAGTTACGTATTGTATTGATGTATAAATCGGTTTCTTCCCACTGAGGCATGTGAGCGCTGTTCTCATAGATGGCTATTTCTGAATCTGAGACTAGACTATGATAATAATATGTTGTTTTAGGGGTAGCTTCATCGAATCTACCACAAGAGAATAGGATAGGGGTTTTTATTTCTTTCAAACGTTGAGAACGATCATATCCTTTCAGGTTTCCTGTCATGAAAAATTCTGTCGGCCCCCACATTGTTTCATAAATTGTTTTACTTCGTCCTTCCTTGCCTTTATCTATGGCTGGTGGGGCAGGATTAAGACGATTGACGTGTTTTTTGTCAAATTCTGCTGCTGCTCTATGATACTCACTTGAGTTGGTGGTCCCTTCTTTCTGGTGTTTCATGATGATTGATTGAACGGCGTGAGGGAGCTGCTTAATATAACGGTCACAGTCTTCTAGCCACATAGGTATGCTTATGCATGGGCTTGACATTACTACGCTTGCTACCCCCTGAGGTTGTGTTAGCAGGTAGTCTGTTGCCAACATCGTACCCCACGAATGACCGAGGATATGTACCCTTTCGAGAGTGAGGGCTGCTCTAAGTTGCGCCAACTCTTCCACAAATCGTTCAGTCGTCCAAAGACTAATGTCATTAGGCCTATCGGAATTTCCACATCCGAGTTGATCATAAAATAT
>CAUZEB010000022.1:0-16856 GCA_963578655.1 Dehalococcoidia bacterium | reverse complement strand
AAAATGCACGGGCATCTTTATTTATATGTGATTAAGTTACCGTTCTTCGACTTTCATACTACAGATTAACTTTCCCTGACTGAGTTTTCAGTATTGCTATTCCAAGTGCACCAGGTCCAGTATGAGTACCTAATACTGGACCCAATCTTGCTATGATAGGATCATGGGTATCGGGTAGAAGATACCGAAGGTTATTGCAAATACTATCTATATCGCTAGAGGTGGTGCTATATAATATGGCTAACCCATCAAGGGAGCCGTATCCCTTTGCTATTTTTTCCAAATGAGCGATTCCTTTGAGCTTAGATCTTTCTTTGCTCAGTGAATGAACTTCACCATTTTCTAGTTTGAGCAGAGGTTTGAGTTTTAGCAAATTGCCTATCATTGCCTGAGCTTTTCCCAGTCTTCCTCCTTTCTCTAAATATTCTAATGTGTCAAGTAGAGCGAAAGTTTCACATCTAGCGATGCAGTCTAGGGTTTTAGTGTGTACTTCCTCTAAACTTGCGCCTTCGTTAGCTAATTTGGCCGCCTCAATTGCTATTAGGCCTACGCCCATAGACGCCTGCAGAGTATCCACGAGTTCTATGGGACAGCTTTTAGATACTTCCGATTTAGCAAGCGAAGCAGAATTGTAGGTGCCACTCAACTTGGCCGAAATGTGTATAGATAATATGCCTGACGCGTTTATAGCCGCTTCTTCGTATACTTCAACGAATTCTCCAACAGATGGTTGCGAAGTCGTAGGTAATCCTTCAGAAACAATTAATTTGTCGTAAAACTGATCCGCATTTATGTCTATGTTGTCTCGATACTCGTTCCCACCAAACATAACCTTGAGAGGAACTACAGTTATGCCAAGGCTTCTTACTATTGCCTCTGGTAGATCTGCGGTGCTATCGGTAATTATCTTTACTGTCATGTTATACTCCCTAATATTTTGTGAATTTTAAATACACGGAGATTAATTAATAGGTCAGCTAGAAGTTATTCCAAGGAAAGAATTATATGATAGTTCGGCTGACCTCCAAGAGTTATATCTATATCAATATTTGGGAAAGTCGATAGGATGCTCTCTGAAATCAGTTTCACGTCGTCATCCGTTACTTGATCTCCGTAATATATACTAACAAAATGATTTTCAGAAACATCAGCTTTACGTAGGGTATCTACTAGAACTTTAGAGAGGTCTTCTCCCGAAACTGCCAATTCATGTTCTATAAGACCTATGTAATCATCCTCCTTAACTGATAATTCCCTAATATTTAAACTTCGTGTGGCTCTTGTTATTTCACCTGTCAAGATATCACTGTAACTGTTGGTCATATTGAGTATGTTCTCTTCTAGGGCGTTTTCGGAATTATAGGCTAAAAGAGCGCAAATACCGTGTGGGATTGTTGTACTCGGTATGACGTAGACGTGTTTTGGAGACTGATTCCCTGCTTGACGAGCAGCTGAAAGTATATTCCGATTATTTGGTAGGAGAAGTATGTGATCTGAAGGTGACTGATCAATTACTTCGAGTATTTCTTTTACACTAGGATTCATGGTGTTCCCACCTATTAGAATTTTGTTGGTACCGAGTTGTGTAAATATATTTTGGAAGCCTATTCCTTGAACTATTGCTACAATATCTACGGATAATTTTACAGAATCGCCAGTCCCTGTACGATCGGGTCCTTTAAGATTACTAGAAAAGTTATCGTGTTGATCGTCCATGTTTTGGATATCAATGTCATGAATTGAACTAATGGTTATAGCGTAGGTTAAAATCGCTCCAGGATCGTCTGTGTGAACATGGACTTTTGCCTCTTGTGCAGTACCTGCCACTACAACGGAAGAAGCGATCCGCTTAAATGCCGTTCGTAAGAAGTCTAGATCTAAGGCTTCTGCAGTTATCAAGAATTGTGTACAGTAGCCATACTCAGGTATATGGTTCGTAACAGGTTGGTGTACAGGTGTGGAGGGATGTACTGGATTGTGTGGAGTTAAAAATAATTCTTTAGGGCTGGTTCCATTTATGAATTGGCGACACCCTTCAAGAATAACGTATAGCCCCTGCCCTCCAGCGTCTACAACTCCCGAATCTCTAAGCAATTTCATCATAGAGGGGGTCTGCTTCACGGTTTCTTTAGCAGAGACACATAATAGATCAAACATCTGTGACAGAGTTAATCTATTATCTATATTTTTGCAAGCTGCATCAGCTACCCGGGCCAAAACGGTTAACATGGTGCCTTCAACTGGCTCCCCTACAGCTTTATAGGCCTCTTTTTTCGCATGCATAAGGGCCTTTGCAAAATCTGACACGTCCAAAACTTTCTTCGTTCCGGTTTCTTCTGCGATACCCTTAATGATTTGCGATAGAATGACTCCACTGTTACCCCTAGCACCACGTAGGGAGCCTTGGGCCATCGTGTTGATTACTTCACCTGCTGATTCACTTGGATACCTTCTAGCATGGTCCATCATATCGGACAAAGTACGGTACATATTAACGCCAGTATCGCCGTCGGGTACAGGGAATACATTTAAAGCGTTTATAGACTCTACATGGCTCTCAAAAAACTCTGTAGACATTGAGAACATTTCCAGAAGATCTGTTCCGTTTAGACTCGTCTTATTCGACAAAGTCATTGAACAATGCCTTTCATCCACATTGATGGATAGATCGTTAATATGGTATCGTGTTTTCTGAGCACACTGACTGAATATATCATTTATATTATGCGGATGTTAGATTTTATTCCAAATATTAAACTAACACAGTCCAACCGAGTATACTGTATTATAACTTTACCAACAAAGAGATCGAAGGATGAGAAATGGCTAGATGTCAAATATGTGAGAAGTCTGGGCAATCTGGTAACAACGTAAGTCACTCAAAACGACGAACTAGGACGAGGTGGCTCGCCAATGTACAGAAGGCCACAATTTATGTGGATGGCAGTCCTCGTAAAGTAAACATTTGCACAAGGTGTTTGAGGACGCAATACAAAACTTCAATGAAGAGTTCGTAACCAAACCGTATAACGCTACAATTAATTCAGTGTCTACTTCAGTGAAATAAACCTTTCTAAAGACCTGTGCGAAGTCAATCTGATTAAGAAAGGAACGCAAAATCTAATTGAAATCTGCTGGTGTAGTTCGACTGTATGGGTGTTAGGCAAGATACCCGTGTTGATGTTGTTGAGATGAAGTGGGCGTTTTACTCTAAATTTTGTTTCTCGTGATAGGCTTATTTAAAAGATTAATTAGTTGACACGAACTTAGCCTCTCGCTATGATAGTTCCTCTGTTGCTGACCAGCGGGTTTACTACAAGATTAGACACTGGCTTTTAGGTTATGGAGGAATGATTGGCTGGGTACAAGAAGCACGAATGTATGGATTGGGCTCGCGAAAACATACGAGGCCAGTGGACCACTCTTATGACTATCTTTTCATCCGACGATGAGATTGATGAAATAGGTCTCAGGAGCAATATACGCCATATTCGAAAGTTAGGTACGACCGGGGCGGGATGTACGTGGGGTATGGGAGAATTTTGGAGCTTGACTACCGAAGAAAGAACCAGGGTCTATGACATTGTGGCTGATGAGGCTAATGGAGAATGGCCAATTGGAGCCCACGTAACTCATACCTCTATGAAGGAAGTAATCAATCTGGCCAAGCATGCAGAATCTTCGGGGTTCGATCTTTTGATTATGGCCGCCCCCTATATGGTGACAAAAACTGAGGATCAGGTTGTCGAATTTGTTCGTATTCTAGCTGACAATACCGATCTTGCCATTATGTTCTACAATTCACCTCAGTTCGGTATAGTTTTAGATGAAAACGGATTAGATAAGATCTGTAAAATACCTAATGTTGTGGGAGTGAAAGAGGCGAGCTTTAATCCGGAAATTTCTATAAGAACTCATCAACTGTTAGGAGATCGGGCTATTATTAGTACTCCAGATGAATGGATATTATTTAAAGGTAAGGAGTTGGGGTTTGAGCAGCAAGTGATGTTTGCAAATACTTCTGACTGGCGATTTGACAGACCCGAAACTAATCATTATGTAAGATTTATTGATCAGGCTATGAAGGGAAACCTTGATAAGGACTACTACGATAAACACATACGACCGATTAAAGAGGTTTCAGATAAGTGGTGGCAGAGAATAGTAAAGAACACCAACGGATCTCTGCCGGCATCTATGTGTAAGTACTGGGGAGAGTTAATGGGAATGGCTGGTGGCCACGTGCGTCCCCCTTTGATAAATCTTTCCGATCAGGAAAAGGATGAGCTTAAGATAGATGTGGAGTCTATCAGAAACTAGTGGTTCGATTTTAAATATGGGTGAAATTCGATGATTTTGATGGTGAGTGTCCAGGATCTTCCAGAAGCTCTTGAAGCTCTTAAAGGGGGAGCTGATATTGTAGATGTGAAGAATTTGCAGGAAGCTTTAGTAGGGTCGGCCCATCCTAGCGTTGTTAGACAGGTACGTGAAGCCGTGCCTGATAAACATCATGCCAGTGTAACTCTGGGGGTAGTGCCTAACCAAATTGGAACAGTGGCCATGGCAGTCTACAGCGCAGGTGTTCTAGATGCAACTTCTGTGAAAGTCGGGTTTATGAAAACTGAGTATCAGGCCGCTGTCGAAACATTGCTTGCCTGCCGAGAAGCATTGGAAGGATTTGATACGAAGCTCATAGGATCGCTGTTTGCTGATAATGAATCTTATGATGGTCTTGATCCCCATTTGATGGTTGATCTTGCTAAGGAAGGCAAATGTGACGGCTGGTTGATTGACACACTTACCAAAGATGGCAGGAATCTCTTTGATTTCGTTCCAGAAGAACAATTGAGAGATATGGTGTTTCAAGGTAAAGAATTAGGAATGAGTACTGCCCTGTCAGGACATCTTCGTTTAGAAAACTTAGATGAACTCGCTAGAATTAATCCTGATATAGTTGGTGTACGAGGTGCTGTTTGCGCAAAGGGAGACAGGATATCGGGCGTCTATTGGGAGGCTGTGGCAGAATTTAAACGGCAGTTGGCGATACGTCAAAGTGGTCAAGTCAATGTTTACAACGAGAGGATTGGAATGCCCACCAACGGCCGAAATATTAATGGGTCATCAGCTGCTGGAGAATGGGTGCTTATAGACGGGACCGGAAAGACTTGCGCTGGAATAATAGCTGCTCTTAGTGAACATGTGAATAGTCATAAGGAATCCATAGTAGAAGTCATCATACCAGATGTGCTAAATACATATGACGTTATCGTTTGGGCAGAGAAAGGTGATCACAGAATTCTCACCCAGAGAAAAGATGAAAATGGTTCCATGAGAATACTAATTCAGCCCTAACAGTAACGCTTAATACTTATGTACTAGAGTATAAGTAGTATTGTGTGCATACGTACCAAAATTTAAGAACGTTTGGTGGTTTGTAGCCCTGCTTGAGTTTGGCTACACTATGGTTTCGTGACACGTTAGTTTTCAAGAAACTGGTTCGAAGAAAAATGTAGGTGGTGAATCGAGTGGGTGTCGCAGAAATTGCAGATCTGGTGGCTATTGCTAGAGACGTACTTTTATTTATTTTGTTACTAGTCATCCTCATTTCGGTTATTTTCCTATATAGGAAGGCTTCTCGACTTTTAGATCTCACAAGGCGGACGGCGGAAAGTGTTGAAAGCTTCACTACGACTATATCAGATAGTATAATAGAACCTGCGAAGATAGGATCCAGTGTTTTAAGTAGAATGACTAACTTATTACTGGGAATGTTCAAGAATCGGTAAATATTATGAAAGTGGGAAAGTAAAATGGCTAATGAAAGTTCAGGGAATGGTCGCTTCGTTCTAGGTGTTGTGTTTGGTGCGTTGATTGGTGCGGTAATTGGTGTAATGTTAGCCCCTAAATCAGGGACACAGACTCGTGCGGATTTAACGGGGCGTGGAGAAGTGTGGAGAAAGATTGCCGAAGAGCTGGGCTGCGCCCTCTTAGAACATGCACGCCCTGTCAAGAAACAAGATGGGGACGGGGTCAATGGGCACGTCAAAGACTCCAATAACTCTGGTAATCATAGTGTATAAGATTTCGTATTAAACTGACCCTGGCAGTTCATTCAGTTAGTCAAACAGAAGACGAGACTTGTCTAGGGTATGAACCGAAAATCTTAATCATAGATACTTGGTTTTTCACTTCATCCAGAGCGCTTATCATATTGTCTTCTGATTTGTGCCCTTCAATATCTAGCAAGAAAATGTAGCGTCCAAGGGATTCCCTTGTTGGACGAGATTCTATCTTCACGAGGTTAATGCCCCTATTTGAGAATTGTTGGAGTACAGATAGTAGTATACCTGGCGCGTCGTAATCGAATGAGAAACATAGGGAAGTTTTATCGTTCCCAGTTTGAGGTTGGCCCGAAGTTCCCAAAATCGTAAAACGAGTCTCGTTGTTTTGATTGTCTTCTATACCTTCCAATAGTATATTCATATTGTATATTTCTGCTGATCGGTGATTAGCTATAGCAGCTGCGGGAACGGTGCTCCGTTGTACATTTTCTACTGCAGCAGATGTGCTTAACGAAGCTGTTATTTGGGTATTAGGAAGCTTGGACCCAATGAATGAGCGGCATTGGGCTAGAGCTTGGGGATGCGAATAAACTAAGGCAATATCGTCTATCTTTGTTCCTTTCTCCACAAGAAGGTTATGATGGATTGGTAGTACTATTTCATTTCTTATAAGGAGGGACGAATCATGTATGAGTAAATCCAGGGTAAATGTTACAGATCCCTCCAAACTGTTTTCTATGGGAACAATGGCTTCGTCCGCATCCCCGGATTCAACAGCCGAGGCTACAGAAGGAATACTGGAATAAGGTAGAAGTATTGCCCGAGGATCATATGTCATCGCTGCTTGTTCCGAGTATGTCCCGGGGGGGCCTAGGTACGCTAACCGTTTTCTCACGTCTGTTTCTCCTGGGAAATTACCTTACACTTCGGGAATTTTGTTAGTTTAACAACTTGCCTTAGTTCCATCTTCAAGTAGTTTACGAGTTTCCTAGTGCGCTAGTCATTCAATGGCCACTAATGCAACTGGTTTTGCAATGGTAAGATGATACTTAGAAAAGACATTACGGTTATTAGGAGGCTTCGTTATCATGTACGAGGTCTAGTTTGTCCAGTAAATCATCTGTGCCAGATAGGACCAACCAGTCATTATTCTGTAGTTTATCCTCGATATCTGGATTAAGGGTAATGTCTTTCCCTCGGCTGATTGCTAGGACAGCCAGCCCGTTCTTATCCCTTGGATTGGAAAAACCTAACTCTTTTAAGGTCATGTTGACGAATCGTTTAGGTACACGAACTTTACTGATCCCGAAATTGGATGTAACTTCAATGTATTCTTGAACATTTGGTTTGAATAGGCTGTGGGCTAGGCGTGTGCCCATTTCGGATTCTATGTGTATGACGCGATCGACACCAATTCGTTCCAATGTGTTGCCGTGTAGATCGTTACTCGCCCTAGAGACTATCATCGGAACGCCCATGGTTTTTAACAGAACTGACGTCATAATACTGGCAACTATGTCTGTACCTATGGACACTATAGCGACGTCATAGTCATTTATTCCTAACTCTCTTAAGACCGATTCTTGAGTAGCATCTCCTGCGATCGAGTGAGTGGCCTTG
Organism: Dehalococcoidia bacterium; assembly: GCA_963578655.1. Classification (GTDB taxonomy): domain Bacteria; phylum Chloroflexota; class Dehalococcoidia; order Lucifugimonadales; family CAUZEB01; genus CAUZEB01. The sequence continues at coordinate 9,174 of CAUZEB010000022.1, read as the reverse complement.
CCCATTACACTTTGGACACGGGAAGGGTCTTTGTCTATTGTTAACACGTCATGCCCTAAATTATATAGCGATTTCGCTATACTCGATCCGAACCGACCCAGTCCTATTACTGCTACTTGTTTTTTCATGATGTCCTCAATTAATTTGAAATAAATAACTATTTAATCTGCTGGGTCATCCTATTGTAACCCGTTCTTGAACGTATCGAAAGGTTTTCCCCTGGTAGGAATTCACCATTGTTAGGCCAAGGAATACTATACCAAATCGCCCTGTCAACATAACCAATACTAGAACTAGACGACCTTTCTCTGACACCGATTCTGCTATCCCGGTTGTAAATCCTACTGAACTAAATGCCGACACAGTGTCAAAAAAGAGACGGTCGAAATTCAATCCGTCTTCGAGTATTAGGAGAATACCTGTACTTAATAGAACCAGACAAACAGAAATTATTGCGATAGCTATAGCGAATTGTCCTTGACGAATCGGTATTTCTTTGCCAAATAAACGTATCTGTGTCCTGCCTTTCACTATAGCTATATTTGTGAGTACGATCAATGCGAAAGTGTTTAATTTGATGCCGCCAGCAGTAGAGCCAGCAGCTCCACCAACAAACATTAGACCAGTAAATAAAAACTTCAGGGAGTCAGTCGTTGAATTAATATGCAAGCTGCTGAACCCGGAAGATCTGCTGCTAATAGATTGGAAAAGTGAGTTAAGCACCTTGTCGGCAGCAGATAGCGGACCTAGCGTCTCGGGATTATGGTATTCCAGAATCAATATGAGGATACCACCCACAATTATTAATAAACCCGTAAATATCACAACTAATTTGGAATTTAGATTTAGAAGAGTGAAACTCCTGGATTTCACGATGTCAATAGTTACGGCATAACCCAGACTTCCGATAAATGTTATAAGCATTGTCGTAATGAGAAACCTTTTGTCATTCTGGAATTGCGAGAAATTATCCACGCTGGTAAAAAACATGAAACCAGAATTATTGAAACTAGAGATAGCATGAGAAGTTGCTTGCCATATTGTATCGTGTACCGGGTAAGAGGCATAAAATTGTATAAAAAGTGATACAGATCCTAGGATTTGAATACCAATAGCGAATGTTATAACCTTGACCATCAAGCGAGAGAAGCCGTTCCTTCTATTGATACCTAAAGTATTCCCCAAAGAAAGAGTACTGCTATAAGAGAACCATTGGCTTATTCTAACTAATAAGAAAGTAGATATACATAAATATGAAGTGCCACTTATGAATATAAGTGCAAGAATGACTATGCGCCCGGCTGGTGTCCAAAATGTCGATGTGTCCTGTACGGTCAGTCCAGTCAGGCTTACAGCAGACGATGCTGTAAATAGAGCGTCCGTAATAACGGTATCAGAAGACCCTTGGCGAGATATTGGCAGGGTTAGTGTTATGGTTCCTATAATTACTAAAATTAGGAACAACGATAATACTACCACTGGAGACAAAGTAAAGTGTCTTCTAAATATGAGGTTGAATGGTGTAAATCCCCTGTATTGAAAAATCTTAGCACTCGATTTGTTCATTCAATAGACACCCTGTGTAATCTTAAAATAGGTTACTTTTTCCGATTAGACGATACTTACATTGTATCCCCAGAAAATCCAATAATGATTTCTTGTCGCTCCTTTATTTAATGAAAATTGTTGTTAACTATGATTTCAACGAATGGTCTCAGAATGCGATTCTAGGTGGGTATATATATATTGTCAATGACATTGGATATGGGTTAGCCTAGTAAAAGTCTATATGTGTACCATAGTAATATTCAGATGATTTTGTTGGAACCCCAGAATTTATTAGGGTCTTCTGATATTGATGAATATCTTAAAGTGGAACAACTTGTTTGCGACGAGAATCTCCAATGATAGATTCTCTAGGTATATTGTCCAATGCGGATTGGCTATAATCACTCTGGCTACCATCCTTTTGTTGGCGGAAGAGCTATTAGGCATTGCTATAATTGTCGCGATAGGATCCACGGTGTTTACAATATTTGTAGTGCCAGTCAGTGTCGCTTCCAGTGCTAGGTTTGTATTTGGTTTCGCAATACTGGGATTAGATTTAGATAATAACGGATCGAACGTCACATTCGATTTAATTGCGGCTTTGGCAGTTGGAGTGGGTATATTATTTATGGTCCTTGCGAACGCGCCTCATCCACCTACTGCTGGCACTATTCTAGGGCTCTTAGCAAATGGATGGGATGTTTCGGTCGTTCTTTTCGTCCTGTTAAGTTCCATTTCTTTGGTATTAATAAAACTGTTATTTGGACACAGATTGGTAAACTTAATATAACAGTTTTCATGGATCCGTTTAAATAATCGAAATCTATAAGTCAGAATACTATACAAAAGAGATTTAGAGAGCATGAGGATACTTGTTACAGGTGGCGCTGGATTCATAGGCTCCCATATAGTCGATGCTTTAGTAAATGAAGGGCATCAAGTATCTGTAATTGATAATTTATTTGGGACTGCTGAAAAATTCATCAATCCTAAAGTAAATTTCTATGAGATAGATATTACAGATGCGAAGTCAATATCGCATGTGTTTGAACGAGAACGTCCACAGATAGTGAATCATCATGCTGCTCAAACAAATGTCCGATATTCTATGGATGAAACGGCTTATGACGCTCGAGTTAATGTAATCGGGTCTATCAACATTCTAGAAAGTTGCATCAAGGTAGGCGTGACTAAATTTGTTTTAGCATCTACATGTGCAGTGTATGCAGAGCCTGAACAAATCCCAATGACCGAAGAACATCCTATATTACCTAAGTCTGGGTATGGATTGTCTAAATATACTGTCGAAAATTACGTGAAATTTTACTCTGCAACTTATGGGCTGCCCTATACGGTGTTCAGATATGGAAATGTCTATGGACCTCGGCAGAACCCGAAAGGTGAGGCTGGAGTGATAGCGATATTTGCGGAACAATTTTTAACGGGGATGAGACCGACTATATTCGGAGATGGAACTAAGACCCGAGATTACATTTATGTGGCCGATATTGTTAAGGCTAATCTACTAGCCATGAAAAGCATGGGCGATAACGAGGTGTTCAATTTGGCAAGTGGTGCGGAAACCACAGATTTTGAGGTGTTTGAATTTGTACGCAAGGCAAGTAATTCCACGGTTACCCCTTCTTTCTCGCCTAAGAGAGCTGGTGAAGCGGATAGGGTCGCTCTGGAATGTTCAAAAGCTGCGATACTACTGCGTTGGATTCCTGATATTTCAATGAATCACGGTGTAAATAACACTGTCGCTGATTATATTAAGAGATTTTCTAAACATACATAGTGTGATAACAGGAGAATTGTACATTACTAGTTATGGATGACCGGATTAAGACCCTCGTAGTGAACTTACATAACTCGCCAGTGATGGCTGTGATTACTATTACTGGTGCGGGCAGTTGGGCTATCCCCTGGTTGCAAGCTGTTCCGGGTGCGTCTCGTAGTTTAATTGAAGCCAGGCTTCCTTACTCGGAAGCTGCTCTTAAGAGATTTATTGGACATAGACCCGATCGATTTGTTTCAGGCGATACCGCCTTAGAAATGGCGAAATTATGTTATGGACAAGCCCTGTCGCTACGGTCGTGTGATATTCCAGTGGTTGGAATAGGATGCACAGCAGCAATTTCTACCAATAGGGCTAGGGCAGGAGATCATCGAGTTCACGTTGCATCGTGGGATAGGAATGGATCAACCGAATATAAAATTAAGTTCACCAAAGGGTATCGTGATAGGTTTCAAGAAAATATCATTGCTAGTAAGTTAGTTCTACGTGCTTTTGCCGATTCGGCTGGTGTCCCATTTAATCTATCTTTAGATCTGGATCAACGTGAGGAGATGGAAAAAATCGTGCTAGCGTATGATGATCAATTGGACGCTTTCATGGCTGAGCATTTGACCTCAGTCACCGTGTTGGCTGATGGTAGCATGACAGGAGATTTTGCGAACCACAGGGCTCTTCTTCCGGGGTCTTTCAATCCGTTGCATAGCGGTCATCAACAACTCGCAACGATCGCTTCAAAAATCCTAAATTTACCTGTTGTTTACGAATTGTCTGCAAGTAATGTTGATAAACCCAGCCTAAATAAGGCTGAAATATGTAATAGGCTAATGCAGTTTTATGGCAAAGGAGATGTGGTTATCACAGATGCTGTCTTATTTGAGGAAAAGGCGAAACTTTTTCCAGGATGTACTTTTGTAATCGGTATTGATACCGCATTCCGAATACTAGATACCAATTATTACCTATCCGGATATAGCGGTCTGCTCAAATCATTAGACGACATAAAAAAAATGGCTTGTCAATTTTTGGTGGCAGGTCGATACAATAAAAAATCATTCCAGACCCTTTCCGACCTATCAATCCCTAGCGGATTTGAATCCTTATTTATTCCCATATCAGAGGATGTGTTTAGAATTGATATATCGTCATCTGATCTGCGAATCAGTTAATCCTCTTTCTTTATAGAACTAAATTTCGTTGGGTACTCTATGTGTTAAGACCCGTTGTGCATCGCATTCATTCATATAGTCGCCATATAGCGTACGGGTTTTCATTTGAATAGAGAATGTCTTGAATTATCGTAAAGGTTGCCATAAATCTGTTACAAGATATAGCATAGAGTAGGGCGTGACAGATACTGTCTCCAAAGCGAGATTTTATGTGAGGTTTAGTAAAATACATGACCATAAGTAAAGCCATGGATTTAAGAGGGTTTATAGATTTTCTTGAGGAGCGCGGGGAATTACGGCGCATAAAAGTGCGAGTTAGCCGTGACCTTGAAATTACGGAGATAGTTGACCGAGTTGTTAAATCTGGAGGACCCGCTCTGTTGTTTGAAAATGTGGAAGGATATGATGTCCCCCTCCTCATTAATTTGTATGGAAGTCATCAGCGCGTTGCCTGGGCGTTAGGTGTAGATCATATGGACGAATTGACCGATCGGGTTAGAAAATTGCTGGCTATTGTCGAAGGCCCACCGAAGGGATTGCTAAATAAACTCAATGCGGCAGGAGATATTATAGGATTGGTTAGATCGCAACCTAAAATTGTTAGTAAAGGAACTTGCCAAGAAGTAATCCTGACAGGAGAGGAGATAGATTTAACAATCCTACCTGCGTTGAAATGTTGGCCAATGGACGGTGGACGTTATATTACATTACCGTTAGTCATTACACGGGATCCAGCATCTGGCCATCGTAACGTAGGGATTTACCGAATGCAAATATATGATAAGCAAACAACTGGCATGCACTGGCAGACTCATAAAATAGGGGCACACCACTATAGGAATTATCAAGCACTAGGACCTAGAAAAATGGATGTGGCCGTGGCGATCGGTGGAGATCCAGTCACTACTTGGTGTGGGGCTTTGCCGCTCCCACCCGATATGGATGAAATAACTGTTTCTGGGGTTATTAGAGGAAAACCTGTGGAAATGGTCAGGTGTAAGACAATAGACTTAGAAGTTCCAGCCGATGCAGAATTTATTATAGAAGGTTATATAAATATCGGTGAACTCAGACCTGAAGGGCCATTTGGCGATCACACAGGCTATTATTCCTTGCTTGAAGACTATCCCGTCTTTCATGTTACAGCCATTACGCACAGGAAAGATCCTATTTACCATACCACTATGGTTGGCAGGCCGCCTACCGAAGATTTTTTTATGGGAAAAGCTGCTGAAAGACTGCTACTCCCGGCGCTTCAATTGACGCTCCCAGAAATTGTTGATATCAATATGCCGGCAGAAGGTATTTTTCATAATTTAGTTATAGTGTCCATGAAAAAGGAATATCCGGGGCATGTTCGGAAAGTCATGTACGCTTTATGGGGATTAGGGTTACTTATGTTAGCGAAATCGATAATCGTAGTAGACCATTTCGTTGATGTTCAAAACTTGTCGGAAGTTACTTGGAGGGTGACTAGCAATATAGATCCGTCCAACGATGTGGTTTTCGTTGATGGTCCCATAGATGACTTAGACCACTCTAGTCAAACACCTAAATTTGGCAGCAAAATGGGTATCGATGCGACTTCTAAAGGTGTGTTAGACGGTAGGACTCGAGAATGGCCTCCTGATATCGTTATGAACGACGAATTGAAGAAACTAGTTGATTTAAAATGGATTGAGTATGGAATATGATTCAAAGCAGGATAGCTGTCTGAATGCGTAAAATACCTCTATTCTTTGAATCCGTTAAATTCAAAGAAACTATCTTCGCATTACCATTTGCCTATATAGGTATGATGTTAGCGTCCGAAGGTTTGCCGAAAGGAGATAAGTTTATTTGGATTACCTTAGCCATGATTGGTGCTCGTACATTTGGGATGGCTATGAATCGAATCATAGATAGACATATTGATGCTTCGAACCCAAGGACAAAGGACAGACATTTGCCAGCCGGTACATTAAAATTAGTGGATGTGTACATACTGTCATGTCTGTCATTTTTACTCCTGACATTCTCGTCATATCATCTAAATAGTCTCGCTCTGTCTCTATGCCCTCTAGTAGTTGTTTATCTCTGTTTTTATCCTTTTACCAAGAGATTCACTTGGACAGCAAACTTTATGCTGGGATGGGCGTTAGCAATTGCGCCCTCTGCAGCCTGGATAGGAGTGAAAGGTGGCTTAGCTTGGGAACCCGTTTTACTTTCACTAGCTGTGGCTCTATGGGCAGGCAGTTTTGATGTCATATATCATGTCCAGGACAGTGAATTTTATACCCGTAGTAATCTGCATTCAGTGGTGAGGAAATTTGGTATTAGTACGGCATTTATAATTGCTCGATCGTTTGATACCTTATCAGTTGGATGTTTCATTGCGCTCGGGGTATTTATGGACTTGTCTTTCCCCTATTTCATAGGCTGTTTCCTTACAGCTGTAATATTACTTTATAAGTATTATTTGGTTAATCCTGGGAATATTTTAAATTTAGGTTCTTCCTTCTTTCGGATTAACGGATATGTGTCCACGACTATGTTTCTAGGTACTCTAGCAGCATTACTCATTTGACTGATTGGAGGAGGAATTCCTTGTCTGAAAGAAATGAAGATCCAATTATAGTCGGTATCACTGGCGGGAGTGGTTCAATTCTTGCACAGTCCATTATAGATCACCTCCTTTTGAATGAAAGATTCGTGATTGTGGTTACATCAACTGCGGCTAGAATGGTGTGGCAAGAGGAAATGGAAGAATCATGGGGAGAGTCACTGGAGAAATGGGGTGAATACGAACACTTTACTCATTTCCCAAATGGTGATCTTAGAGCACCTATAGCTAGTGGTACATATCCAACAGCGGGTATGATTATAGTTCCATGTAGTATGGCTACGTTGTCAGCTATTGCACATGGATTTTCTGATAACTTAATTAGGCGAGCAGCTGACGTTTGCTTGAAAGAAAAGAAGCCTCTGGTCATAATGCCTCGAGAAACCCCATTAAACACTATTCATTTAGACAATATGGCTTCGCTGTCTCGTATGGGCGTTACGGTTTTACCACCTGTACCAGCCTTCTACTTAAAACCTAAAAGTATTGAGGATGTCGTAGTCTTTTTGGCTAACAGAGCGTTGGATGCTTTGAATGTTATAGAAACTTTACCCGAGAGTTCAATATACAGAGGCCCATCTAGATGTAAAAGCCTTAGATCATCTAAGGCATAATCTTGAATTGTATAGCACTTAGGTTTAGAATCCACTGATGAATAAGTTTACCAGTAAAAATTTGGAGTCTTTAAAATGATACCTTCACTTGAGGCAGCGAAGATAATACAAAGGGAAAGAGAAGACGCGATCGTGGTAACGCATATGACTCCTAGTAGATATTGGGGCCTTGTATCCGAAAAGCCGGAAATAGATCTCCCCATATACGGTGCAATGAGCAAAGCATCATCAGTAGGTTTGGGTTTAGCGTTAGCGAGACCAGATAAAAGAATAATCATTCTGGATGGTGATGGCTCCTTACTTATGAACCTAGGATCTCTAGTTACTACTGCAGGTCAAGAACCGAGAAATCTGGTACATATCGTATTTGATGATGGAGTTTACTTCACTACGGGCGGCCAACCTGTTCCAGGAAGTCAGAAGTATAATCTATCTGGTATTGCGAGGGCGTCTGGAATAACTAACAGCTACGAATTCGATAATTTGGAAGATTTTGCCAGCGAGCTTCCTGACATAATGGATGAGGATGGCCCTATTTTCATGTGCTTAAAAGTGAGTCATCCTTCTGAAAATGTACCTGAGTTCAAGATGGGCAATACAAAATTGGCTATGAGACGCTTGTCAGCCATGTTGGCCGATTCTTGATTGCAATAATAGGATATGTCCCATGCAAATGGGAGTTTCTTGATGTAGGTATTCAATGAAGTTCGGTATCGCAGTGACTAATTCGGTTAATCCTGTTTCAGACGGCCCAGGACAAGCCGAATATTTGAGGAAACTTACTCCGGTTATAGAGTCCTGCAAGTTCGACTCTATTTGGGTGAGTGATCGGACAGTTTTCCCTTCGGATCTTTCTGATCGTTACCCTGAACAATTTGGACCCGGTCTTTCCGACCCTGAAGCTCAGAACCTTTTAGAATCGTTATCTTCCCTAAGTTATATAGCTGGCATGACTCGTGATATACGATTGGGTATTAGTGTGTTAGTGCTTCCGTTCCGTAACCCTATTTTGAATGCTAAGATGATAACTACTTTAGATGTGTTATCTGGTGGTAGAAGTATAGTCGGGATCGGACTTGGCTGGATGGTAGAAGAATTTGAATCGATAGGTGCCTCATATTCAGAAAGAGCGTCAGTGACTGATGAACACATAGAAATTTTTCAAGTTCTCTGTACACAAGAAATACCCGAGTACAAAGGTCGGCATTTCTCAATTTCTGGTATGAAATTTTTCCCCAAACCTATTCAGTACCCTTACCCCCCTATTTGGATTGGGGGCAACACTGATGGTGCTATACGTCGAGCCGCTCTCTTTGGAAACGCATGGCACGGAATAAACCTTTCCCCAACTGAAGTCCTTCAGAAGAAGACGACGTTAATCAGTGCCTGTGAGAACATTGCTAGAGATCCTGAGACGGTAAATGTTACCATGAGAGGAATTGTAAG
>CAUZEB010000021.1:0-16892 GCA_963578655.1 Dehalococcoidia bacterium | reverse complement strand
CACTAGACATATACATAAACGTATGCCAGTTATTTTGACCGATCAGGCTGAAGATCTATGGCTAGATCCACAAATCCAAGATATGAGGACGTTATCAAATATTCTCACTCCATACCCTTCAAATGAAATGAGAATGTACGAAGTATCCAAGCTAGTCAACTCTCCTAAAAATAACTTTCCCGAGCTCACGAAAAGAATCATATTCTAATGTCACCCCAATGATTACTAACCGAATCCGTAAATCCATCAGGGATTAGATCAATTCTGACATCCTGATCTGTTACAATTTCGCATGATTACGTCCACTATGAATTTAACTGCCTCAATGTTTATACTGTAATCTGAGGACCCTGTTTCTATCGGATTGAAGGAACATATTCATGCCAGAGCTTTCATTAACCATCGACGAAATAGTCGCCAGCTATGCCAATAGGAGACCTGATATATGGACGGTGTCAGCCTGTGGTATAACTTCCGCAGGTACGCCTATACCTGTTTTATTAGATAGGAATTCCTATCTAATAAAACCCGGTCAAAGTCGAGTCCTGCTGTTGGGAGGACTCTCAGGTTACACTGAAGAGGTTGAATTGGTACTCCAGGCTCTGAGAGTCTTTTTAGAAACAGATGATATTATAACCAAGAAATTGGCCATAAGCGCTATTCCATGTGCGAATATAGACGGACTTACAACAGCAAAAGCTCCTCAAAATGCAAAAGGGGGAAACTTATTATCGGGTTACCCTCCCTCAAATGCATTCTTCTACGATCCAGTTAATCCTGAAGTACGATATCTATGGCGTTGGATTTGCTTTCTAGCTCCCGATTTAATTATAGAATTAATTCCTGGTCATCTAGTATCTCTGGAAGCTAATTTGCCAGCAACTGAACAATTCGTACATTTACGCCGCAGCGATATAGCTGAAGAGGACAGTCTTATTGGTAGCTTAGGAATTGAAAACCAACCCGACATTCACACGATTCCAGGGCTTCGGCTAACAACACCAGAAAATCATCTCCCCAATCAATTAAACCAAATTTGGTATGCATTAGCAAAAAATCCAGCACCGAATCCTTCGTCCGCACGCTTAAACTTGCTCTCACTAGGGTCACGATCCCCCAAAAACATAGCATCAATATTAGCTGGATCATACGGACACAAATTCGAATCACCACTAATGTACACTCAAGGCATAGGACTAAGCGGGCGCTTACGTTTATGGACCATGGATGATACAATTCGCAATCCTATCCCCGACATAATTAAAATGATCACGCCATACCTATCAGAACCTCTCGAATTGTTCAGAAATAGTGTAGAAACTCATAATCTAGGCGCAGTGCTCTGGGCCGATGAGCTCGCAGAAATCACCAATGATAGTACTCATTCTGATTTACTCTTGCATTCAGCACAACATTTCACCTGCAGGGGTTACGGTAAGCCTCCTTTCCCAGCTGACCCAGAATTTCGTGCAGAAGATCTCTTTCTCGTAGGAACAATTTTAGGACGAGCGTACCGTATAACAAATGACACCGCCTATATAGAGATAGCTATTAACATGTTATTGCACTGTGAAACCCAACAGAATAACGGTTTATACTGGCATAGTAGATCTACTCCCTACTACTGGGGTAGAGGTAATGGATTCGCTGCATTAGGACTGTCAGAAGTCTTAACTTACATGCCAGAAAATAATTCTCATAGAGATAGCATAATCGCAATGCATGTTAAGCTGCTGGATGGATTAATATTAACTCAGGAGCCATCTGGTATGTTCCGACAATTACTTAACTATAGAGGTTCTTATCACGAACACTCTGCCACCTCAATGATAGGATATTCTGTAGCAAAAGGGATACGTCTCGGCTGGTTAGGTCCTCAGTATCTAACATTACTCAATTTAGCATGGAAAGGCGTTATCGAGCGTATAGATAATGACGGTAAAATAATCGACGTCTGTGCGAGCAGTGGAGTCTATAAAAACAAGTCAGGATATCTGAACAGACCGGCTATAAGCGGTTATGATGACCGGGGTGGCGGGATGGCGTTGTGGTTCGCTATTGAGATGAGCAAATTGCATGATGCACAATAACTCCCGTAGATACATCCCTCATATTCAGTTATTTAGCCTTCGATTAGAGTTCTATTCACGGACATGACCTGCACCCAGTACTATCCATTTGTATGATGTTAACTCTCTAAGACCCATAGGGCCTCTGACGTGAAATTTACTAGTACTTATGGCTACTTCAGCGCCCAAACCAAACTCTCCTCCGTCGTTGAATCGTGTTGAGGCATTTACCATTACTGCACTAGAATCTATTTCATTTAAGAATTTCATAGCTGCTGAGTAATCCTCTGTCACTATGGCTTCTGAATGCCCTGTACCATAAGTTTCTATATGATCAATAACTTCATCTATGGAATCAACGATTTTAATAGAAGCTTTTAATGACAAGTACTCTGTACCCCAATCGTCTTGACCAGCTGGAATTGCATTAGATCCCACCACAGACCTCAAGACCTTCAAGCTAGCAAGGTCACATCGCATTTCCACGCCGGCATCCAACCACAACTTCCCAATCTTAGGTAAGTATTCGGATGCTATATCTGAATGAACTATTAGCGTGTCAAGTGCATTACACACAGAAGGACGCTGGACTTTGGCATTAAACACAACATTCAAAGCCATATCGATGTCGGCAGATCTGTCAACATATGTGTGGCAGACGCCAATACCCCCAGTTATAGCAGGCACGGTCGATTCTTCAGATACACGACGGATTAAATTTGCGCCCCCACGAGGGATTATCAGATCAATCTCACCTTTCATTTTAAGCATTCTACCCACGATATCTCTGTCAGCGGTCTCTATAAACTGAACGGCATTCTCTGGCATACCGGAACAAAGCACAGAGTCCCTAATTATTTTGACTAGTGCCTTATTTGTGTGTATCGACTCTTTACCTCCGCGAAGAATTACAGCATTTCCAGATTTGAGGCAAAGTACAGATATATCAACTGTCACATTGGGTCTGCTCTCATATATGGCTCCTATTACTCCCATGGGGACCCTTCTTTTACCAACCTGTAGTCCATTAGGCATAATGCGCATATCAATTGTCTCACCCACAGGGTCCGGGAGAGTAGCCACTGCATGGACATCCGAAGCAAGTAATTCCAACCTCTCGTTATCAAGAAATAAGCGATCCAATAAAGCTTCTGACATGCCATCAGATTGTCCTTTCTCGCAATCTTTTTCGTTGGCCTTCAGTATGCTGCCATTGGAAGAGATAAGGGTTTCAGCTATATTCACTAGAGCCTGATTCTTAACCCACCCTGCCGTATTGGACAATTTACGTGCCGCTTTCCTCGCGTCTTTTACTTTAATGCTTAATTCATTTGCGGACGTTTGCATTACAAAACATCTCCCAAAGTCTATTTTATAGTATGACCATGTTGCTACGATGCACTGCCTCGTCACCATAGCTATGCTGTAAAGTCATTTCTATATTATCCGAGTGTAAACCTTTAATGCTTGCTAAATCATCAGAACCATAGTTAGTTATTCCACCTGCTATTTGCTTGCCTTTAGTGTCCAATATCGAAACGATCTCTCCTCTATCAAAAGATCCTCTAATATCAATTACACCAGCAGGGAGAAGACTGCGATGCCTTGTGCAAATTGCACGGACGGCTCCGTCATCAACTAATATTTCTCCTTTGGTAGATAATCCGCTTAGCATCCATCTTTTCCTGCTTTCCATTTTTGTCCTGGTTGCAGGAAAGAAGGTTCCAATACTTTCACCGTCAATCAATCTCATGACGACGTCCACTTCTTGACCGTTAGCTATCACAACGTCTACACCAGCTACGGCTGCCATACGGGCAGCCTCTATCTTCGTAGTCATACCTCCTCTACCTTTACCATCTCTAGACGGACCTCCCATAGACTCCACATCTTGATTAACTTCATCCACAACTTGTACGAGTTTAGCGTTAGGATCAACGTTAGGATCTGAAGTAAATAAACCGTCCATTTCACCTAGCATAATGAGTAAATCGGCATCTACTAAATTAGCCACTAAGGCCGACAGGGTATCGTTATCACCGAAACCTTCATTTATTAGCTCATCTATAGAAACTACATCGTTTTCATTAATAATTGGTACGATCTTGTGATCCAAGAGAGCTAAAAGTGTATTACGCACATTAAGGTATCCAAGTCTATCGGTTAAATCTTTTCGAGATAGCAATGCCTGGCCGACCCCTATATCGTATGCTGAAAATAATTGTTGGTAAACATGCATAAGACGGCCTTGTCCTACCGCAGCTAGAACCTGCCTAAACGAAATGTTCTTACCGTCTTGAGCCAAGCTTAAAACGTTTCTCCCTGCAGCTACAGCACCGGAAGAGACGAGCAAAGTTTCAGCACCTTTACAGTGAAGACTAGCTATTTGACCAACAATATTTGACATAATATCCAAGTTAAGACTGCCTGTCCCACTTGTAAGTAGGCTAGTTCCTGCCTTAACCACTATACGTCTATAAGGCTCCTTCAGCTTATAGGTGGACATGTCACTTGAATCTGGAATGGAGGAGTTGGCCGGCATTGGGGGATCTCGTTATCTTTATATTCGTTTGTTCATCTTCTATAGTTTCAATATAGTAACACATTCCTACCTGTTACAAGATGCCTACCACGAGGGACTAAGGTCTTCAGAATCGTTACTGGTAAGACGTATCTGGTCTTCGCCATTTGCATTCATGACGAAGACTTCTGAATCCCCGTCTAGGAACGAGACAAAAGCTATTCGTCGACCACCGGGAGACCATACCGGACTCTCATCTATGACATCATTAAATGTAAGCCTAGTTTGGCTGGTTCCATCGATATTACTAGTGTAAATCTCTGGATTGCCATCCCTTTCAGACACGAACAGAATTTGTCTGCCATTAGGTGACCAAGAGAGTTGAGACTCACCAGCATCAGTTCTGGTGATCCGTTTCTGTTCACTCCCATCTGATTTCATTACATATATCTCTGGATTGCCATCCCTCAAAGATATAAATGCAATCCTTTTGGAATCAGGTGACCATACAGGACTATAATCGGGCGTTTCGGATAAGCGAACTTCATTGACTCCTTTAGGGTTACGAGTCCAAATGCCTTGTAGTGGCCCGGTAGATACTGAGAATGCAATGGCATTCCCATCTGCGGACCATGTCCCAAGATCAGAAGACGGGATGGAAGTCAGCTGTAAGGACTCCTTCCCGTCAACGTTAACAGTAAATAAATAACCGATGTCTTTTTCGCTCTCAACGTACACTATTCTATCACTAGCAGGAGACCAATAATGGTCACTATGTGTACCTTCACCAAGGCCCAATCGAACACGTGTGTCCTTCTCAAAATCCATTATTTCGATTTGTTTTTCTAATCCTAAACCAGAGAGGAATGATATCAATTTCTTATTAGGTGAAAGTTTAGGAGACATTTCATCATCGAGACTCTTAGTAGCATTTTCTTGTCTCCCACCATTGGAATCCATTGTATAGATTTCCCAGTTACCATCCCGATTAGAGGTGAATACGATGGAAGATTCAGTGGAGCTGCAAGCAACAGACATGAAAATCAAACATGCCAAGAACAAAGTTAGCCTCTGATTCATAGTTAAACCCTTTATCTAGAAAAATAATTAGGAATTCAAATTATCATAATTATCGAAAGAGTACCCTAGCTGTATCACAGACGGCATTTGTAGGGCAAGGTTTTCCTAGGTGCTGACACTCGTTGTTTGGTATGCTCTCTACAACCTTTTAGGTATCATATCGATTAAAGGATCTTAGCTAATAATATATTTACTTAGTCCATCATAGCTCCGATATGTATATCGGCACACTTTTGAATGTCTTAATTCAAAATCATATCTTTACCGTACAATTAAATGCCATAGAGCGGAAATTGACACACTGCCTCAATCATCGTATATGTAGGAACTAGGGTGGTCTTCCCATAGGTTTCTTGCTAATGACGTAGTACGCGAGCGAGTTTGCGGAGACCAGAAAAACTTGAGGAAGAAATAAAGTGATCAATAAAGGGTTTTGCTTCGAGTAGACATCTGGTGAGAGGTTCATAATCTTTCGTTTCCATAAGTGGGTTCAACCATATAATCCGCTGAACTCGTCTCTTCATACTTCTCAATGCCCTTGACACCGTAATAGGTTCACCTGTATCCCAACCGTCACTGACTATGATTACATTTGTATAGCGTGTTTGGAGAAAACGATAATCAGAATTCATTTTATCTATCGTGTACCCAATGCGCGTCCCACCGGACAATTGAGGAGTAAGTGACGAAATACCGTCCATTGCATCTTCAAATGAGGACAATTTAAGTATCGAAGTAACTCTACTGATTTTCGTGCTGAATACAAAAGTTTCTATTCTGCTTGTGTATTTGGAAATAGCGTATATCAGTTGCAACAACGAGTTCGTATTCTTGTCCATAGATCCACTTACATCCAGTAAGACCAATAATCGTGGAACCTTTTTACCTCTATGACGACGAGGAAGCTTAGCGAAATCGTCCCCAGTGTTCGGGGTTTGTCTCAAAATCCTGCGCATATCTACAACACCCTTACTCTTATGTCTTTTAAGTCTCCTTGCAGGTCTTGAAGTCAAGGATTTGACTATGCTTGCTGCTATAACATTAAACTCTGATAATTCTTGTCTTTGGAGATGCAATCTATTTTTTGCTGTGACTAATTCGTTGATACTGGCACGAGTATGAAGCGGCTCTACAACCTCTCTTTTTACGTTGACATAGCTTATAGCTCGTATTATCCTATTCGTAGCAGTCTCTGGTATACGGGACCTTGGCTCTTCAGTTGACCTAGAACGAGAGTCAGCTTCTCGACAATCAGGTTTAAATCCCCAAAACTCATGAAAAAGACGATCAAATAGAAGACGATCTTCTTGTTTAGACAAAAAGATCGTTAAAAGTACCATATACACTTTCTCTTTGTGGATAAGGTTTATGGATCTAAGACCAACCACAGAATCACTGACTTTGCCAGGTCCCACCGGCAAACCGTTATCTCTTAATCGTCTAGCGAAAAGTGTCAGAAAGGAGATTAAGTCATATCTACACTCTTTGATAATTTCTTTCAAATTAATGATCCTGATTCACATCCTTTAGTATTTACTGTCCACTGACCTGATTCCACAGCCATTAAAAAATCCTGCACAGTTCTATTGAATAAATCTGGCTCCTCCAAATTGATAGCGTGTCCGGACTGAGGGAAAACCACCAAACCAGACGATGGAATATATTCTTTCATGAATATCCCTGGTGCAATACAAGGGTCATCATCGTCTCCAACCATAATAAGGACAGGCGCATCTAACGAACTAAGTTCTGATTCTAAACAAAAAATAGAAGCTCGTTTACCTTGAACTCCTCTAAAGGTCATAGCTGATCCTACGCTTGAGTGCTGAAAAAATTGGGCACGGAATTCTTGCCAGCTACGCGGATTTTTACGGAGCAGTTGAATCCGAGTGGGACCATTAGCATAATCAATCATCCCTTGCATTCCTTCTGAATCCATGGATTGCGCAAATCTTTCTAAATTCCTTTTGAATAACTTGGGTGCAGTGGAACCAGTGCCTGTACCAGCAATTATCAATGATGCTGTCATAGCTGGATGCACGATACCAAAATTCAGAGCAACATTTCCCCCCATCGACAATCCGGCAATGTGCGCTCTGTCTATTTGAAGATAATCTAAAAGTCCAAATAAATCTTCAACTGCCTGTTCTTGACTATACATATCTAGGTCATTCGGGACATCGGAAGGAGGGTATCCCCGGGCATTATATGTTATAACTTTGTATCGCCTACTGAAGAATCTAACCTGAGATTCCCATGACCTAAAGTCACCTGCAAATTCATGGCAGAAAACCAAGGGGAATCCCTCTCCGCTTATTTCGTAATAAAGGTTTATTTTGTTCACCAAGGCTTTAGCCATATCTATCTCCCGATTACTACATCGAACACTAAATTTACATAAATTTAGTGACATCAAATAATTTATCAATCATAATTCGCTACACGTGCGTATACCTGGAAGAGTTTATAAGCAATCATATCTCTTCCCATCTTTACTGATATGATGTATCTTGAGTAGACGAAAAGGTCCAATGTAAATGAATCTTGTGATTTTCATGATAGCCGATACCTATTAACTAACAACACGGGAAATCCCCAGAACCTCACCATAATCTATCAGCTGCAGGTTCATTTGAACAGTGAATTTTTAAAGTCATGCTATCACCGGAACTTCGATTTCAATTCTTCCAGTTTGACAAGTGTATTGCTTGTTGCAATCCACTCATTACGGGTCCAATTACCACCAATAATAGAGGTTTCATATGCTAAACAAGATGACAATTCTGGATCGACTCGATAGAGGTGATATTTTAATATCGGATGGAGCCACAGGTACATATCTCCAGGCCCATGGGCTGGAGCCTGGCGGTTGTCCAGAAGAATTTAATATCAGCCATCCTGAAGTTATAAGACGTATGGCCCGTGAATATTTTGACGCTGGATCAGACTTGGTTCTAACCAATTCATTTGGTGGCAACAGATTCATGCAAGATAAATACGGTTTAGGCGACAAAGTAAAAGAGATCAATCGTTTGGCAGCTGAACACGCAAAAAGCCAAACTCCACCAGATTGTTATGTAGTAGGTTCGATCGGCCCCACGGGGGAATTTCTAGAACCGCTTGGGCCAGTGACAGAACAACAGATGTTAAGCGTTTTCACTGAACAAGTATGTGCCCTAGAAGAAGGGGGCGCTGATGCTGTCGTTATAGAAACACTGACTTCTATAGAAGAATCCGTTCTGGCAATAAAAGCCGCCAAGGAAAATACGAACCTAACCGTTATGGCTACTCTAACCTATGACAAAGGACCAAGGGGTTTCTTTACCATGATGGGTGTGACGCCTCAAACGGGAGTTGTCGCCTTGAAAGAAGCAGGGGCTGACGTAGTAGGTGCAAACTGTGGTAACGGGATAGATGTAATGGTTGAATTGGCAACTGAATTACGAGCAGTTACAAATGATTACCTATTAATCCACTCAAATGCAGGTATACCGTCTATGAAAAACGGTGAAATTATATACCCTGAATCACCTAACTACATGGTCCAAGGATTCCTACAATTAATCGACCTAGGAGTAAATATACTAGGAGGCTGTTGCGGGTCAAATCCTGAGCATATCAGGGCCTTAGCCAAGGCTATTAAAAACTGAAACATAGTTCTATTTAGAACATGAAATCTCTCAAATAGTAAGAAAAGGGAAACCTAATGACTCTTGGTAAAAACCAAATACCTTTCCGACTCTCCGACGTTCTGGAACAATACGGAACATGTATAGAACTTATACCCGTAGACAAATACTTTCATGATGTCAGCATAAGTCTTTATCTAAAAGATAAGATTTGTACGGTCTGGACATTCAGTAGAAGGCAAGGTGTCTATGAAAGGATTCGTCAAATCAGAAATCAGCTCGTCTCTCTTGGAGGTATGGTTCCAATTGCAGGAACTCACAATCAAGTAGAATTCCCCTGCGGACATTTACATTTCAGACCTGCGAAATTCCTACTTAACCAAGCTGTGAATAAGGACCCGGAATATTCCCCAAGCGATAATGCAATGACTATCAGAGACACAAAGAGTACATTAACTATCCAAGCAACCGCCGTTCAACAAGATGAGCAATGGTTGTACCAGATATCTGGTGATGGTGATGCATCTAACAAAGCTATACGTATTCGTATGATAGTAGCAGGTTTCATTCGGTACGGTGAAATGGACAAGGTTAATGATACAGAAGTGTCGTTTTCCTGTCGTCAACGCCACGACGACATCATGAGATTACTACTACCCTTTTCACGAAACATTTCCAGCGTGGAAGGCATGATCGCTGCGGAAGCATTACGAGGACAAATGACTACTGGAACTCTAGGTTTCACACCTATGTAGCTTAACTGAGAACAACGTTTTTGCTTTAATAGACGATCAAGTTAAACCCATAAATCCCTATTCTATGAGAGCTCTAAAGTAAATATCAAATATTCTGGTTTTATGATGGTAAAGGAGGTCACTAAATGGCCATAATAGAGACAATGACACCAAGAGAACGGGTATTAAATGCCCTTTCAGGCGCTCCAGTCGATCGTACTCCTGTAGCTAATCCAACAAGTGTGGCTACCGTGGAACTCATGGATATGGTTGATGCTCCATTTCCTGACGCGTGCCGTGATCCCGAAATGGCTGCTCGCCTAGCCGCTACGGGCCATACAATACTGGGATTTGATTCCGTAATGCCGTATTTCACTATTATTCAAGAATCCTCCGCGTTGAATTGTGAAATGCAGTGGGAAGGAAAAGATAATTGGCCAACAGTGCGCATGTACAATCCAATTTGGAAAGGACCAGATGACATCTCAATCCCCCCCGATTTCCTTGATCATCCTGATAATCGAACAATTACAAAATCAATAGAGATTTTGAGATCCGAATTTGGCAACAGAGTTGCAGTTATAGGGAAAACTATGGGGCCATGGACTCTAGCTTACCATGTATTCGGTGTGGAAAGTTTTCTTGTAAGTACTGTTGACGATCCTACACTGGTTAAAAAAGGGCTAAACAAGTTAAAGGAGATTTCCATTCTCTTTGGAGAAGCACAAATTGACGCAGGGGCAGACATATTAACTTTTCCAGATCACGCGACAGGAGACTTGGTTAGTGGCGACTATTACAGGAGATTTCTTCAAGAACTACATATGGAAATGGCAGAACGTCTCACGGTACCTCTAATACTTCATATTTGTGGTAATACTCTAGACAGAATGAAATATATTGCTGAAACTGGCATGGCAGCTTTCCATTTTGATTCTAAGAATGATCCTCAATCAGCTATGGACGCCGTTGAAGGCAAAATAGCTATGATTGGTAACATAAATAATCCCGAGACTCTGTACGCTCGCGGACCTGAAGAGGTCCGAGAGGAAGTGTTCAGGGCTTTAGACGCCGGCGTAAATTTGATAGCTCCAGAATGTGCGATTCCCCTGGCTACAAAGCTTGAAAACCTACTTGAAATTCCTAGATCAGTCATAAAATGGCATGAAGAACAAGGAGGCTAGCTTTTAAAGTAAGGAGGCTAGCTTTTAAAGTGCTGTAAAATCTTTACTATCGTAAATGTCCATTCGTCCCATGTCTAATATGCTCCATGAAGATACCACTTCCCCCATCCAAAGTGGATAGATTTAAATTTAACTGATAAAATCTTTATATTCATCATATTTTTATGTATAGCTGACCACAATCGATGGAGGGCTGTATCTAAATGCTGAGAAGGAAAGCACATGCCCATTACACATGATGGTTTGAAAAAGGAACTTCAATATATCGCCAAGCCATTTGAGTTGAATCACATTAAAAGTCTATTCAACGACTCAGACCCGTTAATGCACGAAATGGCTCACAACCTCATAATAGGTAATCAACATGAAGTAGATCGCCTAACAAGAAAAGCTCTAGACTCCGGGTTTTCCGCCAATACTATATTGGATGACGGTCTCATATCTGGCATGGCTATTGTGGGGATTAAATTTAGAGACAATTTCATCTTCGTCCCTGAGGTTTTAGTTGCTGCCCGTGCCATGAAGGCAGGGATGGCACACATAGAACCCATTCTGTCAGCCTCTGGTGTAAAGCCAATTGGAACTATCATAATGGGTACTGTAAAGGGAGATCTACATGACATAGGTAAGAATCTTTGCATCATGATGTTAAGAGGATCCGGCTTTACAGTTCACGATCTTGGAGTAGACACAACATCGGATACATTCATAGAAGCGGTATCTGAACACAAGGCTGACATTCTGGGAATGTCGGCCTTGTTAACCACAACCATGCCTAATATGGGCAAGACTATAGATGCCTTTGAAGAGATAGGGCTACGCTATGAAGTCAAAATAATGGTCGGGGGCGCACCATTAACACAAGAATTTGCAGATGATATGGGCGCCGACGGATACGGTAAAGACGCGATATCTTGTGTAGAACTCGCTAAAACCTTCGTCGGTATCCAACAATTAAATGAATAAATACATTCACCTACCACTTAATTAGAATAACCTAAGATGAGGGTTACATGCGGCAAGAGGTTGATAGGAAAAGTTACAAGGCCAGTATAGAACGTCTTCATGACATCTTTAAGGACATGTCCAAAAGCGTTGAAAAAGTGTCGAGTTGGCGTTGTCCATACAAGAATGCAAAAGATAGATGCACCGCTAACTTCGGGTGCCGAAATCAAGACAGAAGCGTCTCTCCAGATGATTTATACGTCTGTAATGATAATGACCAGTTAGACTACCGTAGTGCCTGGGAAACCTAAAATAAGAAGCACGCACTAGTATAGATTTTATCTTTATGCCTATATGTATACAACTGCCCTTGTGATAATTGCCTTTGCTTTGTTAACATATTACCAAGGATTTATCGGAGACTTAAGAAATACATGGTTATTCGAATCAAGGGACGTTACTCTAAAGATAGAGGAGTTTCGTTATATACTTAACGTAAATTATGGAACAACTGAGTTGAGAAGGAAGGAACACCCTCCTACGCTGAAAGAAATCGGTGATTTAGTGTCTAGTTCACTAGATACTAATATTAAGCTGAAACGACTAAAGGGCTTTGACGTAGACTTTTCAGCCAATAAGGATTTCCATAAAGTCTTTTTTTCAGCCAGCTGCTCATGCGGTACAGCGGCTGTACTTAGCGTAGAGGTTTCCAATAATAAGACTATGGATGAAATCAAACAAGCGCTTCCGTCGCTATCAACTAAACTCACAAGTCAGAGTGAAATGTTTTACCGTATGTCCTGTGATATGCACAAGAAAATGAGAAGCGGTCTTACTGACAACTTTAACCAGCAAGATCTCTGATAGAAGGAATATCATGGCAAATCGTCCAAAAAAGAAGTTTACAGAGCCAGAGGCATTACAAAGAGCCGTAAAATTTTCGGAAGGCTATGTTAAAAAAGGTCCGTATGAATTTTTCCCCGAGCGAGATGTTGTTAAGGTGGTGCAAGAAGGATTGGGGGAAAATGAGAGGAAATTCGGCTATCGTTATTGCCCTTGAATGCCCTTAAGCGGTGATCCCGTCGAGGATCGCAAGAAGATATGTCCTTGTGAGCGTCATCATGAAGACATAGAACGAGACGGATTCTGTATATGAATGTTTTTTGTTAGCGAAGAGTTTCTTCGCAAATACGAATCTGGAGCAGATTTCAGTCAAACTATAGACGAGGCTGTTCCACCAGGACAAGAACTTTTTGGTGAAAGTGGGGGCAAACGCGAGTTCAACGCTAAAAAGCGTGAACAAGCTTCGGAATAGATCAAACAGTTATTACATAAGAAATTTGAAAGGAACAAAGTCATGAACGATACGGGAGTTCAAGTTTATAGCTCCAACGGCTGAGGTCCCTGCCAAATGGTGAAAGTGTACCTTTCACGAAAAGGAATCCAGTTTGAGGAATTTAATATTTCATTGGATCGGGCAGCATTAACTCGACTGGTTAAAATGGGTTACAGAACAACACCTGTGGCGATTATTGGTGACGAGAGAATAGTTGGATATAGCCCTTCCAAACTTGATGCTGCACTGAATACAGCTGGACTTGGCTGATCAGAAATATCCCTAAAGACGCAATACCTCCAGCATATTCGCGGTAATTATGCCGACGCCTGACACAATATTAATATCAATATAAGACGATGACTATTGACCAACGAGCCGGTCGCGGGCTAGAATTCATCGAAGAGGTGTCGGCTGACAGTTTAGAAACGGGGCCCCGTGGTGTAGCGGTTTTAACACACTGCCCTGTCAAGGCAGAGATCGCCGGTTCGAATCCGGTCGGGGTCGCTTCTCATTTTAAATGAGACTGATTACTAGTAAGGCACAAGTATATAATCAAACGAGAAAGTCCATAGGCATAACTGGAGGTATATCTTTGAAAGTATCAAATAATAAGTTAAGTAGTTACGAACTTTTCGGTTGCGACACTATGGTGGCTCTTCCAAATGCAACCGTCGATGGCCACACCCTGTTCGCCAAAAATAGTGACAGACAATCTGAGGAATGCCAGCCATTAACTCAAACGGAAAGACTCAATCATAATAACGGAGAATCAGTGAATTGCGACTTCACTAATATTCCACAGGTTGACATTACATATGGACATGTAGGTTCACGCCCATACTGGTGTTGGGGATATGAACACGGTTTCAACGAACATCAGGTGGTAATAGGAAACGAAGCCGTAAGATCAAGGCTACCTATGGGCAAAGAACCCAGACTGACCGGAATGGATTTGGTGCGACTTGGTTTGGAGAGAGGTAAAACTGCTGCTGAATCTGTCGATGTAATTACGGAATTGATTGCGAAGCATGGACAAGGTCGATTCGTTGGGAATTCAGAATATAGTGATTATGACAATGGGTTTATAGTCGCTGACCCTAGTGAAGCCTATATTATCGAATCAGCCGGCCACGAATGGGCTGTTAAACCCGCGGTTAATACTATCGGAATAAGTAACACTCATTCTATAGCGACAGACTGGATGAGTTTGTCTAATTCGGCTGAAGAAACTGCTATTAATAACGGATGGTTTGAACCCAAAGGAGACCGTTTCAATTTTAGAGATGCGTACATGGATTTCGAGAAAACCTTTTCCGGAAGCGGACCCAGCAGAAGATCTCGATTATGTACCTTCCTTGACAGTCTAAAGGACGCAGTTGGATTACAAGATATGATGAAGTTGGTTAGGGACCATTCAGACGGCAGCAATCCTGGCGAACCACACCGAACAACCATGCCCTCTGAGGGTTCAGTCTGTATGCATCATACCTCGAATACTAAGGGAAACACTGCGGCTACACTGATAGCACATTTATGTGATGACGGTTCTAGACTTCCAATATATTGGTGTAGCTTCTATTCTCCATGTCTAGGTATTTTTCTACCCACATTTTCTGAAGCTACGGTTCCAAGCATCCTGAGTATAGGCGATAAAGAAATGGATGATAGGAGTCCGTGGTGGCTATTCCGTCAATTAGAAAAGCAGACCAGAAAAGAAATGGACTTCGACGAAGAAAAAATTGCATTGATTCGAAACACTTGGGCACCTATTCAGGATTCACTGATCGAAAGTTCATATTTGATAGCTACAGAAGCAAATACACTAATAAGAGCAGACAAACCCAATGAGGCATATCGTCTTGTAAATGAATACATGACTGATAACGCTAATGTAGTTCTTTCAGAAATACGGAGATTGCTTTCAGTTATAAATGCTGTGCCAATTACTGCCGATAACTATTAAGTTGAATTAGAGGATTGTCTATTGAGGTATGTTTGTAAACCTTAAGGCCGTCTGCTCACAATGGTTTGCAAGAGCTGTTTACCTTGTTACCCTCTATATTCGTTGCCATCCCGTTTACAATGAACTCTTCACCTTTATACATAAATACAATTCGTGCCTCAACCACAATATGAATACAAGGGTAAGGTTTAAGAATATAACATTGTGGATTCTCTACCTACAGCACATTTATATATAGAGTTATGATGCCAATTTACCTAATCGGACATACAGGGATTTCGTATGGAAGCTAAAGAATCAAAAGCAAAATCCTTCAAAGTAATTCGAGAACCGAACTTAAAGGTAGTGATGCGAGACGGTACCATCCTCCGTGCAGATGTTTATCGCCCAGACAGTTCAGACAAGTTCCCTATACTATTGCAAAGAACTCCGTACGACAAGTCTAGGCCAACCTCTATTGAAATGACTCAGTTACTAGCCGAGCGTGGCTATATATCTATAATACAAGATGTGAGAGGTCGATATGCCTCTGGCGGGCATTTTCACCCAGGTTTCTACTCTGGGAAACACTACGATGCCGAAGACGGTTATGACACTGTGGAATGGGCAGCAAGACTCCCATGGTCAACAGGTAAGGTAGGCACAGTCGGTAACTCCTATTGTGGATGGACTCAATGGGAATTAGCACACACACGTCCACCTCATTTATTTGCAATGCTTCCTCAGGGGTGCGTTGCAAATTTATTAGACCGAGAGCTGAGCGCCGTGCCACGACTTGGCAGGATACTATCATGGACTATATCTCTATCCACTGACCAAAGACGTCGTGATGAAGAAATATGGGGTCCGAAATGCCAAGATGAGGCAGATCTTTTATGGATGAAGCACGAGAGATCTAAATGGTTGTGGTTTCTACCGATTCAGGATATTCCTGAGAGCTCAATATACGGCATGTCTCAACAATGGAAACTCTGGCTCAACAACCATACAGAAGATAACTTTAGTTTCGAGAGTAAGCATAATCTCATTGATGTGCCAGTTCTTAATACAACCGGCTGGTATGATCAACAAATTTGGACAACCAAACAATTCACTGGTATGTCATCCAACGGTATGACGAAACATGCTAGAAATAACCAACATATTATTATAGGCCCTTGGACACACACTGCTGTTAACTGGGATAGAAAGGTTGGAGACATCGATTTCGGTAGCCAAGCTGAGATAAGTTACTACGACATTGCCGACGAATGGTTTTCATATTGGTTGAAGGGAGAAAATAACTCAGTAGCAGAATGGTCACCGGTACAAATTTTTGTCATGGGTGCCAACCAGTGGAGATCAGAAATGGAATGGCCTTTGAAAAGAACATTGTACACTGATTTTTTCATCCATAGTGGTGGTAACGCTAACACAGCGAAAGGTGAC
>CAUZEB010000020.1:0-17031 GCA_963578655.1 Dehalococcoidia bacterium | reverse complement strand
TAAGAGCTGGATATTCTTCGGATGCAGATTTAGAAAAAATAGCTCGTTATTTGCATAATGCAAAGCGACCTCTACTTTACGTAGGCGACGGTATCTGGAAAAGCGGTGCCGAAACTCTCGCAACAAATTTAGCCGAACATTTCGGTATGAATGTCGTTTCTACTTTCGGAGATCTCAGAGGAGTTTCAATAAAGCATCCCCTACACTGTGGGAGAATGGAAAACTCAATTGCGTCGATTGATCCCGATGTCATTTTGTCAGTAGGTGTAAGGCATAGTGGGGCGGGTACTCTCGAAGATTACAGGATATTCTCAAATGTGAAAAATATTATAGCCCTGGGCTCGGACGTAGAAAATTTCAAGAATTTGCCTGGACTAGACCTAGCTGTCCTTGCTGATGAGAGGAGAGTTCTGGAACAATTAAACGAGTTAATTTCAAGCGAGTCCACTTCTCAGCGATATAAAGATAGACGTGATGATGCCCTTAAAAGAGCCGAACTCCTACGTAGACAACGTAGAAACGATGCTCAAACTTTTGACAGTGAATATCCTGTTGTTGGTCCGATAAGTTTGCTGGATTCTATGGATAATGCCTTAGAGGAAATAGGAGGTGGACTAATAACAATTGAACAATTTGCGGTACCTCTCGATTGCGTAAGATCCACTAACGACATTAGTCGCAACATCTATATTAAACCTGCTGGTGGTTCCGAGGGCTACGGGATAGGTGCTGCGATTGGAGCCAAGCTAGCTGCTCCTAATAAGCCGGTTATAGGTCTAGTAGGAGATGGTTCACTGTATTATGCAGACTCAGGATTATGGACCGCTGCCCATCACAATATCCCAGTCATGTATATCATTCCAAATAACAGGGCATATGGAATCGTCGCAAATGCTTTTGGGCTGGCTGAAGGAGAAATGAAACAATCGGGAGAATATGCAGGCGTAGTACTAGATGGTATCGATCCAGCTAAAATTGCAGAAGGGTTTGGAGTTGAATCTATGACGGTTGAAGATGAATCTGCTCTCAATGATGCTATTACCCGCGGTTTATCAGTAACTGAAAAGGAAGGCAGACCGTTTTTGTTAAATGTAAACGTCCCGCTTGGTCTCCCTAAGGGAGGAAAAGCTTCAAAGCCTTTCAGGTTTCACAAGCCATAATTATTGCAATGCGACATAAGAGGACGCATGGTTGTAAGATTTCTATTGAACTGAGAATCGCAGTGTGTCAATTGCATAATTATAATCCACATTAGTTAAAATAAGGCATAACCTTATCAACGAAAAGCTTCATATCATTAAGACCTTGAAAGTCCTTCAGGGAGATTATAGCCATATCAAAACCCAATTCTGTATACTCTTGCAATTGCTCTATAACTGACGAAGGATCACCTGCTATGGGAGGGTAATCCGTGTTTAGGCTATCACCGGCTAAATCCAATGCTCTCTTATGTGATCGATTCAAAATCAACCTTATACTTAACGTTTTTCGTATTGAATCGAAGTCACGGCCTTCACGATCACAATGTCGTCTAAGTACTTTAAGTTTGTGTGCCAACTGATCGGTAGGACGAATTAGATCATTCCACCAGTCAGCATGTCGTGCAATTACTTTCATAGCATATTTTTCTCCTGTCCCTCCTATCATGATAACCGGCAGAGGTTGGGGACGAGGCTCAGAAAACGCACCATCGAGACAGTAATACTTACCTTTGAAGATGGCAGGTGATTTTGTCCAAAGTGTTTTCATAACTTGTAACGCTTCGTCGAGCATTTCAATTCTGACACGAGTACGAGGATAATCAAAGCCATATGCCTGATATTCTCTCTCGTAATATCCTGCACCATAACCCAAAATAAGACGTCCAGAACTCAGCATTTGTACTGTCGCAGCCATCTTTGCCATTAGAGAAGGATGTCGAAAGGAATTACTCATTACTATGGTACCCAATCTAGGCCCTGGGTATCTACTTGCGATCCAAGTCAAATGAGTCCAGCATTCTAATCTAAATTCATCACTATAGGATAAATGATCCGAAACCCAAAGCGAATTGAAGTTTTGGGAAGCAATATCAAGAGCATGATGCATATCAGACAGATACTCTCGCGGTCTGATATGCTCGAATTGACGATAACCAGACGGAGGATGATATCCGAATTCCATCTTATGTCTAATCACTTTCAACTACCTACTCAAAATTACGACTTCATTAAGTATAACTCATACGATTAATAGAATTGAAATTTTACAGCAATCCGAGACATTGAATCAGTTTGATATTTATACGGACAATGACCTAGCTTACAGGGACTTGAAAAAGAATCGAATACATTATAAATTAGCCTGACTTCAAAGATTTATAGGTAATACTCATGAGATTAACAAAATATCTGTCTAGCAAAATGGTAACCCATTCCGAACAGGAATATCCGAGCGAATGTTGTGGTATTCTCGCTGGGGACATGGAGGGAATTTCTCAGATATTCCCCATAACTAATACTGCGAATAGTCCGTATCGCTACCTCATGGACCCCCAAGAACAACTCACCGCGATGTTAGAGATAGAAAAACGAGGTTGGGATATCAAAGCCTTTTATCACTCCCACACTCACAGCCAAGCATATCCTTCCCCTACCGACGTCCGTATGGCATTAGAAAGTGGATGGTTAGACGTACAATACGTACTGATCTCCTTAGAAGATAGGGACCAACCAGAGATTAGAGCGTTTAAAATAGAAGAGTCTGGTGATATTCTTGAAGAAACTATTGAAATGATCTAAGTCGTCGAATAATTATCATCACCTTCAGAGAACAGTAAAACGCATTTCGAAATAACCAAGGATAAGTAAACATCTAACCCACTATCGCCTAAATGGTCAGACCTCGCCGTCCATTATATATCACGCGAGGGCGAAACAGTCTGTTATCGTCATGCTGTTCCAGAACATGAGCAGCCAGACCAGCCATACGAGAGCAAAGAAATATAGGAGTATATAACGGTATGGGTATACCCAACATATAATATAGTATGCCTATTGGATAATCAGTGTTTGGATAGAGGCCCTTCTCTCGATTCATGACATATTCAACCTTTTTATATATGTCACTTATTTGCATGCCATTAGGTATATTATCGGCTAGTCTGGGAATATAGTCTCGAAGGAAAAGAGCCCTAGGGTCGTATTTTTTCATATATACCCTGTGGCCGAAACCCATAATTCTCTCCCTGCGTTTTAGTTTATTCATAGTATAAGCCTCTGCTTTATCAGGTCCACCGTCAGTCAGGATTTCAAGCACCATTTTTATAGCGGCTTCATTGGCGCCACCATGTAGTGGTCCTTTTAAAGACGCGACCGCACCAGTCACTGCTCCATACATGTCTGATAAGGTGGACGCAATAACTCTAGCAGCGAATGTTGAGTTAGGCATTTCATGTTCAATATAACAAGTATGTATTTTATCAAAAGCATCTGTGGACTCTGCATCAGGTAGGATTCCAGTTATCATGTACAGAAAATTTTCAGAATATCCAATATTGGGGTTCGGTCGCACTACCGAAAGACCATGTAATACTCGATATGCACTAACTGCAATTGTCGGAACTTTGGCTAGTAAATTAATGCCTCGCTCAAGGTTAGTGTCATATGAATTATTGCCTAGTCGATCGGGACTTTCATAGCCGCTTAAAAACGAGACACCTGTACGTAGGGCGTCCATGACAGAGGTATTTTTAGGCATTAATTCAAATAACCGGTACAATTCTTCCGGTATCTCAGCTTTAGAGGTTAATTCCTTTGCGAATTCTTCTGATTGTGAAGAGTTAGGTAAATTACCATAAATTACAAGATAGGCTACATCAGAATATTTCAATTCACGAGCGAGCTCTATCAAGTCGTAGCCCCTAACAAGAATTTGCTCTATATCGACATCTAAATAAGATACACTGGTGGTAGTCGCTATAACCCCTTCTAGACCAGGTCGGTAGGTTGGCATTTCCATTTGAATTCAAGGCCTCCTAGCGTTGTGAGTTTTTTGGTAATCCGAAAGTTCCTTGTCGATTTCATTATATGATTCGTATTCAATAACGCGGTAAAGTTCCTCACGTGTTTGCATTTTATCCAACCAATCTATTTGTGTGCCCTTGGTCATTATATCTTTCAATAAGTCATGAGCCGCTTTGGCGGCAACTCTTAGGGTAGTTACAGGGAAAATAACCAATCCGTATCCAAGATCCTTGCACTCTCCAATGTTTAGATAGGGAGACTTGCCAAATTCTGTCATATTAGCTAGCAGAGGCGGCCCTACGGCATCAGCATATTCCCTAAATTCGTCTTTACTGTGCATAGCCTCCGGGAAGATGATATCTGCCCCGGCTTCACGGGCTAGTTTTCCTCGTTTAATTGCTTCATCCATACCGTGTGTAGCTCTAGAATCAGTCCGCGCGACAATGAGTAAATTTTTTCTAACTAAGGCTGCAGCTCTGATCTTCCCTATGAATTCATCAGAGGATACGACTGTTTTACCATCCAAATGGCCACATCGTTTGGGCAAGACTTGGTCTTCTATTTGAATCGCAGCAGCGCCGACTTGTTCTAGTTCTCGAACTGCACGTACTACATTAATGGCGCCTCCAAAGCCTGTATCAGCATCTACTATTAAAGGAAGACCTGAAGACCTAACTATCCACCGTACAGACTGTATAAGCTCATCCAGCGTGAAAAGGCCTATGTCAGGAATTCCAAGGCTCGCAGAAAATGCAGCTCCTGAAAAATAGAGGGCTTTAAATCCCACATCTCTTGCTTCCAAAGCTATTAAAGGATTAAAAACTCCTGGAACAGGATATGTTTTTTCGTCTGATAATAATTCCTTGAGACGAACGGCATGATCTTCATTTTTAGAGCTATTAAACATCCATGTCATCTTCATTCCTTTGACCGTGAAAGGATACAGTTAAGTTATACTCGAGGAGTTTACACAAACACATAATAATTGTGCAGCGTTTGAATTACAACTGATTATCTTCAGGTGCATCAATATTAAGTGAGGGATCTTTCTACTCCATCCCGTGTCCTTTGGTGAATATTTAACAGTTTGTAAAACCGTGAACGATATTCTATTTGGCAAAGATTATCGTTAGTCATGATTAGTGCATCCTCTCTATCATCAGTGTAATATCTCTTACGTAAACCTCTACCGCAAAAATTATATTTAGCGTATAAATTTCTGGCTATGCAGTTGGAAACTCTCACTTCCAAAGTCATCGAGTTAATATTGAATTTCATGGCGTGTTCAATAGCACCAATTAGTAACAATTCCCCAAACCCTTGTCTTCTATATTCGGGACGCACAGCAATAGAAACTATATGAGATTCTTGTACGATATACCAAACACCTATAAATCCTACTATAACTTGTTCTGTGTGGTGTAGTTCTGAAAAAGTTTTTGAAAAGAATTCCCTCACTTTACCTAGTGAATTGTTAATGATGCGACTTCGAAAAATCGAAATGGAGCTAGGTCGTCGATTAGATATCCTAGTGCATTCATTGATATTACGACTTTGTTCATATATGACAAAGTAATGGGCGATACGGTTTCTAAATTCGCGTCGAAACGAGGTATGTGGCACCATAGTTGGGAAAACTTCGCGCTCTATCTCTTCCATTTGAGCGAAATCACCCTCTTGAAAGGGCCGAACGGCAAAAGAAGTATTATTCTGCCCTCTTCCCACTAATTCCATAATTCAATCCTCTATTCGTGCTATAGGGTATTCTAGCACGACGTTCATTTCTGGCAATGAATAGCATGTTAAAATGTATCTGCCGAATCCTCAAGGTTATCAGCTATTTTCGTAACAATGTGTTCACTTTATTGCTAACCCTATAGCTGTTGGATACGTTATAATATAGGAACCACATCTACTGCACAGATGAATGCAGGAGAATCTTGGAAATGGAATAGCTATGAAGGCCGGCCTCGATGGAAAGCTAAATCAGGATATTGAACAACTTGTCAGGAACGCTCAAAGAGGCGACCAAGAAGCTTTCGGTGAACTCTACGAGCATTTCTACGACAAAATATTTCGTTACGTTTCATTCAAGTCTGGGAAAGGCATGGATGCCGAGGACATAACAGGGGAAGTATTTCTGAAAATGCTGAATTCAATACATTCCTTTAAGTGGAAAGGTTATCCGTTTTCCTCCTGGTTATACCGAATCGCTCACAACTTAGTGATTGACCACTACCGTAAGAATAGCAAGTTAAGTCCAGTACCTCTATCCTCCATACCTTATGACAATCTTCCCACGAACGCCATGACCCTAGAGGATTCAGTCAATTTAAACCAGTCTGTGAAAAGAGTACAGGACGCCATGAAGAATTTAACTGATCTACAACATGAAGTTATAGCATTAAGGTTCGCAGCAGAGCTTACAATAGCCGAAACTGCTTTTACGATAGGTAGGAAAAAAAACGCGGTAAAAGCTCTTCAACACTCAGGCCTTAAAAAACTAAGACGTAGTCTCATATCAGAACCTCAAATATCCGGACGCATTTCTAGCTAAATAAGATAGGTGCATACAAATGAGCGAAATTTTTGAGGATATTCTAAATGACTGCCTGGACAGAATGACTAATGGACAATCAGTTGAGGCATGTTTGAAACTTTACGATTCATATAGTAGGGAGTTAGCACCGTTGTTGGAGGTAGTAATTTTAACAATGAATGTAGTTGCTCTTCCTAAATATAAACGTAGCGCTAAAGCACAAGGCCTTATTAAACTAAGGGAACAAATTAGACAGACTAAAAAACCTAACAAAAGTCTATTGCAGATTTTCATGCGGCCTCTTACCAAACCATTAATGTTGGGACTTTTCATGATTCTTCTGGCTTCAGTCACAACAGGAGGAACAACTATAGCTTCAGCTAACAGCAAACCAGGAGACACTCTATATTGGATAAAAACATCTCAAGAGAATCTCTCACTAAAGCTACCTAGATCGGATTTATCGAGGGCTCACAGGCAGGCAACTTTGGCAAACGTCAGGGGTGAAGAGATGAGGAAACTTTTACAGGAGGGTAACTTTAGTAGTGCAAAGCCTTTGATCTCAAAGATACAGAAGCATCTCAGAAAATCTGCTGTTTATTCAGGCCTCGTCATAGCTATGGACCCTATTGAAATGCCGCTGATCTCCGATGTTAACCGCAGTACATCTGCTATTAACGAACTTAGATCTTTATTGACCAATGATTCGACAAAACTAAGCAACAAGCTCAATGAGCTTTTATCAAACGAAACGGAAGCAAACAAATTTCTGATTACACAGTTCATTCGCCAATCAGAACTAAGATATAGGATGATCTTAGAAGCCATGGACAACGAAGCGTTACCATCTAAACGCGTATTTTGGAGAGTTGAAACTAAGGCCGTTAGAAAACGTTAATCCTTTAATTTATGAACATGTACAAGAATACTGTATGAAGTGAGCGGTAGTTAGACTACTTATGAATATAACTGTTTATAATTAATTGGAGATAACTTCACTCTTAAAAACCTTGATGTTTACGTGAGGTTTGATGATACAATGCCACAACTGATTGTCGATAATCCTTACAGAATGGACTCGGCGTCGCCTTAGGCTTTCATTTAAAGGTGTCACTTTAAACTTTATGGATATAATTCTCCGAATTATTGGTCTCACGTTTCGACATAAATGGTACATGGTTGGTGCGTATACAACTATGGCTGGAGCTTCAGTCTCTTATCTCTTCCTCCCCTATTTGCTTGGTAAGGCCATCGATAATATCCAATCTGTTCTGAAAGGCACATCTCCTGAAGATAATACAATATTAATATTGTTTCTACTAATTCTTGGCATTAGCATAATTAGAGGAGTGTCATCTTTTTTCCAAACGTATTTAGGAGAAGCAGTATCCCAAAAAGTTTCATATGAGCTACGTAATGAATTTTACGACCGTGTCCAGAGACTTAGCTTCGCTTTTCACGATACACAACATACAGGCAAACTGATGTCTAGAGCAATCACGGATGTGGAAAACATACGTATGTTTGTGAATATGGGCATTGTTCGTATGCCCTACTTTATTTCATTATTTGTGGTCGTAGCAATCATATTAGTCAAACTAGACACGAAACTCGGATTGATAAGTATAAGCTTTTTACCTTTCGTAGCAATCCAATCAGCTCTAATTCGTCTCAAGATGAGGCAAATATGGCTCCTGATTCAGGATAAAATGGCTGAACTCAGTACTATCCTCCAGGAAAACCTGGCTGGCATTAGAGTGGTAAAGGCATTCGGATCTGAAACTTTTGAGCAAGGGAAATTTAATAAAAAGAGTGTTGAAGTTTCGGATGAAATTGTGAGAGTAGAGAAACTGAGAGTGGCCAACAACTCTTTTATGTTGTTGGCATTCTATGTGTCGCTGGGTCTCATATTATTCTACGGTGGGTGGTATGTCGTGAATGGGGCTATGAGCATCGGCATGTTGGCTGAATTCGTCTTCTATATGCAGATTCTTAATATGCCGATTCGCATGACCGGTATGATCGTCAATTCTTATGCTAGGGCTGCATCAGCCGGAGAACGCATTTTTGAAATACTAGACATGGAATCCCCTGTTAAAGAGTTATCTTCCTCAAGGCAACATATTGATGTTAAAGGTCACGTTAAATTCGATAATGTATCCTTTGGATATAATCCAAATAAGGAAATCCTGAAAAATATCAATTTGGAAATGATGCCGGGAGATATTTTCGCGCTGCTTGGTGCGCCTGGTAGTGGAAAAACGAGTCTGATCAATCTACTCCCCAGGTTCTATGAAATCACGTCAGGTCGACTGAGTATAGATAATATCGATATAAAAGACTTTACCCTTGAATCTTTAAGGGCAAATATAGGTATGGTACAGCAAGACGTATTCTTATTTACAAGTTCAATTAGAGATAATATCGCGTACGGGAAATACGAAGCCTGTATAAATGACATCACCAAAGCGGCTAAGGTTGCTCAATTACACGACTTTATTGAATCGCTGCCTGCCGGTTACGATACTGTTATTGGAGAAAGAGGAGTGACACTTTCTGGAGGCCAAAGGCAAAGACTTTCAGTAGCACGTGCTATTCTACTTGACCCTCCCATACTGATATTAGATGACTCAACCTCAAGTGTAGATTCAAATACAGAAGAGAAGATACGTAAAGCCATGATGTCAGTAATGTCAGGACGAACTACTCTCATTATTGCCCACAGATTAAGTACAGTCCACAGGGCTAACAAAATACTTGTATTAAGTGATGGAGGTATCATAGAGGAAGGTACACATCAAGAATTATTAGCTATTGATGGATCATACAGAGAGATTTACGATTTACAATTAAAACCTCAAGAAGAGGTTTTAAGAGATTTAGACCTATCTACAAAATCGGCGGAGAAGTCATTAATATGATGTCTTCAATTTTTCAGGGCGTTAGAAGTGGGCAAGCTGACGAAGTCGCCTTTAGCGGCATTTACAATAGAGGGGTAGTGCTTCGCCTGATTCCGTTTATTGCGCCATACAAGAAAACAACATTGGTAGCTATCATATCAATGTTGTTTTACACTTTCACTTTGATAACTATTCCATGGTTGATTAAATTAGGGATCGACGACTTTATTAGTAATGGGGACATTGTTGGACTGGCATGGATAGTCACTTTGTTCATCATTACAGCCATATTAAATGGAATTTCCAACTATGTCCAACAGACTTCAATAGCAAAAGTGGGACAGGGTGTCCTTAACGATCTTCGCCGAGCAATGTTCGCACACCTGCAAAACCTTTCCTTATCATATTTCGACAGAACTGAAATCGGTAGAATCATGTCCCGTGTGCAAGGCGACGTCTGGCAACTGCAGGAATTCATGTCCGTTGTGATAATGACGCTGGCAGATATCTTAAGCCTACTGGGTATAGTCATAGCTCTTCTGGTTATGGATTTAAAATTAGGATTAATTTCTATGTCAGTCATACCAGTTTTAGGATTGGTAATGATTTTATGGCAACCATACGCTTTGAAATCATTTATGAGAGTACGTATAGCTATATCCATAGTCAACGCTGCTCTAAACGAAAATATCACAGGTGTCAGGGTTGTTCAAAGCATGAACCGAGAGAACCGCAACTTAACTCTGTTTGACGAAAAAAATACAGAACATTTGAAAGCTAACATTTGGGCAAGTCAATTATCGTCTGGACTACTTCCACCCGTTGACATACTAACTGCAGTAGCTATTGGTCTAGCCCTATATTTCGGATCAGGTATGGTTATCGCCGATGGATTAGAAATAGGAGTCTTAGTAGCATTCGTGATGTACATTCAGAGATTCTTTGATCCCATACGTAATCTCACTATGCAATATACGCAGCTTCAAAGATCTATGGCATCCGGAAGTCGCATTTTCGAATTACTGGACACGAAGGCGGAACTAACTGACTCATCTGAAGCTCAAGAATTACCGGAGATTAAAGGACAGGTTGAATTTCAAAATGTGAATTTCAGTTACAACACTGAAAAGGAACGCTCACCTGCCGATCACCTTATATCGGACTTTGATGGATCTACAAGTGCTAATAATAGTTTCGAAGTCCTTAAGAACGTGAACTTACATATTAAAGCTGGTGAGACAATTGCTATAGTAGGCCCTACTGGTGCAGGGAAAACAACTCTTGTGTCCCTGATCAATAGATTTTATGACGTGCCGAGAGATAAAGGAGGAATATTTGTAGACGGATATGACATCCGAGACGTTACTAGAAGTTCACTGGTCGGACAAACAAGTATGGTATTGCAGGAACCATTTTTATTCTCAGGTACAGTCCGTGATAATATCAAATATAACAATACAAACACCTCAGATCAGAAAATGATCGAGTCCGCTAAGGCGGTTGGTGCTCACGACTTTATAAATGAACTCGATCACGGTTACGACACCTTGTTAGAGGAACGTGGGAGTAACGTAAGTCTCGGACAACGACAACTCATAAGCTTTGCCAGGGCAATAGTGGCTGACCCACACATACTTATACTTGATGAAGCTACAGCAAATATAGATAGCTACACAGAGTTACTTATCCAAAGAGCTCTAGGGGCCCTATTAAAAGACAGGACGGCCATCGTGATTGCTCATCGCCTTTCAACAATTAGGGGAGCCGACAAAATTGTAGTAATGAACCAAGGAGCCATCGAGGAGATAGGAACTCATAAGGAGCTTATTCGATCCAATGGTCTGTACGCCGATTTGAACAGGATGAATTACACATCTATAGAAGAACAGTCCTCGTCTTAAAAAATCCACTTTAATTGAATTACATTCAGCTTCATATTAATATACAATATTTCTAAAACATACTTCTCTGATTTATGCTAAATTTACCTTTTGCATACTCGACTCCTAGATGTTCAAAGGCATGCCTAGTAGCTATACGACCTCTTGGAGTCCTATCCAAAAAACCTAACTGAAGCAAATATGGTTCGTATACATCCTCAATGGTATCAGACTCCTCATTAATTGCTGCTGCCAGGGTATCCAAACCAACAGGGCCTCCGTCAAATTTTTCTATTATGGTTCGTAAAACCTTCCTATCAATATTATCCAGTCCAAGCTTATCTACTTCAAGTCTGCGTAAAGAGTCAACGGCAACATCATCCGTAATGACATTATCTGCTATAACCTGAGCAAAATCACGTACCCTTCTAAGAAGTCTATTAGCCACTCGAGGGGTTCCTCTAGCCCTCATAGCTATTTCCTTAATTCCTCCGGGGTGGGCTTCAATTTCCATGATACGAGCGGATCTTTCAACAATTGTGAGCATGGATTCCGAGTCATAAAAGTCCAGTCTATGTATAGAACCGAAACGATCACGCAACGGAGAACTCATCATACCATAACGTGTAGTGGCACCTATAAGTGTGAAAGGCTTTAGGCTTAAATTCATGCTTCTGGCTTTAAGACCTTTATCTATTACCCAGGATACAAAAAAGTCTTCCATGGCTGGATATAAGACCTCCTCTACTACGCGGCTTAACCTATGAATTTCATCTATAAATAAGATGTCATCTTTTTGTAATTGAGTTAGGAGAGCCACCATATCTCCTGGTCGTTCTATAGCCGGGCCTGAAGTGATCTTAATCCGGACTCCCATCTCTGTCGCAATAATATTCGCCAGCGTAGTTTTTCCCAATCCTGGCGGGCCATATACCAGTACATGATCGAGAGGGTCGCCTCTTTGTCGCGCAGCTGTAATAGCAATATTAAGGTTGTCCTTTACGGAATTCTGACCTATATAGTCTATCAGCCGTCTGGGTCTAAGGTTTGTGTCTAAAGTGTAATCATCTTGTTGAGAGTTACCAGCCACAATACGCTGATTTTGTTTCATGATTTCACCTCAGCCGCCAGCCGTAAGTCATTGAGGGTTTCAGGTACCATAACCAAATTTAGAACTAGT
Organism: Dehalococcoidia bacterium; assembly: GCA_963578655.1. GTDB lineage: Bacteria > Chloroflexota > Dehalococcoidia > Lucifugimonadales > CAUZEB01 > CAUZEB01. The sequence continues at coordinate 4,528 of CAUZEB010000020.1, read as the reverse complement.
GTTCATTTTATGGATGGGAAATAGGAGTGTCAAGGAGGCTATGGTTAATCCAATGACTGGTATACTGTATAGATCCTAATAATCTCTATTTTAGGTCTCAGTCAACGAGAGTGTTTTCTATTCACTTAGGAGAGAACTTTGAAGGAATGTACATTCCAACAACTAAATCAGTCTACCAAAGAGATCTGGAATAAGAATGCAAAATTTTGGGACGACAATATGGCTGAGGGAAACAATTTCCATACAAATCTAATAGAGCCAGCCCAGCTCTCTCTATTAGATTTGAGGCCAGGACAAAATGTTTTAGACATCGGATGTGGCAATGGACAGTTTGCTCGGCGCATGGCAAAAGATGGAGTGAAAGTAACTGCATTAGATATATCGGACGAAATGATACGTCTGGCCCAAAAAAGAACTGTCGAGAATGGTGCTCTAATTAAATTTCTTGAAGTCGATGTAACTGACCAGCAAGCGTTAAGGCGTCTTAGCCAGTATAGATTCGATAAGGCGGTATGCACTATGAGCTTAATGGATATAGCGACTATTCATCCTCTAATTTCATCGTTAGCTAGACTACTAACACCAGGAGGGGTTTTCGTGTTTTCTATATGCCATCCTTGCTTTAACACACCAAGTAAAAAGAGGGTCGCCGAGAAAATTGAATGCGGAAATCATATGACCGAAATCCTATCCGTTAATATCGCCGACTATATAACTCCTTCAGCTCAAAAGGGGGTTTTTGCTGAAGGTCAACCGATATCCCATTATTATTTCAATCGGCCAATTAGTTATATCTTCAGTGCGTCTTTCGAAGAAGGGTTTGTACTAGATGGAATTAAGGAACCAGTGTTCAAACAAAATGACGTCACGGAAAATACAAAGTGGTCAAGTTGGGAGTCTTTCCGAGAGATACCACCAGTTTTAGTGGCACGAATGAAGCTACCCAATTAAAAATACGATTGGCAACAGAAGCGTATCGCACCACTCCCTTATTGATTTTACAGCATCTATCCGTAGGAATTTTCTCGTATACGGCGATTGACACCCTTCAAATCTTTAACTAAACTCGCACTGTATACATATATCCTGTATCTGGCCTCACTGTAATAACAAATTCTGAGGTATGTGGAATGACAAATGAATTACTAGCCGAAAATGAATTACTAATCAGAAATACTGTCAGAGATTTCTCTGACCAAGCGCTGGCTCCTCGTGCTGCCAAATACGACGGAAATGAACAGTTCCCTCTCGACAACATACAGGGACTTTCAGAACTAGGATTATTTGGTTTGACAGTAGCTGAAAGATATGGTGGTGGTGGTGGTACCACTCGTCAACTAGCCATAGTCTCTGAGGAAATAGCCAGAGGGTGTGCCGCTACCAGCGTTATTTACATAGCTCACTTGGCTCTGTGTACTCAATTCATACACACTTTTGGCAATGAGGTGCAGAAAAAAAAGTATCTACCGGTATTATGCTCTGCAGAAAAAATTGGCGCTTTCGCCTTAACTGAACCAGAATCTGGCAGTGACGCGGCCGCAATGAGAACTTCAGCGATAATAGAAGGAGATAATTATATTATCAATGGAACCAAACACTTCATTACCAATGCACCTGATGCAGACATCTTTATTCTTATCGCTACACAAGATTACAAACTACGCAGCAAAGCCGTGGATGCAATAATTGTAGAAAAAGGCTCTAACGGGATGACAGTACGACCTATGCACGGCAAGATGGGCATACGGGCCTCCAGTGTAGCGGAGATAACATTTGAAGATTGTCACGTTCCTGTAGAAAACCGTATTGGTGAAGAAAGAGACGGCTTTAAAGAAACCATGGAAATGTTGAATCTAAGTCGTATATATATTGCCGCTCAAGCGGTGGGCATTGCTCAAGCTTCCTACGAAGCAGCTATTAGCTACGCGAAATATCGGAAAGCTTTTGGTACAAATTTATCTGATTTCCAAGGAATCCGTTGGATATTATCAGATATGGCCACCAATATTGAAGCCGCTAGGCTATTGGTACAAAAAGCAGCCACCCTTAAAGATAATGGACTTCCGTTTGTAACTGAAGCATCCATGGCGAAATTATTCGCTTCTCGCATAGCAGTAGAATCAGCGGATAAAGCGTTACAAATTCACGGAGGAATAGGCTACTTTGCCCCTACACCAGTAGAACGCTATTATCGTGATGCAAAGGTGACGGAAATATATGAAGGTTCTTCCGAAATTCAGAAACTTATTATCGCTCGGAATATTTTAGGATAATATATGCGCCAACTCAGATTAAAGTTCTAGAGAACACAATAATAAGTAACAAAACGACCACAATAACGAAGAAAAGCCACGTGAATTTATTCTTAACACGATGGTCCAATTTTCGTTTTATCTTTCGTCGATATCTCCGATTGTAAGTCATCACACATGTTACAAAAGAATCTATTGATTACCTTTCGCTGAGGCGGGAATGTCCAGTGGCCATTGCCATTCTACGCCACCGTTTTTTGATGTTTTAATGACATCACGGTGTTTCAATACGTGTAAGGCATATTCCAGTGTGTCTTCGACACATGTGGAACAGTACTCATAATTATCAATAAGCCTGTTATAGACAGATCGCCTCTTACGTGCCCATTCTACCTTTAGTCTTTCAGATCTGGGTTGCTCTAAAGCCTCTGTGAGCTTTTTCCGATCAGGAAATAGACGCTTTTCAACACCCATCTTAATGCTAGGGTGGGTCGAATAATTGAAGGGCTGATTCACACGTTTCCACTGTGAGAAGGATTCATGAATTCCCGAACGGAATTCATCTTTGCTGCGCTCATTTACGCCAATATTACGTTCCATCTCTCTCATAAGAGCTTCGTTGGAATGCGTTTCATCTTGAGCAGATCGTTCGTTAATCAATCGTCCCTTGACATAATTTGAGACATTATCCAAATAGTCAGTAAGAGTTATATCAGCGGTCTGTTCAAAAGACTCTTCGAAAGCCTTTTGCAATTCCTGAATGGCTCTCTGACTGTATTCTTCTACCACTATCTTCAAAAATTCTAAGAATTTCGCGGCGTCAATGGTGTTAATATTCACATTTTCCGCCAATCCGCGCCATAAGCTATCAATCGCCTTGAGAGGTGATATGCAAGCAAACTCAGACGATTTGGTAGTAGTTACACTTAGTCTATTCATTACATAGCGCGGGGATATACCAGACATCCCTTCTCTAGGGGAATGCCTTTTTAATCGAGAGACTTCTTCCGATGTCACATGGTGAATCACTTCATCATTATACAATTTGACTTTAGCAATCAAATCGATTTCTTTTCTGGTTATAGGTGGCTCTTCAAGACGAGTAAGAATAGCAAATATGCTCATCATGGGTAGAGTCAATGGGGAAATATGGACACCCTGTAGGCCACTACTTCTTAACATATCTTGGTATATCTTTACTTCATCATTAATCCTTAAGTTATACGGGACTTGAATCTTCATTATCCTATCACGGAGAGCTTCAGAAGATTCATCAGTTAGAAAGTTGTTGAAATCGCCCTCATTTGAATGAGCTATTACAACTTCATCTGCATATACGGAACCAAATTTCTCCATTTTTATCAATTGTTCCTGAGACAATCCTAGTAATGTAGTGAGTAAATGGGGATTGCCCTTGAAGATTTCTACGAATTCTACTAATCCTCTATTGGCAACATTTAATTCTCCATCCAATCTATAAGCTCTTCCAGCTACCTCTACCCTGTCGCCCTCTAACTGGGTATTATCAACACTTCCCACCAAAAGGGATGCGTCAGTGGGATTAGGATTAGTAGCAACATAATACCCAATACCTATGGCTTCTTGTTCAGAAAAAACGATCCTGGAAATTGGAACTCGTGATAGTTTTCCATCATATTTTGTCCTCAAATTATATCTGCATCTAGGACACAAGTCCCCCTCAATATGAATGCCATGGTCTTTAGATAATTTTTGGCGTATCGGTTCAGGAATTAAATGGAGAGGTTCCTCTTGCATTGGACACCCCTTTATCGCATAGACCACCCCAGGTTCTGTACGTGTATATCGTTCTAGACCTTGCTTAATCAAGGCTACAATCGATGATTTACCACTAGCAGGAGGTCCAACGAGAAGTAAAACACGTTTACGTATCTCTAATCTCTTGGAAGAAGAAGAAAAGTATTTGACAATTCTGCCTAATGTATCGTTCATTCCAAAGATCGTACCCTCAAACAAACCATAAGACGCCTTACCATCTCTAGATTCTGAGACACCACTCGCCATAATCGCGTCATATATAAGTTTATGGGAAAGTCTTGATATGGAAGGATCCTGAATCACCATTGAAAGATAATCAGGGAATGTACCACTCCATTCAAGCCGGCTTACTTCTTCTTCAGATTCAGCAAGCAGTTCCTCCACTTTGCTATCAATCGACATTTTTGTGCCTCATCTAAATATTAGTGATAACAGGAAACTCTAAAAACTCCGGGACTATAAACTCGCTTATTACACTG
>CAUZEB010000019.1:0-17990 GCA_963578655.1 Dehalococcoidia bacterium | reverse complement strand
CCCGAGAACCCCAGAGTGCTATACAACCATTATGAGAAGAACAACCACCAATTACTTTCGCCCTTTGTAGACTGTGTTTAGGATGACCATGAACAGAAGAACTTGTGTAATCCCAATTATCTGTACAAGATACTACACGACCATCCATAAGGTCTTTTGGCCATAATCCCTGAGTTAATGGCCCATAATCAGGGCCTGCCTCTACCAAAAGGACGGATTGATTCCCAAATTCGATTAACCTGGATGCCATCGCAGAACCAGCAGTGCCTCCTCCTACAACAATGGTGTCTACAAATTTTGGTATCATCACTAAAGCACTCCTGCATCCGTTAAATAGATATTTTTTCATGCCTTAAGTTTTCTATATATGAAACAGAACGATACGACACCCTAACACAACATATGAATTGTAAGTGTGATTAGCTTTGACAACCAATCGATATTAATTCAACGATGTCTACATAGTTAAACTAATGGCGGGAGAGGTATGCTTTCATAGGCCTAACGTTATAACCGACAGACTCTGAAAGTAAACTTTCTGAAGCAGCACGAGCGGTATCCACAGATGTGAAACACGGTACACGATGTTCAACGGCTGATCTCCTAATTTGAAAGCCATCCTGAAGGACGTCTCTATCACCCGTAACAGTATTAATAACTGCATCAACCTTACCTTCGTTAATAATGTCGACGACGTTGGGCTTTTGCCCGCTCAGGATTTTAGGAATAGTGTTCACCGGTATATCTAGCTCTCTGATCATTTCCGATGTACCTTCTGTTGCATAAAAAGTGTACCCAGCCTTGAAAAGATCTTTGACTAAAGGAATAGCATCATTCTTGTCTTTGTCAGCTATACTTAACAAGGCAGAGCCATTATTAGGCAATTTATGTCCTGCTGCCAATAGTGCTTTGGATAATGCAGCCTTAAAATTATAGTCTATCCCCATTACCTCTCCCGTGGATTTCATTTCTGGTCCCATATAAGTGTCAACTCCAGCTAATTTAGACATTGAAAACACAGGGGATTTTACGCCTACCACATTTTGTTTGCGCCACAATCCACCTTGGTAACCTTGTTCTTTTAGACTTCTCCCAATCATAACTTTTACGGCTAGCTTAACCATAGGAACTCCCGTTACTTTCGATATGAAGGGAATTGTTCGACTCGACCGGGGATTAACTTCGAGGACATAAACTTCAGTGTCTTTGGTTTCATCGTACGAATGGCCAGGACTACGATAGGCCGGGCCACCAACAACAACAAATTGAATGTTCATCAGACCCTTAACTCCTAAGGACCGGCCAATACGAGTGGTATAATCGACTATGGTAGATATTTCCTTACTGGAAAGAGTTAAGCCAGGATAAATTACCATAGAGTCTCCACTATGAACACCCGCTCTCTCAATATGTTCCATAATACCGGGTATCAGGACATCTTCTCCGTCACATACCGCATCCACTTCTACTTCTCGGCCCTCGAAATATTTGTCTATCAAGACCCTGCGTCCGGCTCCTGCCTCTAGCGCTCCCTTCATGTACCTACCAATTTCAACATCGTTATGCACTATTTCCATACCTCGACCTCCAAGCACATAACTCGGGCGCAACAACACCGGATACCCTACATCATTAGCCACATTTAATGCTTGATCCAAATTACTAACAGCCATGCCGGGAGGATTAGGGATACCTACGGACGTTAAAAATTCTTCAAATAAATAACGATCTGAAGCTGTATCAATAGTTTGTGCAGTAGATCCAAGTATAGGTAATTCTAGTCTATCCAGTGATTGCGACAGGCTAATCGCCGTTTGGCCTCCAAACTGGACCACTGACGCGGGAATGACAGGTTCATTATTTTCATCGATTATGGTCTCATTATCGATGATATCGTGAATGCTTTCTTCATCGAGTGGTTCGAAATATAATCGATCACTGATATCGAAATCCGTCGATACGGTCTCTGGGTTAGAATTAATGATAACGCTTTTAATACCTTCCTCTTGTAAAGCCCAGGCGGCATGAACTGAACAGTAATCAAACTCTATACCTTGTCCAATCCTAATGGGACCACTCCCCAATACAATAGCCTTCCTTTCTGGGATAGCAGTAGCCTCGTTTTCTTGCTCATAGGTGCTGTAAAAATACGATGTGTAGGCTTCAAATTCCGCTGCACATGTATCCACCATCTTGTACACAGGCTTTAAATCCCATTGGCTTCTTAAAATTCGAACCTCCTCTGTTGTTCGGTCTGTGAGCTTCCCTATGCATTCATCTGAGAACCCTAATCGCTTTGCCTGCCATAACAAATCGCGATCAAAAAACTCTGTGAGTAAACAGTTTTCCATTTGTACGATATTTTGGAAAGCTCGAGTAAACCAAGGATCAATTCCGGTAGTCCTAGAAAGGTCTTCCGGACTCATTCCTCGTCTTAATGCAGCCATTAAAGTCCATAGCCTCTCGTCGTGAGGTAATAGAAGTTTAGGATCAACATTTCCCTCTAAATGTCTATGATCTTCCCACAACAGTGACCTGTTTGTTATTTCTAATGAGCGTACGGCTTTTTGAAACGCTGATTCAAAGGTACGTTCAATTGCCATGACCTCTCCGGTAGCTTTCATCTGAGTGCCAATTACTCTCTCTCCAGATGGGAATTTATCAAACGGCCACCGTGGTATTTTCACAACGCAGTAATCCAACGTAGGTTCAAATGCCGCCATTGTTTTTTGTGTAACAGAGTTAGGTATCTCGTCCAAGCGTCTACCTATAGCTATCTTGGCGGCTATCCTAGCTATCGGATATCCCGTTGCTTTGCTAGCTAATGCTGAACTCCTACTCACCCTGGGATTTACTTCAATTACATAATATGGGCTAGTATTTTGTTCGATATTTTGAATTGTGCCAGCCACAACATCTCCAGGAGTCAGGGCAAATTGGACATTACAGCCACCTTCGATACCCAATTGGCGGATGATGTTGATACTTGAAGTTCTTAACATTTGGTACTGTTTATCTGACAAGGTCTGACTAGGTGCGACTACTATGCTATCTCCAGTATGCACTCCCATAGGATCTATGTTTTCCATATTACATACAGTGATACAATTATCGCCTGAATCTCGCATTACTTCATATTCAATCTCTTTCCATCCAACAAGAGATGTTTCGAGTAATACTTGTGAAATGGGACTAGCGTCCAATCCTGAAGCCACGATCCTTTCTAATTCTGCTCTACTGTTAGCTATACCTCCGCCCGTGCCTCCCAAAGTGTATGCAGGACGAATCACTAATGGGAGTCCCAATTTCTTCATTTCCCTTCTTGCTTCACCCACAGACTCCACAATAGCGCTGGGTGGTACAGGTTCATCAATTGCGATTAGGAGATTCCTGAAAAGATTCCTGTCCTCCGCACTCTTAATAGTTTGTAGCGGGGTCCCGAGCATCTTCACGCCAAATTTGTTCAACACTCCAGCATCAGCCAGTTCCACAGCAAGGTTCAATCCTGTCTGCCCGCCCAAGGTGGGGAGTATCCCGTCCGGACGTTCAGTCTCAATTATCCTTGTTAATACTTCGAGAGTGAGAGGTTCAATATATACATAATCGGCGATGTCTTCATCCGTCATAATAGTAGCAGGATTAGAATTGACTAATATAACGCTTATTCCTTCTTCACGAAGCGATTTACAGGCCTGAGTGCCAGCATAATCGAACTCAGCTGCCTGTCCTATTATGATAGGTCCAGACCCAATGACCAGTACCTTATTCAATTTAGTGTCCATGTCAAGACTCTCTCTACTGCCGTTGTTAGGTGAATCGATAAACATCTATGGTTAAACGCACCGCCGCCACAAACATCCTGTTGTGCACGCAGATCATCACATCCTTATAGGTCTATTTGTGGGTACCTTTACTTTGCCGGATCATTTCTAAAAATTCGTCGAAAACATACTGACTATCGAGAGGACCAGGCGATGCTTCTGAATGAAATTGTATTGACATTATCGGTAATGATTTATGTCTAAGACCTTCTACTGTCCCATCATTTAGATTAATATGACTTACTTCTATTTCTGACTGTAAAGTGTCAGGATCAACTGAATAACCGTGATTTTGGGCCGTAATTCGCACTAACCCAGTTTTGAGCTCCTTGACTGGATGATTCGTTCCCCTGTGTCCAAACTTGAGTTTAAAAGTTTTACCACCAAAGATTTTACCTATCACCTGGTTACCCAAGCAAATACCCATGATGGGAACTTTTCCTACAAGTTGAGCAGAATTTTGAACCACGTAGTTTATCAATTCTGGATCTCCCGGTCCAGGCGACAACATAACTCCATCAGGGTCCCTTTCCAAAATTTCTTCTGATGTTGAAGTTGCCGGCATCGCCACCACTTCACAACCTCTATCCCTTAACATGCGAAGGATATTATATTTAAGCCCGCAATCAGTGACGACTATACGATATCTTACTTCGGGCAACTGTTTTCCTGATTGACTAGTATTCCAAATATAAGGACGGGAAGTTGACACTTTACTGACAAAATCTGAATCCTCGTACTTGGGAATATTATTAAGAATCGATAGGGCTTCGCTACTGTTCTCACTTACAGATATAATTCCCATCATTACACCATGCACCCGTAATCGCCTGGTGATAGCTCGTGTATCTACACCACTTATAGCTGATATACCTTGCGACTCTAGGTATCTGTGTATAGACATAGTATCCATACCATTACTAGGTCTGAGACAATGTTCCCGAACCACGAAACCAGACACTTGAATCTTTGATGATTCAGCATATACTTCGTTAATACCATAATTGCCAATCAGAGGATAAGTTGGAACAACAATTTGTCCAGCGAAAGACGGATCGGTTAGCATTTCCTGATAACCCGTCATAGCGGTGCTGAAGACCACTTCACCGAAAGATAATTTTTGCGATCCGAAAGCATATCCCTCATAGATCGAGCCGTCCTCTAGTATTAAATTAGCCTTCTTGAAATTCTTTGCGCCATTCTTCAATGGTTATCGTAATCCTTATTAAAATGAGTCTAATATTTCAGTGACCGTCCAGTACGAGTTTTCATGAATATAAATAAGAACCCATGATGAACCAAACTGATTTTTTGTTCGCAATCTCCTACAAAATCTACTTTTTAAGTCATTTCAATTAGATGTTTTTAATTCTCCCTGAAGAATATTTCATCTTTCCGCCTACCATTGTAGCCACTACACGTCCTTTGAGAGTTTGCCCTTGTAAAGGTGTATTTTTCCCTCTAGACAAAAATTCTGACGAATCGACTTCCCACTCTTGATTTGGATCGAACATCGTAATATCCGCGGGAGTTCCTTTCTTCAAATTACCTAATTCAGGCCTATCTATGAAAGTAGCCGGAGCAGATGTTAGGCCTCTTAAGATTAACGGTAAGGCTAAACCATTAACATGTACAAGCGACATTAAAGAGCCCAAAGCAGTTTCGAGAACGCTTATTCCAAAGGCGGCATCTTCGAATGTGCAGAGTTTCTCTATATGATTATGTGGAGCATGGTCTGTCGCTATAATGTCAATAACACCAGATTTCAGTCCCTCGACTACACCATCCACATCAAATCTAGTACGGAGGGGTGGATTGACTTTAGCTTGCGTTTCATACGCCCTGATCGTCAACGGTTCGAAAGGTGAACCATTATGATGATATCCCAGGATCACTTCTTCGCTCAGAGTTAAATGATGTGGTGTAACTTCGCACGTCACATTAATACCTTTAGCTTTCGCTTGCTTAACTAACTCTAAAGCTCCTGGAGTGCTAATATGAGCAACATGATATCTACCACCAGTGAGTTCAGCCAACGCAATATCTCTAGCTACCATTATTTCCTCAGCAGAATTTGGGATACCTTTTATGCCGAGTCGATTTGAAACCCAACCCTCATTCATGGAGCCACCTTTAAATAATTCAGGTACCTCACAATGATTGATGATGGGTAAACCCAGCGATGAGCTATATCTCAAAGCTTGACGCATCATGTTAGAATCGGCTACTGGATGCCCGTCGTCGCTGAAACCTATAACGCCGGCCTGTGCTAATTCTCCCATTTCGGATAGTTGTTTACCCAGACTACCTTTTGTAACACATCCTATTGGAAGGACCCTTATTGAGCCTTCTTCCTCGGCTTTACGAACAACAAAATCAACCATTGCTCGCGAATCCATAGCAGGATTTGTGTTTGGCATCGCGCATACTGTTGTGAATCCCCCTTTTGCAGCTGCCTTTGTTCCTGAAGCCACTGTCTCTTTATATTCGAAACCCGGTTCTCTTAGATGACAATGAATATCAATAAATCCTGGACTAATCACCATTCCTGCAGCATCAATAATTAAAGTTTCTTCTGATGGCACGATATGTTTATCTATCACTGATATCTGTGAATCCTTCACCAAAAGATCGCCTACTCTATCTATTTTTTCTATGGGACTGATTATTCGTCCACCTTTAAAAAGCACGAAAGTCACGAAATTACCACCCTTTAATAATGTAAATTGCCCTCTTGAAACACGAATAGCTAAATATAACTAGATAAGTACTTAATTTACCCGTCAAATGCTACTAAATTAACTTCCTCTCATAGGAGTCGTCATTCCATATAATACCGCCATACGCACTGCCACTCCATTATTGACTTGTTCTTCTATTACTGAGTTAGCACCATGAGCGACTTCAGGGTCTATTTCTATTCCTTCATTCATTGGTCCAGGATGCATAACCAACACATCAGGCTTTGCCAATTTAAGTCTAGATGGTGTGATTCCATACATCCTTGAGTATTCTCTTAAAGTTGGTAGGTGGCCATCTAACTGGCGTTCCATTTGAAGCCTCAGAGCCATAACTACATCTGCACCTTCGAGAGCCTTATTAATGTCTGTTTCTATTCGTACTGAGGAAAATGGATGTCCATCAGTTTGGCGGTATTTATTTAAGAAATCAGTTGATATCAAAGTCGGTGGAGCACAAAGGACTACTTCCGCTCCCATTTTAGTGAATCCCCATAAATTAGAACGAGCGACTCGACTGTACAAGAGATCTCCGACAATAGCTATTTTTAACCCTTCTATTTTCCCCAAATTCGATTGTATCGTATAGATATCCAAGAGTGCCTGAGTAGGGTGAGCATGTGATCCATCACCAGCATTTATTATGCAGGAATCCATAAACCTTGAAAGGAAATGAGGGGCTCCGGAATGTGGGTGCCTTATCACTATAATGTCTGCATTCATAGCCTGAAGAGTCAATGCCGTATTGTAAAGCGATTCTCCTTTACGTGCACTACTTTCATCTACAGAGACATTAATAACATCTGCACTCAAAATTTTACTAGATTGTTCAAAGGATACTCGTGTACGGGTACTAGGTTCATAGAACAAAGATATAATAGTCTTACCACGCAAAGTTGGGATTTTCTTGATATCCCTCTTCAGGACCTCTTTCATGACGTTTGTGTTTTCAACAATTCCCTCGATTTCCTCCCTTGAAAAGTCGTCCAAATCCAAAAGATGCCGTCTGCCAACGATCTTGGAAAAACTTTGATCAACCAGATTAAATGGATCCCCTGTATTAGCAATTTGGATCATAGATGCCTCTCTCTCAGCAGTACAACTTCTTCTACATCGTCAATTTCTATTATTTTGACACGAATTTCTTCATTCCGTGAAGTTGGAATATTCTTGCCTACATAGTCTGCTCTAATTGGCAATTCTCTATGGCCTCTATCCACCAATACAGCCAGTTGAATGCCTATTGGCCTACCGAAATCAGTTAATGCATCCATTGCAGCCCTTATACTACGACCCGTGTAAAGGACATCGTCCACCAGCACCACTTTACAACCCTGAATATCAACAGGCAGAACAGTCGGACGCATTACTGGTTTGATGCCACCAGAAAGATCATCTCTATAAAGACTAATGTCCAGTTCACACAGGGGTATAGTAGTGTTTTCGAATTCCTTCATGCATTCGGACAATCGTTTTGCAAGAGGTACCCCTCTGGTATGAATACCAACTAAAACAATATCTTCAGCTCCACCGTTCCGTTCTAGAATTTCATGCGCTATGCGCGTTAAAGCGCGCCTTATTTCATCGGCCGTAAGTATGGTTCTAGTTTCCATTTCATTTGTCATGCAGTACTCCTTCTAGCGATGTACTAATAGACTTACCTAAACGAAGCATCAAAACGGTGTTTACAGTTTTCAACAAATATAAAAACCTCTCACCTACTGGCGAGAGGTCATATTACTAATCCCAAATTAATTTCACGCGTTTCTGATTCTATAAAGCTGATCACCCTTACCAGCCTCGCCGGACTGATTTAAAGAGTTGCTAACTTTTACGTGCCTCCGGACTCTAAAACTAGACTCCTACATTCTAAGACTTATGTTTAATTAGTTCAACCTGTAGTGTTCATATCATGGCTAATGTGAAGACGTTAATTCTCAGCATATCTCTATACTGCCGCTTATCCGAAAATATTTTTTGCACAAACTTGACGCATTCTACTGACAAACAATAAAATGATTGTCGATCAGCTATAAACAAGCATATGAAAACAGAACTAAGTACACATGAATTGATGTCCGCAGGCGGCGTCGTATACCGTGCTAAAGACGCTGCTATAGAAATTGTAGTGTGTGGACGCTCCTCATCATCTGTCTGGGCTCTACCGAAAGGTACTCCCGATAAAGGGGAAACAACCGAACAAACTGCTTTGAGAGAGACCAGAGAGGAGACCGGTCTGGAAGTTGAGATACAAAGTTACATTAGAAGTATCGAATACTCGTTCCCTCTGAAAGGAACCGTGTTATACCTCCATAAAATTGTACATTTTTATTTGATGACATCTATAGGTGGGGACGTCTCTTTACATGATCATGAATTCGATATAGTTAGGTGGCTTCCTATAGAAGTGGCCTTAGAAACTCTGAGTTACAAAAACGAGGTAAGAGTTGTTGAGGAAAGCCTTTCCTTGGTCCCATAGAAGTTACGAACCTGACAGAATTACTTTGACAGGGAGCAAAGTAATTCTCAGAGAGAAACGCCTTGATGATATACCCAAGGACTACGCGTGGCGTGGTGACGCCGAATTAGCTCGTTTAGATGCAAGTCGCCCACTTGAGATGTCCTTCGGGGACTTTAAGAAATACTCCGCGGAGGAATTAAAATTCGGGAGTACTCGATCTAAACGATTCGCCATAGACACCCTAGAAGGGACACATATTGGGAACTGTATGTACTACGATATAGACACAAAGAACAGAGAGGCTGAGATGGGAATCATGATAGGAGATCGGGAATTCTGGGGCAAGAGTTATGGCACGGATACGGTATCAACTTTTCTAAAGCATATTTTTAAATCAACCAATCTGACCCGCATTTATTTGCATACACTAGAATGGAATCATAGAGCTCGGTGTTCCTTTATTAAATCAGGTTTTAAAGAAATGAAATCTGTGAGACGCAGTGGATTGACCTTCATACGGATGGAGATATGGAAATCTAGTTGGGAACAGATTCAGAACGTCGATTCAACTTCCCCTAGCCACTCTCACTAACGAAAGTATTCAAACTGAATAGAAACTTTTACACAACCTTCTCATATATTTCAGCATTAGGAAAAATAAAGCAATTAGAAGTACCCGCAAATCCCTTGCGCGTTTTGCTGACCTTACCTTAGGCTTTGCCTTGGTGAAAGAGGACGAGCGGTATTGCACTCAATGAAGTTCCCCTTTTTCAATCACCGTTTATTAATTCCTTTCAGCTGAAATATTTATCTAATTTAGCATATCAATCAAACGTAGCCAGGAGGGAGTATGAAACTAACGCAGGCAAGAGTTACCAATTTCAAAAGTATTGAAGATTCCGGATGGGTAAGTCTAGACGGAGTTACTTGCATGGTCGGGAAGAATGAATCCGGGAAAACAGCCTTCCTAAATGCACTAAGACGTCTTAATCCAGTCCCAGGTGCTCGGACGGACTTCGATCTCAAAGACTATCCCAGAAAGGGATATATACGGTATAAAAAAGCACATAAGGTAGAGCCTGCCATCGTAGTAAGGGGTATATTTCGACTTTCCCAGAAGGAAATCGCAGAAATAGAAGACGTTTTTGGTAAAGATGTCCTTCCTTCATCTCGTGTACAAGTCCATAAAGACTACTCTAACCAAAGATATTGGGATTTCGAGGTAAATGGAAACGCAATATCTAACCTCGAAGTAGGTGAGGTGAGAAAACGAATAATTGAGGAATATCTCGAACGCTATATGCCCAGATTTGTATACTTTGACGATTTCAGTACTATGAGAGGAAGGATATCAATTCAAGATATTAGGCAACGGGAAGAAGACGGAGGACCACTTGATGATGCTGATCGAACTTTCCTATCCCTGATAAACTTGGCTGGTGCTGACATGGAAGACTTAGAAAACCAGCTAAATTATGAACATCTAAAGGCAGAGCTAGAGTCTGCCTCTATAGGTATTTCGGACGAAGTTTTCCAGTTTTGGAATCAGAACAAACAACTTAGGGTTGAATTCGACCTCTCCCCTGCGAATCCTAACGATCCGCCTCCCCTTAACACCGGAACGATCCTGCATGTAAGGATATGGAATAACCGTCATAGGGTTTCGGTACCTTTCGACGAGCGATCAAAGGGTTTCGTTTGGTTCTTCTCTTTTCTGGCTTACTTCTCTCAATTAGAAGAGGAAGAGGAAACACCTTTGGTGTTGCTCCTAGATGAACCAGGTTTGAATCTCCATGCCATGGCTCAGCGCGACTTCTTACAATTTATAGACGAACGCTTGGCGCCGAAACACCAAGTTATATATACTACACACTCACCTTTCATGATAGATCTCAAGAATCTGAAACGGGTTAGAACTGTCCAAGATCTGGATGACGTGGGTACTGTAATTAACGATGGAACTCTCAGTAACGACCAGGAGACAGTATTCCCATTACAGGTCGCTCTAAGTTATCAAACAGCCCAGACATTGTTCCTCGCTCCCCATTGCCTCATGGTAAATTGTGCTTCTGATTTAATCTACCTTCAAGTTTTAGGTGAGATTCTTGCGCAGAAAGGTCGTCAGCGACTAGATCCTCGTTGGGTGGTTATACCTGTTGGAGGTGCTGATAACCTACCTGCTTTCCTTTCTCTACTAGGTGAGAATTATGTCAGTGTTGCTGTGCTAATGGATGTCACACCCAAAAATAAAGAAAAAATGGATCGCATCAACCAAAACGAAACTCTCCAACGAAACAATCCTGTAAAATGGGTTGAGGTAACAAGAGTGAGGGACGCTGATATAGAGGATCTTTTTGAAGCTAATTTTTACCTAAAGCTGGTCAACGAAGTCTATGCTGCCGACTTGCCTGAACGAATGACCCTCAAGACTATCACTGACGGGAATCCCCGTATTGTCCAGAGAATCGAAGCATATTTTAAACAAGCCGGTATTGCAGACGGACATTTTGATTCGTATAAAGTGGCAGCTTATCTGTTACAGAACCATGCCGAATTACGCGGACGGATAGACGAGCCTACACTAGAAAAGGCTGCTTCAATGTTTGAACGTATCAATGCCCTTCTCCCAGAGCAGGAAAAAGTGTCCAAAATGGTTAATGGAGGACCACCACGTTCAATGGTAGGGGCTATATAATAAAAGAGCTATGTTCACATTTTAGTAAGGGGGTGCTTCTATTTTTGCACCCCCTTACTAATTCGAACAGCGAAACACACTTATCACAATATGAATGAAATCCCCTTTTCGGATCCTGCTAGCCACGTCCCTGAGGATATATTTACATGGCCAATCAAGAACCCAATAACCTTAGGCCACTCCCAAATTCTAAGTTGAGTTACCGAAAAGCCCTAGAACTGGTGATGGGTTTAGCGGATTTTGAAAGATCTAAGTTTAGTCCTACGAATTCCGCCTTCCATTTAGAAAGAATGCATCTATTAATGGAAAGGTTAGGGAATCCCCATCTCGGTATACCAACGTTACACGTAGCTGGAACCAAAGGTAAAGGCAGTACTGCCGCCATGATAACTTCCATACTAAGAGCCACGGGGCTTAAGGTGGGTCTTTACACATCACCACACCTCCATAGTGCAGTAGAGCGCATAAGAATTGGTTTTGACCCAATAAGTCAAAGTGATTTTGCTAATCTGGTAGGGAAAGCTTGGCCCGCTGCTCAAAATGTAACCCAACTGGCGAGATTCGGATCTATCACAACATTTGAATTCATTACAAGCATGGCTTTCTTACACTTCATGGCCAACAAGGTCGATTACCAAGTTATAGAAGTCGGTCTAGGGGGTCGTCTGGATGCAACCAACATAGTAAACCCCAGTATTTCTATCATCACTTCCATAAGTCTCGATCACACACATACATTAGGAACTTCAATTAAACGTATAGCTACTGAGAAAGCCGGTATTATCAAACCTGAAGTACCAGTAATAGTAGCGCCACAATCAGAGGAAGCGATGAGCGTTTTTAGAAAAGTATCGAAGGCTCTAAACGCACCGTTGATAGAAGTTACGGAGCAAATCAGTTGGAATAAAACCAAATCTGACCTTCACGGACAGTCCTTCGATCTGGCCTGCGACGATAGATTATCTGGTAAGAAGTATGCCTTAACTATACCACTATTAGGAGACTATCAGTTGGAAAATGCAGGCACCGCTCTAGCATCGATAAAAGTGCTAGATCCAGAATCATCTATAGTTTCAGATAACAATATTATCCAAGGCTTAAATGAAGTGGCATGGCCAGGACGTTTCGAGATACTCAAAAGCAATAAATGTAAATTTGTTGTAGATGGAGCTCATAATCCATATTCCCTACGGAAGTTCGTCCTAGCAATCTGCGAATACTTCCGGTTCAACCGTGTAATAACTATTTTCGGGACCCTTGGAGGCCACAGTACTGAAGAGATGTTATTAGAATTAGGAGCTCTTGATCCTGTCATTATACTTACTCAATCTAGACACCCGAGGGCTAATAGTATCAAAAATCTTTTCAGAACAGCTATGCAACAAGGGTTGTCGGTTGAAGCCCTGTTTGATAATGTTGGTGAAGCAACTCGTATGGCCTTAAATTTAGCAAAAGAGGACGACTTAATTATCGGTACGGGTTCGTTATCGGTAGTTGCAGAAGTGATAGAGGAAGTTAAAGGCATACCTCCGGAGTTATATCCTTTATTTAAAGGAACTGCCTTTCGTTAATTTGTGTGAGGTTATGATGACTACAAGCAGAAAACGCGTCGTGATCACAGGAATGGGAGCAATGACTCCTCTTGGAGAATCTGTCGACGAATATTGGAAGAATCTTCTCGAAGGAAAATCAGGTATCGGACCCATCACTCTCTGTGATCCAAGTCCTTTTCCTTGCCAAATAGCCGGAGAGGTAACCGGTTTTGATCCTAGCCAGTTTATAAACCCGAAAGATGCTCGTCGTATGGCGCGATTCTCCCAACTCGCAGTTGCTGCATCGCACGTTGCGATAGAACATTCCCAACTAAATCTCTCCAAAGAGAATCCCGAGCGGCTTGGGGTAGTACTCGGCGTTGGTAATGGTAGTTTTCCTACGACTGAGGAAAACGCGCGAATTTTGTCGACTAAAGGTGGTATGAAAATTAGCCCGTTTTTCATACCTATGGTACTACCAAATATGGCTGCGGCTAACGTAAGTCGATTGTTTGGGTTAAAGGGCTACACATCGACTGTTACGACTGCATGCGCGTCGGGTAACCAAGCTATTGGCGATGCTGCTGAAGCCATTCGTAGAGGAGCCGCAGACGTTATTCTTGGAGGCGGCTGCGAAGCTGGTATAAGCCAGTTGGGCTTAGGAGGATTTAATGTGATCAAGGCTCTTTCACGACAAAACATCCCGGCAGATAAAGCTAGCCGACCGTTTGACAGTAAAAGAGACGGATTTGTCCCAGCCGAAGGGGCCGGTATTTTAATAATGGAAAGTTTGGACCACGCACTTAACAGAAACGCTGACATTCTTGCGGAAGTCGCCGGCTACGGTGTCTCGTCTGATGCGTTCCATCAGGTTCAGCCAGATGAAGACGGAAAAGGAGCAGCTCGTGCTATGCGCTGGGCTTTAGATGACGCCGGATTAAGCCCAGGCGAGGTAGACTACATTAATGCACACGGCACCTCTACACCGAAAAACGATCTCGTTGAAACACTAGCCATCAAGGATGTATTCAAGGAAATGGCGTACTCAGTACCAATTAGCTCTACTAAATCTATGATAGGACATGCCTTAGGGGGGGCTGGAGCAATTGAGGCTATTGCCAGTATTAAAACCATCATGCATGGCAAAATTCACCCAACTGTCAACTATGAACATCCTGACCCAGACTGCGACTTAGACTATGTACCTAACACCTTTCGGCAACAGCCTGTTAAAACGGTCCTCTCAAACAGTTTCGGATTTGGTGGCCAGAACGCTTGCATTGTCTTCAGACAACTTGACATATAAGCTATAACGCAATAATCCCATCTGATTTAGATCTGCTGAAATCCACACGACAAGTAACCGTATGGTCCAGTATTCTATAAGGCCATCCTATTCAGCATTAAATCCATGGCCATAGTATGATTACAAGTTCCACGCCCAGAGAAATAACTGCAATCGCAATCCCATCTCCCAGTCTCATAAGTAATCGAATGGTCGTTATTACCACCTCTAAATTGCGCCTTATATTGGGTGATCTTTACTCTATCTGGTTGCTCTGCATAGTCCTTGGCTTTCTCGATCTTCCTTACAAGGCTTGAATCCATAGGCTTTTGTCCTTCTTCAATATCCCTAGTTAATTTACGTCTTTTGCGATTTGGATTGTACTCCCGCCACATTTCCTACAATCAATTGAGATGTCAGCGTGATAGCCCTATTTCTATTAGGTATAGTGTATTGAAATTGAGTTAGGGCTATCTCATAACCTATTCAACACGATTTACTGGAAGTTTTTAAGCCACCATTGAGCTATATCTACCCTACGAGCAAACCAGACGTCTGTATGACTAAGAGCGTAATCCAAAAATTCGTTTACAACCTTGATCCTAGAAGGCTTCCCAGATATGCGACAATGTAATCCTATCGACATCATCTTGGGATGCGTGGCACCTTCTTCATATAGTACATCAAAGGTGTTTTTCATAGTCTCGTAAAAGTCGTTCGGACTGATCATTCCACCTCTCCAAAACTTCGTGTCGTTCACCTCCAAAGAGTACGGTACTACCAGCCATTTCTTGCCTTTAACTATCGTATAGTAAGGTAAATCATCATTGTATGCCATACTGTCATACATAAAACCCCCCTCCTCCACAATCAGTTCTCTAGTTTGCTCGCTTGGGCCATAACGAACGTACCAACCCAACGGACGAACACCGGTTGTTTGTTTTAATGAATTAATAGTTCTATGTATCGCGTCCCTCTCAGCTTGCACATCCATTTTAAAATACTCTTCCCATCGATAGCCGTGTCCGAAGACTTCGTGCCCAGCTTTAACAATGGACGGACCTACATAAGGGTTCCTTTCTAATGCCAGAGCACAGCAGAAAAAAGTCGCCTTTATCTCATATTTATTAAGACAATTTAATAGTCTCCATATACCTACTCTACTACCATATTCGAAGACCGATTCATTGGCAAGATCTCGCTGATTTATGGGAAGCGGGGAAGGAACCTCATTATTGGTTTCCCGGTTGCAATCCCCATCAAGTAAAGAATACTCAGCTCCTTCTTCATAATTCACGACCACAGATATCGCAATACGAGCGTCATTAGGCCATTTGACTCGCGGCGGATTCGGTCCATAACCTATGAAATCTCTGATCAGAATTATAACTCCAACATTAATCTGATTCTAACTACTGTAAAATGCATTCAACCATCCAAGACCTTCAAGAGTGGTGGTTCTGGGTTCATATTCACAGCCAATCCAACCCTTATATCCCACCCGTTCAATAAATGATAGCAAATAGTTAAAGTTTATTTCCCCGGTGCCGGGTTCATGATGGCCTGGATTATCAGCAATCTGAATATGTCTTATAATTCCTAAATTTGTTTCTATTGTGTTAGAAAGATTTCCTTCCATTACTTGTGCATGATAAACATCATACTGAAGCCCAAGATTATTCAAGCCAATCTTCTCAATGATTTCCACAGCTTGATCCGTGCGATTTAAATAGAACCCAGGACGATGATGTGTATTCACGGGCTCTATTACTAGACCTTTACCAACTTTTGCTAACTCTAAGGCAGCGTATCGTAAATTTGAGACGTAGGTATCAGCAATTTTCTCTTGAGCCACTCCCACGGGAGTGATTCCGGCAATACAATTAATCAAATCACAATTCAATGCTATGGCATACTCTATCGCGGTGCCAACACCTGCCTGAAACTCGTCAACGCGATCGGGATGGCAAGAGATACCTACTTCTCCTGCTTCCCAGTCACCTGGAGGCAGAGAAAAAAGCACCAGGACCTGATCGTTCTTTTCTAGTTCTGCGGAGAGTGCATCTTTATCATATGAATAGGGGAAGAAAAATTCTACCCCATTGTAGCCGGCTTTCTTTGCAGCCGTGAAGCGTTCCAAAAATTCCAATTCCGTAAACATCAAAGAAAGATTAGCGGAGAATTTTAACATTGGTCGTCACCTCAAACACTTGAAATTCCTACCGACCACAGTACGGGTAATGCGGAAATTTTCTGTCTATGTAAGCGTTAGTTCTGTATTACCTACATTTCATCTTCAGCATTGCCTGGACCTTCCAATCGATTCCCCATTTCTAACAAGAATTTCTCTACTTGTGGAGAAAACGAAAGTTTTTGGTCAATTTCATCGCTATTGACCAAAATACGATCGTAGTACGATTCTAACTGTGTTATGAAATTACGCACTTCATCGTTGCCCGTAATCGCCCTATCAATTTCATTGTACTGTCTTTCACCACGTTTATAGTCCGCGAAAACCTTCGGAAATCCGTATATATTGCATAGCACTTCCATAATACGTGCAGCACCCATATGATCTTCCTCTAATTGTACATACTGTGGTAAATGAGCCATCAAACTGACCGTGTCTATATCTGACTTCTCCATGGCCTCTGTCACAAGGTTAACAATACTTGTCGGGCCTTGGTATGTGTTTTTTCGGGAGGAGAGAATATCTTTCACTAGCTTCGATCTAATCTCATTAACCGTACCTGTTATCATCACTGGCCTCGTGTGTGGAACTGAATCGTACATACCACCTATACGACAATACTCCTTAATTTTGAAATGCAGTAGTAGAGCCACGACAGCATCGGTAAATTTCGCTCCCATGGCATGTGGTTCTCTCAAATGTAGGAATAGATAGTCCTGTTGGGATTCAACCTCTTGAGCGTAATAGATAACGCTATTTGGTATGGTCAGAACCCTGGTTCCTTCTACTAAAGTTGTCCGTGGCCTATATCTCGTAAAATCATAGTAGTTACCAGGATTCTTTAACCTGCCCAGTTCTGAAGCATTCAATTTCTTTTCCAGCATATCTAGAACCAATGTGCCCACCTTACCCACGTCTATCCAAGGCTTCAACATAGAAATAGCACAAGGATTCTTCAACTCTGGAACTGGTTCAACTAACTCAAATTCTTCTAGGTTCACAAAATTCATCCTGTACAGAAAGGCTTGATTTGTTCAAGTCTTTTTCAAGGTTACAGCTTCCCAGCCTTTCTGTACAGTGATAAGCAGATTGTTGTTTGATCACACTTAGGGCATTTTAGAGCCATTGGATCAGACGCCACCATTTATCAATCTGTCAATATCTTATCTAAACAATGATTGACTTCAGTATACGACAGGTATAATATCTTCCTGCACCGAATATGTCTGCGTAGTAATAGTTAACCCAAGACTTTGATTGACTCTTT
>CAUZEB010000018.1:0-18001 GCA_963578655.1 Dehalococcoidia bacterium | reverse complement strand
AGTACAGATATCTCATATACTGGCATAGACATATATAAAGATATTCAATACATTCTGTCAGAACTCCATAGACTAGAGCGTGACTTGGCGCTGAAGTAACAGGGACACTATTATAATTTCATCTGGACACTTTCAACTTGTTAGCGTCAGGTAGTTAGAACTATAATATCGCGGTAAGAGGGATCGGATAGTTTTATTCTCTAGGTGATTTGAATCGTCACAGGAAAAAATTCAGGAGGTGTTAAAATTGTTGATGACAAATACTTTAGACCTGAGAGTGCACCCCAGAGAAGGATTGGGCTACGACGTTAATTTTACTGTTTCAAGATTGGGCTGCTCACGTTATGCTGCGCGCGACGTGGAGTCTACAAGTAAAATGTTAGAGAAGGTACGATCTGACGGGTATTCAATACACGAAGGCAGAGGTTCTGGAATTTGTTTTAAGAGTCGGTATCTACTGACAAACGAAGATGCGATTGAAGTACAGGGTCAACAAACTTCAGGTGAAGTTGAGTTTGTTGCCATTAGGCATGCGGATGAAATTCTGATATCTGTAGGAAGTGATCATAACGACAGAAGCCTCGAGAAAATGTGGACAGCGATGTTAGGAAAAATTTTCGATACTGCTAAATCAAAACAGATGGTCCCGGCCGTGATAGCTAAGGATGCCTGGTTGTATAGAGATATAAAAGATCACTGGGATCAAATAGTTGTGAAAAGTTTCGTAACTGTTTCGAATGAAAAGAAACTGTATCAACAACTATCTCTAAGAGATATGCTACATATGGATTATTATTTGGATAAAACTAAATGGTTTGTAGAAAATGGGAGTGTCCTGTTTGGGGGTTCGGGTGGTATGTCTACTGACTTACCAGGAATTCTCTATCAAGGCCAGTCCACTGTGCAGGATGTAATATTTCCATCGGACTTCTATTTTGAGATGTACGATCCTGTTCTAGGACGAACGATAAATCATGGATATGAGGTAATTCCTTTGGAAGATCCAGAATCTAAAAGTTTATAGGTTTTCTCAGTTGCCTATTCTAGGTGTTTACTTAAAGTCCATGATGTCGAAATGACAATGCCTTGACATAGGCCTACTCTAAATCCAGGCCTGTTATTTTTACTGATTCTTCCCACAGTTTTTCCCTCAAACATTTATTGTAGGCCAGTTGATTGGCATGTACAATTTTAGGTTTGCCCGTGAACTGTTTTTTTGTGTCGAATCCTATAAATTGTCCACCCTCTATATCAGGATGGGAGGTAGCCATGATTGCTGACATTGCTGCTTGATCTGCAGAATGAAAAATCCATCTATTAAGAATTGTACTGAGAATTGAACTTCTCAATACTTTAGGCATATGTCTCGATATATTAGTTAAAGTCACCCCTGGATGACAGGCCACTGATATCGTTTCATAATCTTTGTCACGGAGTTTTCGATCGAGTTCTAGGGTAAACATAACTCTGAATAAGTTGCTTAATTTATAGGCCTCTATTTTATTATAGTAGAAGTCAGAGTTTATATTCCTCCAGTTAATTTGAGATATGCTGTATTGTGCTATGCTAGACATATTTACTACTCTAGAGCTTTTAACATGTCTCATAACTGGCATTAACTTGTTCGTAAGGTAGTAGTAACCTATGTAATTGATCCCAAAAGTCAGTTCTAAATGATTATTTGTTTTGGAGAATGGAGGAAACATAACTCCCGCATTATTAACAAGAACATCCACCTTTGAATATGTTGCTTTTATGTATTCAGCGAAGCGGCATATACTAGAGAAACAACTAAGATCTAAGCTTACGTATTTGGAATCACCACCTAGTAGGTATTGTGTTTCCAATCCTTTCAATTCATTTCTGCAGGCCAGAATAACTTTAGCGCCATTTGATGAAAGAATCTTAGCTATTGATAATCCGATTCCGCTATTAGCGCCTGTAACAATAATAATTTTGCCTTGAACAGAGCTAATTTTTCCCATATTGAACGGAGTCAAACGAAACCTCTATCGATACATCATATTTTCTGGTACGGGATACCCCCAAGTCGAGATAATTTGAAAGGTATTGCAGACATTCGAGGATATTGTTCAATATACAATTATTAAAAGGATTTTCTAGTAAGATTGGTTTTTATGAATGATACCTTTCTAATTTAGTCAGTCTAGGTTTCATCATAAGATCAATTTGACACAGAGCGTCATTTAATAAGAATGTTGCTTCCAACTACTGAATATCGGCTTTCAGTAGTTGGCGGGAGCGAGAGGGAGTCGAACCCACCGCCCCGACCGAAGGGCCGGGGCCAACGGATTTGAAGTCCGCGAACCCCACCAGGGACCATTCGCTCCCATTGCAGTAGAATTCCTTAGATGAAAATACATCTGGTAGTGCTATCGCATTTTAATCGATTCTATGGAATCTATGCTCGTACATTCTCACGTCAAATTTCCTGATGTTATGAGCCTGAATCTAAATTAATTATCTCATCTAATTTTTTCTTCAAGGTTGATTTAGGTACAGCTCCGACTATAGATTCGACAGGTTGACCTTTCTTAAAAATCAACATGGTGGGAATGCCTCTAATACTGAAATTAGAGGCAGTTACCGGATTTGAGTCTACATCTAGTTTGGTGAACTTTATTCGTCCGTCATATTCTTCCGCTAGTTCATTTACTATTGGAGCTATCATTTTACATGGTGCACACCAGTCGGCCCAGAAATCTACCAATACTGGTGTATTGGATTGGATTACTTCTTGGTCAAATGTTTCGTCGGTTATATCTACTGGATGGGTCATTTATTCCTCCACACGAGTGATTGATACAGGAAACAATGCTCCTTAAAAATATTTTTCGATACTCATAATACCTTAGGGATATATATTTTAGGAAATTAAAAAAAATATTCTAGCAAGGAGGGCGTATGTTTTATTAGAATTTTCCTTTCTATTTCATTTTCCGTTGATAATCGGTAAAATCGGATATTATAGAGTCAGCCTCATTCCACCAAACTGTGCTCAGTGTAAGTCCTTTGGGTACGTCAAATACCATGTAGCCGGTTGCCTGGAAGTTTCGTTCAAGTACAACTTCCCCCCACAATAACGGGAGAAACTTTCCTTCTTCCGGACCCGCAGATTCTAGGATTGCAGCTTCTGTAAAAGGGTCTAGTGCGTAAATCCTGTCACTTCTGCGATCCCCCAATTGAGCTGACCTATCATCTATTAGAAGTGGTGTAATGGTACTAGTTCGGTTTACAATGGTTATGTTAACGAGAGCTAGTTGCCTGTTGCTTGCCTTAGGTCGCAGAATTCGGTGTTGCCCTGCGTTATCCGTGAAGGCCATAGATTCAACGATAACAGGCTCTTCAAGGTGTATTTCCAAACTCCTTCCTCTGTAAACTACTTTCGTGGGTTCGTCCTCTCCGCATCCGGATGCTATAAAGATGACACCAGAGAATATAGCGACTATCAAAAAGAATAATGGATAGTGATTGATATGCTTTCTTAAGTGGTAATATAGCAACGATACAATCCTTTTACTTTTGCAATCAATAACCTACTAAATGATAAGATATCTGCATTTAATTTAATGTTGATAATGAGGGCATAGATCTAAGTTTCTTTACTAATGAGGGTAGAACCTCCAAAAGTTGTTCGACGTCCGAGTCACTATTATCTCTACCTAGGGTGATACGGAGGCTTCCCTGGGCCAATTCAGCCACGCGCCCGATAGCTAAGAGGACATGTGAGGGCTCCAGAGAAGCAGACGAGCATGCACTGCCACTGGATGCATATATGCCAGAAAAGTCGAGACCTAGTAATATTGGTTCTCCCTCTACGTCCTCGAAGGAAACGTTGACATTATTCGGCAGTCTTTTTACAGGGTGCCCGTTGAGATGCGCTCGGGGTATTTTGTTTTGAATCCCCCTTAAGGTTTTGTCCCTGAGACGCACCAGGTTTGGCACCAGTACCTCACGTTCGGAGACAGCAAGGTCTAGTGCTTTAGCCATACCAACAATGCTCGGCACATTTTCTGTCCCAGATCTTCTTTGACGTTCCTGTCCACCTCCCATTATTTGAGGTTCAAAGGGCGTACCTCTTCGTATAAATAGAATTCCTGCACCCTTTGGTCCGTACAGTTTGTGTGCTGAAAGGCTTAAAAGGTCTACACCTAGCTTCCTAACGTTCACTTCCATCAAACCGGCCGCTTGAACGGCGTCAGTGTGAATAACAATAGTTTGATTGCGTTTTAAGGACTCGTGTTTAACTAATTGAACTATTTCTGAAATCGGCTGAATTGTTCCTATTTCATTATTCGCTAACATTAAGCTAATTAATATAGTTTGGTCTGTTATTGCGTCAAGTACATCTGTTGGATCTATTAAACCGAATTGGTCAACCGGTACATAGCTAACGTCGAAACCAAATTCCTCCAATTGGTGGCAGGTATGTAGAACAGCGTGGTGCTCGATGCTACTTGTAATTATGTGGTTCCCTAAACTTTTTAGAGCAAACGCTGTACCTTTCAATGCTGAATTGTCGGATTCAGTCCCTCCACTCGTAAAGACGATTTCACTAATTCTAGCCCCTAAGATTTTTGCTATGGTTTCACGAGACTCGTCTACTGCTTTACGGGCCTCTTGGGCCAGTGTGTAGATACTGGATGGATTCCCATAGCTATTACTAAAATACGGAAGCATGGCGTGCAGGACTTCTTCTCGCATGGGTGTCGTTGCGGAATGATCCATATAGATTAACCTGTCAGCAGAGGACATAATTCACCTAAATTATAGAGAACCTGATTTATTGATGAGCGAAAACGAATGAGTTCTATTTTAGCATGTACTTAATTAGGGTACAAAGTAATTACGTGTGCTGTCGTATATTTTCCGGCCTTTTAGAATATCCTATAAGTTTGTACACTAGTTTAGCGGCGAGATAAGAGCATGCTTCAGGCCCTTCGGGAGGGCTTAATTCAGTCACGTCAAAACCAATGATCTTCCTCTCATTTGATATTAGTTTGAGTAGGGTAGTAATTTCGTGCCATAGAATTCCTCCCGGTTCAGGTGTGCCTACAGCTTGCATTATCGATGGATCCAGAACATCAAGATCAATGCTTATATAGACTTGACTAGATAGATGTTCAAGGATTGCCGAGGCTAGTTTATTAATGTCGACTGTACCGTCAGGTGGTCCCCAGAAAAACACAGGAAGCTGTTTGTCTCTGATAAATTTTAGTTCTTCGGCCGCACAGCTCCTTAATCCAACATGCACCAAAGGGCAGATTTCGTAAAGACGTCTTGCTACTGAAGCGTGTCCCCAACAGGAACCCATAAAGTCATTTCGCAAATCCGCGTGTGCGTCGAAGTAAAGTACTGAAACATCTGACAATACTTCAGTGACAGCTTGAATTGCGCCCGTTGTAATTGTATGTTCCCCTCCTAAAAGAACTGGAAATTTACCGGATTTAACAATTGGTACAATGGTCCTCCTTACTAAATCAACCATAGCTTTAGGTCCACTGATGTCGGGTTTAATTTCCGGCCTGGTGTGTATACCTATTTCAGAGATATCTCTACGCAACTCCAAGTCAAAATCTTCTAGATGTTTAGAAGCATTAATTATAGAACTGGGTCCAAGTCTTGAACCGGTTTTATAAGACGTCGTGCTGTCGTAAGGGAACGGTACCACGACGACTTCTGAAGTCTCTAAATTGGCTTCATCTGGAGGAGTGTCCAGAAAAGTGTTCCACAGCATAGGGATGTTTTCCAGGGAATCCTCACTTTTATCGCGCATCCCCCATCTCCGCACCAGTTATGAGCCCTACCCGTTCCGTCATCATGCCTTTATAGGCTTCTTTTTCATTTGAGTATTCTAGTCCTCTTTCAAGGGTCCAAACCTTCAGGTCAGAGAGTGAGAATGTAGACCTTATATCATCTAAAGACGTAGAAGAATCGAACTCTTTACAAGAGAAAATGTCTAGGTTCATGTACCCTTTGTCTGGGAAAGTGTGAATACTGATGTGACTTTCTGCTATGAGAACAAATCCCGAAACTCCCCAGTCCTCAGGAGTCTTGCCGTGATAGGTGTATGTTTGAGGGAGCATTATTTTTGTCATACCAATCACGTCAGGATATTGGTCGAGGAAAGAGTGAACCAAATCCTCATCCATTAACTTTTCGCGTGAACCACCATATCCGTCGACTATCAGATGCACCTGAGCAATCCCGAAAAACAAATTCTGTAAAGGACCATCTTACATGTAATAAAGGGTAACATCGTTAGCATGTATTAACAATACAGTTGGAGATTTTGCCTTGTTTAGTATAAAATCGTATAAGAGAAAGTTTTGTCGTAGAATATGTAGAGCCCTTTAAGACAGGCTCGTGAGTCTGTTCTGTGCGGGAATATGAGTTAATAATATGATTGAAATAGAAAACGTTACAAAATATTATGGTGATTTTCAGGCGATATCTGATATATCTTTCCGGGTTGAACCTGGTGAGATACTAGGGTTTCTTGGTCCCAACGGAGCTGGTAAAACTACTACGATGAAGATTATAACTGGATTCATGCCAGCATCGAGTGGCACTGTTTCTGTTGCTGGCTACGACATCATGACTGAGTCATTAGAGGCTAGAAGACACATCGGATACTTGCCTGAAACGGTGCCCCTCTATACCGATATGACAGTTAAAGATTATTTAACTTTCATGGGTAAGATTCGAGGGATGTCATCAAAAAACATAGCAAGACGGACCAGTGAGGTAATAGACATTTGCAGATTGGGAGATTACCGTGACTCGCATATCAGTAAGCTGTCTAAAGGATTTCGACAGAGGGTTGGAATAGCTCAGTCCATAGTTCATGAACCGGATGTCCTGATATTGGATGAACCAACCATTGGCATCGATCCCATTCAAGTGGTTGAGACTAGACAGCTTATCAAGGATCTTGGAGAAGAACACACCGTAATAATTAGTACACATATTTTACCAGAAGTGAGTATGATATGTGAGAGAGTAATTATCATTCACGAAGGTCAGATAGTAGCTGTTGACAAACCAGAAAACTTAGCCAATAGGCTTAGAGGTGTAGAACGAATTGAATTGGATGTCAAAGGTAATAGGCGCAAAGTACTAGACGAAATTCTCTCAGTTGAAGGAGTCCAAGATGTTGAACAGACAGACACTCTTGGTGAAGGCGTCTTTAGCTACTTAGTTGAAGGTGACGTAGGTCAAGAGACTAAGTCTAAAATTGCTTCAACAGTGATCCATGCGGGTTGGGATTTACATAGGCTTGAATCCATAGGAATGAGTTTGGAGGAGATATTTTTAAGATTGACAACAAGTGAGGAGGCTTCCAAGGTTGAGTAACGCGATAGCTATAGCTTTGAAGGAGTCTAAAGCATATTTCTCAACCCCAACAGCTTATATTGTTGGGGCGATGTTTCTGATACTTACCGGCATATTCTTCGTCTTCGATATAACGAGGCCGTTTGCTGATGCTAGTGTGCGTGGCTTTATTACTTGGGCTGCATTCTTTGTGATTTTCCTTTCACCCTTACTGACCATGAGGCTATTAGCTGAGGAACAGAAGTTGGGCACACTTGAGCTTCTCCTAACCTCTCCAGTCAAGGATTGGGAGGTGGTAATGGGAAAATACATAGCTAGTCTGTTCTTCCTGTTTGCTACCATAGCTTTGACAGTTTACTATGTACTCTTGCTCTACGTTTTTGGTGATCCGGATACGGGTCCCATACTCAGTGCGTACCTTGGCCTATTCTTCTACGGCGCAGCCAGTTTGGCGGTCGGGCTTTTGTCATCCTCTCTTTCTAGTAATCAAATAGTATCAGCGGTTGTCGGAACTGCCGTGCTTTTAATTCTTGCCAACGTTGATCGTGTGGCTAACCTTGTAGAGGGGATTACCGCTGATGTCTTGCATGAAGTGTCTATGAATACCCATTTCCTTGATTTTACTCGAGGTATTATAGATACCAGTCATGTGGTTTATTACCTCAGCATAACAGTCGTATTTCTTTTTCTTACAGTTAGATCACTGGAAACTCGTAGGTGGAGATAAACATTGGAAGAACGTCATTTAAATAGAGGGGAAAGTTTTCCTGAACTTTTCTTAAAGTCTATCCGGTCCACGGGATTTTGGAGCGTTATTGCCGGTTCGGTTGGCATATTTGCCGTAATAGCCGGTGGTATAACCTTTTTTCTCATCGAAGAGATAAACGATTTCGCTATATCAGTCGTCATTATAGGAATTATACTCGTCCTTGTGGCACTGTTTCTTTCTCCTAGGGCAGTAGCCATGTATATGGCAGGACGTCAAGGACGTTATGGATCAAATGTCGCTATTATGGCGGTTGCCTTCTTGCTAATTATTGTACTCGCAAATTTTCTTCTTTACCGTAACGGTGCTCGCTTTGATATAACGGCTACCAGAGTATTTACCCTTGCTCCGCAAACGGAACAAATCCTTGACAACTTAACGGTTGACATTAGAGCTAACGCCTTTTTTGCTCCCAACGACCCAACTGCTAATCTCCAAAGGCAACGTGCGGAAGATCTACTGAATGAATTTCAACGCCAAACCAATAGATTTAATTACAGATTCATAGATCCGGATTTTAATCGAGGATTGGCTTTGCAATATGCCGTTGAAGACCATCCAGTGATTGTGTTTGAAGACATGTCTACGGGGAAACAGCAGGCTATCAATATTCTCACTGAACAGAATTTTGTTACCGGTATACTGATATCTACAGGGGTAGATCAGAAGAAAGTATATTTTCTTACCGGACATAAAGAGCGTTCTATGACAAGGGACCCAGTTACTGGCGAAACAGATCCTGAAGGGTTGGATTCAGCATTAACTGGAATGCAGAGGGACAATTACGCTGTTCGTCCTCTCAACTTGAAGCAACGAGGATTAGTGCCTGAGGACACTGCGGTGTTACTGATAGCCGGTCCCAAGATGGATTTGGAAAAGGGTGAGAAAGAAATCCTATCGGACTATATAAAGAGGGGAGGCAGGATTCTAGCTCTATTTGACCCGGATATACCTGAGCCGGAGTCTGACGGCGAAGACGAAAAATCAAAAAAGGAATCTATAAGTTCTGGCATTCCTCCTACATTTGCTGAATTAGTAAGTCAGTGGGGAATTAGACTTGGGACTGATAGAGTGGCCGATGCAGTGAGTAACGTCAGTGGTGAAATGCTTACCCCTCTGATGCAAAAGGCGAATTCCCAGTATTTTTCGAATGCCACTGTACAGATAACAGATCATTTGGATGTAACCTTCTTTCCTGAGGCTACATCTATTGAGACGATATTGCCTCTAGAGGATATGCCACCGACAATCAGATTCATACCTCTTGCTTTTACAACCCCGGCTAGCTGGTTGGAGACAGACCTGGAAACAGTGAGTTTGAATCCTGGTGTCGAGCGTCTTGGACCATTTGCTGTCGCTGTTGCTCTTGAAGCTAGTGGCACAGTTAATGAACAAGAGATACATAAATTGGCTAAATTTGTTATATTCAGCGATTCTGATTTTGTGAAGAATCGATGGTTTGCAAGTACACAAAATTCTGATTTCTTTCTAAATTCGATTAATTGGCTAGCCGAAGATTACGATCTAATATCCATCAGACCTACCATATACCCTACACGAACATTAGTTGTGAATAGTCGAGAGAGAGATTTCATTAAATGGTCGAGTTGGCTTCTTCCACCTGTGATTATGCTAATTTTAGGGTTCGTTGTTTGGTGGAGAAGGCGGTAGAAGACTTATGAGAATTAGGCGGCAGACGACGGCATGAGTTTACGCACGACACTAGCGCTGATTGTGGTTGCATCGTTCGTAGCGGTGCTAGCATATGTGAACCCGTTTAGCTCAGATGAACTCAAGAAACCTAAACCTCCTTGGTTCTATCAGATTGCTATGGAAGATATCGAGGAAATTGAGGTTAAGACACGCGAAAATAATGTTTCCTTTCTCAAATTAGATAAGAGGACATGGGTATTTAAAGACCCTGAAGGTATACCGCCTAGTTATTACCGATGGGGCGGGATTACTTTATTGCTAAGTGGACCACAAACACGTAGGGATTTCTCCGAAGATGTAGAACATGAATATTTTCAAATTACCACGCAAACTATTGAAGATCCGGCGGAATTCGGATTGGACTACCCTAAAGCTACGGTACATTTGAAATTAACTATGGACAGGGAAATACTCTTCAGGCTTGGTGATTCTACTACCGATGGTGAACACATATATGGACAAGTTGAAGGCTTTCCACAGCTCTTCATAATTGCAGATATATGGGGTAGAGTTATTAGTCGTTTGGCAGACGAAAAACCATATCCTAAGTGGTATGTGAAACGTGATCCTTCTATCATTAAGGGTCTGAACGTGTTTATGGGAGACGTTACATCAGTTGAAACTCCATTCGTGCATTTCTATTTAGAAGATGATGATGGTATCTGGTACGCATGCGAAAATTGTTCGGATGACAAAGAGAAAATTAGGCCGGTGGACCTTAATCGATGGAAGGAAATTCTCCCCATGTTAAGTGGGCCTACTAAAGTAAAAGTCGCCGTATATAGAGTTGAAGATATGGACTTTGCAGAGTGGGGCATTACAGATGATGCCGTGGGAATAGAAATTACCTTTGCAGAAGTTCACGAGCAGGCTGGAAGGAAATACGACATTATCGGAGGCCTCCCCATACGAATAGGAAATAAGACCGAGGATGGCGACTGGTATTATGCAATTCACCAAGATGATGAGCAAGTTGTTAAACCAGTCTTCCTTATTGGGGCGGAATGGGTTGATACGTTACTAGGCCTTCATGCTGATATTCCCTATGCAGCCGAGTCTGAAAAGGCAGAATCTGAGAATTCAGGCTGAACTACGGTAAACTTAGTTATAGAGAGACTTCTTGATAGCATGTTAGATATCCCTTCCCTCATAGCTCTCACAGAATACACCATATAGGCCACTGTATTTCGTTAGAAGGATTAATTCTCACCAATAAACTGGTTGTGAATCGATTTGAAGGCATAATGAGAATCTTGAAATTTCAAGATTCTCATTATGCCTTTTATGAAAGTAGAAATTTTTGCATTTAGAGCATCACTAGTATAGCTAGTACATGAATTGTAGGCCTTTTAGGATATTAG
Organism: Dehalococcoidia bacterium; assembly: GCA_963578655.1. Taxonomy (GTDB): domain Bacteria; phylum Chloroflexota; class Dehalococcoidia; order Lucifugimonadales; family CAUZEB01; genus CAUZEB01. The sequence continues at coordinate 6,805 of CAUZEB010000018.1, read as the reverse complement.
AGTCATGACAAGATTCTCGTTGAAAGGACGGGTCACATGAAAGCTGAGATAATGTCCATCGGAACAGAGATCTTAATGGGAGAGCTTGTCGATACTAACTCCGCCTATCTAGCATCAGAATTAGCTAAGATTGGTGTCGAGCTTAGTAGGATAACTAAAGTCGGAGATAATCCTGATCAACTTTATGAAATACTCGACAATGCTTGGACTAGATCTGACGTAATCCTAACTACAGGTGGATTGGGCCCCACGTCGGATGACCTAACAAGAGAAACAATAGCGAATGTGCTAGATGAAGAGCTGTTTATTAAAGATGAACTGCTTGAACACTTAAAGAGTTTGTTTGCTGGCCGCGGTTTCCCAATGCCAGATTCCAATGTAAAACAAGCAACACTAATTTCTTCCGCACATACAATTCCCAATCCATTAGGTACGGCGCCTGGCTGGTTTGTTGAGAAAGATAAACGAATAATTGTTGCTATGCCTGGCCCTCCCCGTGAACTACATCGTATGTGGAAGTCTGAAGTGAAACCGATGCTAAAAGCAAGAAACCAGGGCGTGGCCATCCTGACGAAGACATTTAAGACTTTCGGTATTACCGAAGGCGGTCTTAATGAATTGGTATCACCACTTTTTGAGAGCGTTAATCCGTATCTTGGGATATATTCAAAGTCTGATGGGATTCATCTAAGAGCTATAGCATCGGCTGCTGATGAAGAGACGGCATTTGAATTACTGAGGCCAGTTGAAAGAGAAATTAGAAGCGCTGTTGGCAAAGCTATTTGGGGGATTGATGATGAAACTCCAGAAAGCAAAGTAGCTGAATTTCTTAGGAAACAAGGCGAATCTGTGAGTATAATTGAATCATTTACTAGTGGTCTTTTGATAAGTACTCTTGGGAATATTCCTGAAAGCGGAAGAGTTATAAAAGGAGGCCTCGTAGTACATGATCTCGAATCCTACAAAAATTACGGTGTAAACGAGCAGACAAAGGAGAAATATGGGCTGGTCAGTTCCGAAACAGCTGAGTCACTGGCGACTGCAGCCAGAATCCATTTCAATACCAAATTCAGTATTGGTGTTACTTCAATAAAAAGCGATTCTATTAATGATCACAACGCACCAGAGCCTGGAAGCTTTTACGTAGGCTATTCTTCAGGGGATTATACAACTTCAATACGCGCTAATTACACATCGGATCAACTTAGGATTAGGCAAAGGGCGGTCACGAAAATTCTGTTAGAATTTCTCAACCTGTTCGGTAACTTGGCAGATTAAAGAGACTTCTTCCCGGATAGATGATGTTTTCAACCACACACTTACCCATAGTTGGAAGGGATATTCACTGAACTATTATTCGGTGTTGCGCATGTTTCAGTCTAATCCAACCTCAGCTTCTCCACGGGATAATGCTTCTTCAATCGCTTTAATTAACTTGCGCGCAGAATCTGCTGTTAATTCAACTGCCACTCTAGCATCGATACCAATAGATTCATTAACAAAATCGATATTTAAGGCGTGGTCAAAAGGCGAATAATAGGGATGATCAAATGATACAGTTGCTTGGTTGACTCTGAACCATCCCGATGATCCCTTACCACTACCGGTGACATCTGTTTTTTCTACAATCATAGTACACATATTCTCTACCTCATCATCAAGTCAATTCTTATAATAAATACCTACTGAAGAAGTCGAAAGTTTTACTCCATGCCTCCATTGCTTGTTCTTGCCGGTACATATGAGTGTGGTAATACCAAAATCCGTGCCCGGCGTTGTCATATCTGTGAAACTCGTACGTCTTATTGTATCGTTTTAACTCAACTTCTTGATGATTTACTTCAGAGGGAGGAGGACTTTGGTCTTCATTACCGAATAGACCCAGTAATGGACAGGATAGATTTTCTGTGAATTCTATAGGTGCCACGGGCTGCTGTAAAGTTAAACGCTCTTTAGGCATGATGACGTTCCCACCCCAGCAATCAATAGCAGCGTCGAAACCTGTTGTTCTACAGGCTACTAGATAGGTGTGACGCCCTCCTGAACATGTACCTATAATCCCAACTTTGCCGTTGCTATAAGATAGGCCTTTTAGGTATTCCATGGCCGATTTACAATCTCCGACCACTTGATCATCAGATACTCCTCCTTCACTTTTGGCTTTGGCGGCAACATCGTCGGGAGTACCATGCCCGAAACGTTCATATAAGTCTGGACTAATGACCACGTATCCATGGTCTGAAAAACGCCGAGCGGTCTCTCTATAAAATTCATCCCAACCTGGGAGATGATGTACTAATACGATACCAGGATATGGGCCAGGACCATTGGGCTTGGTAAAGTATGCGTGAATATTGTCTCCGTTATCACCTTGAATATTGATCAGCTCAGCGGTTACTCCGTCATCCGCGTCTGTCCGTTTTTGATTCCACACTATTTGCCTCCTCGGGGTTGATTTGTTAGGTTGAAATTTATAAGATCTATTATATTAGATAGATTGGTAATTTCCTAATGCTTTCACTTTAAATTATGAATGATAAGAAATAAGGTTTCTGTTTGGTTGAGCGTATTCTTAACTGACCAGGTTTCTAATTCCGATGGATTTACTACATTAATTGAAATAACCAAATAAAGTACTGAATTAATTGGTAAGTCATTATATTGAAGCTACAACCGTCCGAATTTGGGCCTTAAATACTAGATTAGCAGTAAACATGTCAGTCGTTTAACCATTCTGTTATTATCCAATAACTCTAGAATAAATATTATAGAAAACCAGGAGAAGCAATGAAAGCAGGACTATTTCTAATGCCTTCTCATCCCCCCGAAAGATCAATTTATGAAGCTCACCAATGGGATTTGGAAACTATAGAATTGGCAGATAAGTTAGGTTACGTGGAGGCATGGATCGGAGAACATTTTGCAGCCCCTTGGGAGCCGGTGCCTAGCCCAGACATACTAGTTGCACAGGCCCTTGCACGTACCCAAAACATAAAATTGGGACCAGGTGTTCACATCTCTTACCCTTTCATCATCCGGTCGAGTTGGCCCATAAAGTCGCGTATATTGATCAAATAGCTCAAGGTCGCTATATGTTTGGCATTGGTGCGGGAGGCTTTCCGACTGATATGGCCTTATTCAACGTGGATACGGAGATCAACGAACATAGAGAAATGACTCGTGAGTCATTAGATATCATTCTCAAGCTTTGGAGAAGTGAAGGACCTTTCGAATATAAAGGTAAGTTTTGGAAAGTCTCAATGCCAGATCCGAAGGACTATGAATATGCTACATTAAAGCTGTTCATGAAACCATTCCAATCGCCTCATCCTCCCATCGAAGTAGCTTCATCGACTCCAGGTTCTGAAACCTTGAAGATGGCTGGTGAAAGAAGATTCATTCCGATGAGTCTAGGGCTTAATTCTAAATATCTTTCGAGCCATTGAGATGCAGTAGAGGAAGGATCAGAACGAGCTGGAAGACGCCCGCCCTCTCGCAGTGAGTGGAGAATAGTTAGAGATATGTGGATAGCAGATTCAGATGAAGAGGCAAGAGATCAAGCCTTGAATGGTATACTTGGTAGAACATGGCGGGATTATCTTCTCCCACTTTTTACCTATGGGCCTAACCCATTAGTAAATGTCATGAAACATGATGAAAGTCTTTCAAATGCGTCTGTTACAGCGGAGTATCTGGCCGATCATCTTTGGTTGGTAGGTTCACCTGAGACAGTAACAAAGAAAATAAAGGAACTATATGAAATTTCTGGAGGATTTGGAGTATTGCTACCAATGGTGGTAGATCATAGTGACGAAAATGAAGCCTGGCAGAAATGTATGCGTTTGTTGGTAGAAAAATTATGCCAAGGCTTACAGATTTGACCGGAATGTAGATCAAAGCTGTAAGTGTTTGATTAATCGAGGATTATTAAAACTCTAGGAGGCAATAACGATGCAATTCGGATTTACTCTACCGGATGTTTTAGACGGTGGAAAACTTTGTTGGTTCGCACAAATGGCTGAAGACTACGGATTCGAATCGGTTTGGACAGGTGATCATATAGTCTTACCAGTCAGTGTTGATAAACAATATCCTTATACGGAAGATGGCTCGTTTCCAGGTCAGGACAGTGCGTCTTTCCTTGAAGCGGTCACATTGTTGAGTTTCATTGGTAGTTGCACATCAAATATACGTATTGGCAGCACAGTGATCATTTTGCCTTATCGTAATCCCATTCTGCAAGCAAAAATGTTTGCTTCTCTGGATGTTTTAACAAAAGGGCGTGTTATTTGCGGTGTAGGTGTTGGCTGGTTGGAAAAAGAATTCGACCTGCTAGGCGTACCATTCAAAGAGCGCGGAGCCATGAGCGATGAATGTCTAGAGGTGATGAAAAGTATTTGGTCAGATGAACACCCAGAATATCATGGCAAATTTTTTGAATTTAAAGATATTCAAAGTCTACCTAAACCAATCCAACAACCACACATTCCGATTTGGGTGGGAGGACACAGTAGACGAGCGATCAGAAGAGCAGTGAGATACGGTGATGCTTGGCATCCGTCGCGTCAATCTCCTGAATACGTAAATAGCCAGCTCAGTTATCTTCGTAGAGAATCTAGAAGTATCGGACGTGATCCGGACGACATAATTATTTCGTTAAAGAGGACAATCCATTTTACCGATATTGACATTGATGAAAGTAGTAAGATACCGTCAAATGCAGCGGTTATTGGAACAACTGAGGACATCATTAAAGATGTCCGATACTGTAATACATTAGGGATTCAACAATTGACTTACGACTTTCGTGTAAACGAAGTGGTAGATTGCGTAAAGATCATGGAACACTTTGCTAGAAATGTGATGTCAGTTACAGAAGCCTAGCAATCGATCCTGCTGATATATTAACGCTGTATGCATAACGATTCACATCGTTAATTTCTGGTAAAGGTAAAGCATTCTTTTAGGCAAGTCGTAGATATTTTCTAGGATCTCGTATCCCATGTCATGGGTCATTGTCTTGAGGTAGTCATGCCCGTTTTTGTCTACGGTGAGACAGAAGGCATTGATATCCTTGGCTCTCGCTTCATCCAAAGCCATTTTCGTATCATGTACAGCGTATTCTTTCTCAACACCCTCTCTGCTATACCCTCTGTCCTGAGGTCTTCCATCACTGATTAGAAAAAGCAATTTCGTCCTGGCGTCTTGTTGTTCTAACTTGAATGTAGCATGTCTAATCGCAGGACCCATTCTTGTGGCATGCAATGGTGCTATGCGATCTATACGTTTCTTAACTTTGTCAGTAAAATTCTCATCTAGGTCCTTTATTGTATAAAATTCGACATTCTCACGGCCATATCCTGAGAAACCATAAATACCGTAAACATCCCCTATGGCTTCTAATGCATTTATTAGCAAGACGCATGCTTCTTTTTCAACATCTATTATTCGTTTATAGGAACGTTTCATAGCTTCTCCTCTACGTGTTCGAAGCCATACCATATATTCAACAGGGTCGTCAGGGGCATTCCACTCATCTTGAGTCTTTCTGGTGTCGTCAATTGCTTCGGCGGTTGACGCACTCGTATCCAAGAGAAAAGCAACGGCTACGTCACGCTGCACTTTATTTCGTCGCCAATAAAACTTATCGCTAGGGCTGGACCCCGTCTTTTTATCGACAACGTACTCTATCAAATCGTCTATGTCGATATCTTCTCCGTCCTCTAATTTCCGTACTTTCCGAAACATTTCTGGCACGAGCATTTCGAATTGGCGTCTAATTTGAGTACCGATCGAACCATAACTGTGCAGAGTTGTGCCATAATAAGTAGGATCGCCCTCAGGCATCATCTTTTGTTTAACAATGCACCATCTTGGCTTATAGTCGTCAGCTCGAAAATCCCATTCGTCATATACAAAAGTTTCCGGCTCGACTGCATCCAGTTCTCCTCCGTCTTCGTCAACGTGAACGGATGGTCCTTGAGATGATTCAGATGACTGGGGAAGATCTGCTCCAGTTTCCTTCATTAGGTTTTTCGCGTATTCTCCGCTAGATTTCTGAGCCTCTCCTTCTTGGGTTTCCGTTTCTAATTCAGCACTATTCTGAAGGAGTTCCTCAAGCATTTCTTGAGTTATAGATTCCGCACCTTCTTCAACACTGCCGTCTTTTTGCATACGTAACTGCTGTAAGAGTTGAGCTAATTCAGGTTTAAAATCGCCTCGATATTCTACTTCCTCAGAAGATTCGTATTCGTTTTCATCGTCGGGTCGAATTTCCATATCCATACCCTGGGCTATCTGTTGTAACAATTGTTCCATTCCCTCTGGATCTGTATATCCCTCTTCATCGTCGTCAACATCGATGTCTTCCCAGTCTTCCTGTGGAATTTCCTCGTTTGGTATCTGCGAGATTATTGCGTAGATCCTAAGAGTTGCTTCAGCCGTGTCTTCTATATTTGCTTCCGGGACCAAAATACGTTTTATTATGCGACTTATCTGCTTCGCCTCTTCAACGTATTGAATCGGTGCAGGTAATCCTTTGTCTTGCTGAAGACTTAGTCTAACCAAAAATTCTACAAGGGCTTCTCTCACGGGTAAGGACTGTATATCAGGTCTTCCTTGGAGCACATCGTATTGCACTTGAGAGTAGGAACGTTTGATGCCTGGATACTCTAATTTTATTCGGGCATCGAGTCGGCTATCCTCGACTACTGTAAAAATATCTAAACAAAGTTTCCTGTCTTCAAATAGGTTAAAGAACCTCTGCATATCATTTATCCATGCTTGCTCCACACTACCGGTGTCA
>CAUZEB010000017.1:0-19252 GCA_963578655.1 Dehalococcoidia bacterium | reverse complement strand
TTTCTGACTCGAAGGGTCGGGGGCGTAGTAAAGATCATGCTTAGACACAGCGTTAGAAAGGTCGATGTTCACTAAACCAGGTTCTACTATGGCCAGTTGGTTTTCCTGGTCGATTTCAAGTATTGTGGTCATGCGAGTTAAGGCAATAACCACTCCGCCATGTTCAGCGATGGATCCTCCACTTAATCCAGTGCCTGCACCCCTAGGAATGATTGGTAATCTCTGGCGTTTGCATAATTGCACTACACGCGACACTTCTTCAGTCGATTTTGGAAGAACAACCGCCGTGGGCATGGCTTTATCAACAGAACCATCGTATTCAAAGACAATGAGATCTTCGGGTTCGTATACTACATATTTCTTGCCTACGATCGATTGTAGGTTATAAATCAGCGTTTCTTTTGTATTCAAAACACACCTTGCAGTGGACGAATTGAGAAATATAGCTTTTGGGATTGATATTTCATCAAGTACAATATCCGTTTATTATATCCCATTCACGAGTTTCTACCGAACGTTTATTTGGGTTTCCAAATCCGCCGCCTCCCGAGGATAGAGTAATAATCCTGTCCCCAGGATATATAATTACGCCTGTCTCCTTTGATAGTAAAATACGCTCTTCATCATTATGGATAATACTGTATCTGTGTGGTGTTCCTGGGTGTCCGCCAAATAGACCGAATGGAGGGTTGATGATTCCATCTCCTGCAGTATTTAGTATAGCAGGACCATCGCCGAGATATTCAATCTCGCAGGTCGCACCTAATCCTCCTCTCCATTGGCCATCACCACCTGAATCTGGTCGCATTTCTTGATATCTAACAAGAAATGGGAATCTTTCTTCGGTGATTTCTACGCTGGGGGCGCGTATACCCCCAACTGCTTGGACTTCGCCAACATTAGACCAACCGTCGAATCCTTGAGAAGCTCCACCTCCGCCCCTTGCCATGAAGAAGTGCCAGATAAATTTACGGCCAGTCCGAGGATCGGATCCCATAATTGCATAACGTAGACGGCGTGAAAAGCCAGCATTCACGGCTTGAGGAACAGCTGGGGCTAAGGCCTTAAATATGGCCTCTATTATCTCCTCTGCACAATGATTGGTACTCATACAGACAGGCGCTGGTGGATTTGCGTTAACTATTAGACCTTTTGGAGCAATAACCTTAACTGGCCGAATAGAGCCTTCATTTTTGGGAACATCGGATGGGGCCATATACATAATCGCTACGTGTGATAGTGATCGAGTGTTAGCATATGCGCTGTTGATAAATCCTGTAACTTGTGGGCTAGACTCTCCTAAATCGATTGTCATGGAATCTCCAGAAATAGTTACAGTTGCTCGTATTGGGATCATTGAAGCTTCAAATCCGTCATCATCTATTAAAGACTCACCTTTATAGGTTCCGTCTGGCCATTCTGAAATGAACTGGCGAACCTGTTTTTCTGTAGCTTCCAGGATATCATTTGTTGCAACTCTTAATTTAGCAGGTCCGTAGTCATTTAACAGCGAAACTATCCGCTTACTGGCGGTATTGACCGAACCAATTTGGGCATTCAGATCGCCTATAAAGTTTTCAGGATGGCGAACATTAGCAGATAGCATTTGAAGAAGATCGGCTATGGGTTTCCCATCTTCGTATATTCTGAGTGGTGGTATCCTGAGACCCTCGTGATATATTTCGGTTGCACTCGCATTATAGCCGCCGTGAGTTGCTCCACCTATGTCACTGTGATGAGCTCTGTTAACCATATAGTACATTAATTGACGATCATAAAAAACGGGTCTTATTACAGTAATGTCTGGCAAATGACTTCCGCCAAAATACGGATCGTTTAGTGCGAAGAGATCTCCTTCTTTAATTTTGTTACCGAAGTAACTTTTAATGGCTTCCCCCGCTATTGGTAAAGCACTTACGTGTACAGGTATCCCTTCTCCTTGAGCAATAAGTTGGCAGTCTGCGTCTAGAATAGCGGTTGAAAAATCGTGGCTTGAATTGAGGATCTGTGACATAGATGTTCGGAGCATAACTTCCTTCATTTCAAGTGCTATAGACTCTAAACGATTCTCGACCACCGCAAGTGTGATTGGGTCAACTGCAATATTGTCTGAATGGGAATCCGTTTCGGTACTGTTTTTATCAGTGGATATATTTAAGGCCATGCCACCATAATCATCCATCGTAATGATGTTTCCTTCTTCAATAATTACAGTGGTGAATTTTGATTCAATGATAGCTGGCCCAAGTATTTCCGATCCCGGCGGGACTTTTTCGGCGTCGTATATTGAGGTAGTTACCCACTTACCAAAATAAACTTGTCGAGAGTGTTTTCGGGCTAGATCTAAATTTTTTGCTCCCTCATGTTTAGGCAAAGCGGTCTTCGGCAGACGACCGATAACCGACACGCGTAGATTTGCAAGTCGTATTTCCTGGTTTGATTGATGATATGAATACAGTTCTTCATAACGTTTGTGGAAATTAGACGATAATTCAGTCAATAGAGAATCGTCATCCAGGGTTGTACTTGGCATGAGTATGTTAACCTCATATATTTGATCGAGGTATCTCATGTCAGCAGATCTTACCACTTCTGTAGATTCTTCAGGGATTCCTTGAGCTATAAGCTTCTTTCGTCCATTGGATTCCAGTTCTTCAAATATTGAACGAACCCTATCCATGTCAATATCGCCGAGACCAATGGGATATGAACGGGAAAAGTCGTACTTTAGATCCGTTGAAAGCATACCGTACGCCGACAATACAGGAGCCGCATGTGGTATGTAAACCTTGCTTATGTCAAGCTTTCTTGCGACCTTACTAACGTGTAGTCCAGAAGCCCCCCCAAATCCTAAAATAACAAAATCTCTGGGGTCGACGCCCTTCTTGACTGACATTAATCTGACGCCCTCAGAGATGTTGGTAGATACGATTTCGTGCACACCGTAGGCTGCTTCAGTAGTTGATAATCCAAGTGGTTTGGCTACTTGCTCATATAGAACTTTTTCAGCAGACTCTTTATTCAGTTGGGTTTGTCCACCCAGGAAATTCGTAGGATCCAGATATCCTAACAAAAGGTTCGCGTCGGTAACCGTTGGTAAGGTTCCTCCGCTGTTATAGCATGCCGGGCCAGGATCGGCGCCTGCGCTATCTGGTCCCACTCGAAGAATGCCTCCTTCATTAACTCTAGCTATGCTACCTCCTCCGGCTCCTTGTGTATGAATATCTATCATAGGAACGGCAATTTTCCATCCCGCTTCAAACTTTTCATGTGTCAGATGAGGTGTTCCGTTTTCAATGAGTGAAATGTCAGTACTGGTACCACCTATATCAAAGGCTATTAGCTTAGATTCACCAATGAGTTGTCCATAGGAAGCTGCTCCATTCACACCTCCAGCAGGTCCAGACAGAATTGCTTTGACTGCGGCAGGTATTGAATCCTCAATAGGTGCAACTCCTCCGTTCGACTGCATTATAAGGAGATTTTGGTGTGTACCCGATCGGGTAAGACGGTCTCTTAAATTTGCGAGATATGATCCGAATGCGGGTCCAACGTAAGAGTTAATGGCAGTAGTACTTAGTCTGTCGAACTCCTTGATTTGAGGAATTATCTGATGAGAAAGAGAAACATACATGTCCGGGAACCTACTGGTGATCTTATCTAATACTTTCTTTTCGTGATCAGGGTTCAGAAACGAAAAAAGAAAGCATACAGCTAGAGCTTGAACACCTTCCCGCTCCAGTTTATCTAAAGCCAGATCTATGGCATTTTCATCTATGGGAATAATCACTTCGCCGTTTGAGTTTATCCTTTCTGGGATGCCTAACCGTAGGTGACGACTTACTAAAGGCACGACAGGCGTCATCCTTAAATTGTAACGATCTTCTTTTAGGCCCTCTCGCATTTCAATAAGATCCCTGAATCCTTCGGTAGTAAGTAGACCGACCTTAGCTCCTTTACGTTCAATCAAGGTATTGGTTGCCACGGTAGTACCATGTATTAGTAGATTTGTGTCCCCTAATAATTTTTCTATGATCACATTGTTGTCAGCTGCAATCGAATTTAAGCCTGTCAAAACACCTGCTGACGGGTCGTGAGGCGTTGATGGTGTTTTATAATATTTAGGGAATCCATCTTTTTTAATAACTACAAAGTCTGTAAATGTGCCACCTACGTCGATACCTATTTTAAAACCATTTTCTTTCGACAATTAATCGCTCCCATTGGTATATAAATCAACCTGGATAAAAGAATTCGTACCTTTCTTCATTGGTATAATCTTCCATTTTTGTGGGTACAACACCTTGTGAATCCAAAGCTGCACCAACTATCTTTTTATTAAAATTGCTAACGTGATTGGAATTCATGTATTTGTCGATAGACATCCAGAGACATTCGTCTATTTCTTCAATCTGCATGGATATGTTAAGAGTTAAAGGTTCCAATCGACAGACGAAGTAAATATCAGATTTATTGTACCGATACCCGTGCCAATGACGAAAGCAAACAAGGGAATGGAATGACGTCTCAATCCCAGTTTCCTCAAATATTTCCCTTATTATTGCTGCTTCTAGGTGTTCCCCTTGATGTACTGCGCCTCCAGGCAGTTTGTAGGAAGGTTCTTTGTACTGCGATCGATATTTTTCAGACACTACTAAAATTTGTTTATCTGCGTTTAGAACTACACCTCCGACACCGATGTAGTGAGTCGCATACGGAGGAATGTAAGATGATTTAACTATCTGATGGGTTAACATCAAGTAATCTTGAGACGAGTGGTGGAAGTTAAAGCCCAGTCCAACAGCTATGGGGATTAAATTAGATTTAGAAAGATCTAATTTAATCCAGACAACCTTGACCCCCTGTCGTTTCCAGGCGATCAATGAAGATCGGAGCTGATCTTTAAATTTAGTGGGACTGGGAACAAGATCATCTGGACTCACATTCACTCCGCCGAAAGGATCTTGTATTGATTTAATTATTTGCATCATAATCCGCTTAAGCCATCATATAGATTCAGATATAAACTGGTCAGTATTTGGTGTTGATCTTAAGGTGCTAATGTGAATTACTTTAATGATGTCCAGAATATAGAACTTTTGCAATTTAATAAATATAGGATAAGTTGATGTCAATTTTGTAATTCCATTGAAAATTGTGTAGCGTCTGTTATTGGCATTTGGCATACATAATTTTCGCATATAAAAGCCGTAGCCATGGCATTTACTTGACCTCTGTTTTCTGTTATTGGTAAGTCGAGTATGGATTCTTTGGGTTCCTTTATTCCTACCAGTATATAGCTTGGGATGTAGTTCTCGTATAGGGCTGATAAAAGTTTTCGGGTGTCGTTTGCCGATGGGTTACCAGCCAAAACAATTTCCTTTGTTCCATTCAGGTAAGCATCCAAAACATTCAACCAATGTCCAGTGGACGCTGGGAAACTGCTCATCATTCCTTGAGCAGCACTTAGTAGCGATATTGCCTTATCCCTATATGCAGCGTTGTCGGTAATAATAGAAAGCCTAAGAAGAACATCGGCGGCTACTGAGCTTCCACATGGTATTGCGTTATCAGTAAGTTCACAGGGCCGAATAATAAGATTTTCCTGGTCTTTTCCTGTGTCATAGAACTGATTCGAGTCATCATCCCAAAATAAGTCTACCATTTGATCTGCAAGGGACATAGACTCTTTTAGCCATTCAGGCTCGAATGTTACCTCGTGCAGAGCGAGAAGGCCGTCTATTAGGAATGCGTAATCTTCTAGATATCCTCCTAATTTTGATTGGCCATTTTTGTAGGTGCGGAGTAATCTACCATTTTGCCGCAGGTTATCAAGTAGGAATCTTGCGTTCACTTCTCCAATTTCTCTATATTCAGAACGTTCTAGGATTGAGGAAGCCTTGGCAAAAGCACGTAACATGAGGGCATTCCAAGAAGTAAGGATTTTAGAATCGCGAGATGGTGGTATTCGATGACTCCTGTTCTCCAGAAGTTTAATCTTGGAACGTTGCAAAATAGCGTCAAAGTCTTGTTTAGACAAGTTGAATTTCTTCCTCAAGTTAAATTCGTCTTGCTCAACTCGCAGTATGTTCGATTCCTCGAAATTCCCTTTCCGTGTGATTCCAAAGTAGTTGTTAATGATTTCCCCATCGCAGTTACCAAGGACATCCAGTATCTCATCTTTTTGCCAGACGAAATATTTGCCTTCAACGCCCTCACTATCAGCGTCTTGGGAGGAATAAAACCCACCACAACCATCTGTCATTTCTCTGGTTACGTAGTCTAACGTTTCTTCAACAATTCGGCGATAGGTCGGGTTTTTAGTTACTTGATATGCGTGGAGATATAGTGAAACCAGGAGAGCATTGTCGTACAACATCTTTTCAAAATGGGGTACTAGCCAATGCTGATCAGTAGAATATCTGTGAAACCCACCGCCCAATTGGTCGTATATTCCACCTTCGGCCATACGATCAAGAGTTAATTCTATCATTTCCAAACCTAGCGAGCTTTCTGTTCTTATGAAGTGCCGTAAGATAAACTCATAGATCATAGGTTGTGGAAATTTAGGTTGCTGCCCAAAGCCTCCATGTTGAGCGTCAAAGTTAGGTACCAAATTCTCATACGCCTTGGTAATGATGTCCTGTGTCAATGTATTATCGTTTCTTATCTTGGAAGACATTGTTTCGAGGCGTGACATGAGGTGTCTTGTGACTTTATTTACATCATCCCTTCTCTCATTATAAGTCTCAGCGATAGACTTAAGTAGCCTGGGAAACCCTATCAATCCATGTCGGTCTGTCGGAGGGAAGTATGTGCCTCCATAGAAAGGCTCACAGTTGGGGGTTAAGAAGACTGTCATAGGCCAACCACCATGTCCTGTCATTAATTGGATTGCTGTCATATAAATGGAATCTAAATCGGGACGTTCTTCCCTATCAACTTTAATGTTAACGAAGTGTTCGTTCATCAACTCAGCTATATCGAGATTTTCAAAGGACTCTCTTTCCATCACATGACACCAATGGCATGCGGAATATCCGATGCTAAGTAAGATAGGCTTATCGGTAGTTTTTGCACGGGATAGGGCTTCTGCACCCCATGCATACCAATCAACAGGATTGTTTGCATGCTGTAGTAGATAAGGACTGGTTTCATTAATTAATCGATTCGCCATTAGTTTTATGCTCGCTAACCTCATGCCTATGGGGGGGTAGGGGACTAAAGTATTTAAGTTTTAGTTCTTATGGCCCTAGTGTAATCATTATGAGTGCCGGGGATTCGATATAGAGTTCGCAATGAATTAAACGGGTGAAACACCGACGTATACTATGGAGATATTTCCATAGTTTAATATGTGTGTCCCTGGCCGGATTCGAACCGACGACCCGCTGCTTAGAAGGCAGCTGCTCTGTCCATCTGAGCTACAGGGACACGAATCATAAATGAAGTTTAACAAAATGCCAAATAGATGGTCAAGAATATAATGGATAGGAGTGATGCAATTTAGAAGAAATGATAGATACGTAAAATGCGTAACTGTGCAGGATCACGAGTAGCATGAGTATGTTTCTACACTAATTAAGACTCGCTTGACTGGGTATCTCGAAACAATGACACATCAGAACACTATTACTGATACCTCCCGTAGGTATTTCTGACGCCTACATCGATGGATGTCACAGAGCTTCTTCTTTTTCGTATCTGTTTAACGATTCACTTACTCCTTTTGAAATGAAGTCATATCATATGTATAGTTACAACAACTCCCTCTTTAATAACTTAAACGTGAAATTCACGTCTAATCATTTTGTGAACATATCAGGAAAGTCTTGAAAAACTCTAGAAAAACTAAACAAGTATTAGAAAAGGGTTGGAAAAGCATTGACAAAACTTTAAGGAAGAAGTTAGTATGAAGTACATTCAAATCTAGAAATCAGAGAATATAAAGGGGTATCACGATGGCTAGAAAGACTAAAATGATGGTCGCTGTGGAAGAACGGTTTCATCAATCTTTAGAGAAAATTTTACCTGAGATGGTTACAGACCATGGACTTTCAGAAACTGCCGATCAGTTGGGCGTGAGTAAAGCTACTCTGGGATATTGGTTACTAAAATTAGGTATCAACGTTAAGAGGGTAGCTTTAGCCCCAGGTGAGTCGTTGGAAGTAAAGAGAGCGGGATAAAGATACGTTAATATCGTTCATTCTTATGAACAGACAACACGTGTCTGACTCAGTACGCAGAGTCGGCGGTATATAAATCAAATTCAGTGTTTCAAAAGGAATAGTATAGTGAAACTTAAAGGTCACATATTTAATGGCAAACTTGAGTTATGGTATCAACATAGTGGGAAGGGTCCCACTGAGAGGTTTACTGATTGGCAGACACTTAAACAGTGGTCTAAATATCTTTCCTCTCGATAAATCCCTAACCAACGTTCAAGGTTTGAGAGCCCCCACGATATTGTTGCTGGAAATCGCGGGGGCTCTTCTTATTCCAACAGTCTCTATAACAGCAATTTGTAGTTAGTCAACCATAAATTTACGCTACTAGGGTATGAAAGCTAGGCTACAAAGTTACGAGATCATAGGCGTTTGGTGGCATAGCGTGCATCCTTCTCTCGCTGTTTTTCCATACTTGCCCTGCGTTTGTCAAATTTTTTACGCCCTCTAGCTAAGCCTAATTGTACTTTCACCAGCTGTTTTTTGAAATAAAGTTTGATGGGGACTATCGTTTGTCCTTTTTGAGACACCTCACTTGTGAGGTGTCTAATCTCTGATTTATGTAGCAGTAACTTGCGAGGTCGAGTAGGGTCGGCGTTATCGAAAAGGATTTGGCTTGAGTGGGAGTATTCCGCGATGTGTGTATTGTGTAACCATATTTCACCTGAATCCGGTTTAGCATAACTTTGACCTAAGTTAATCCTGCCTTCTCTTATCGACTTAATTTCCGTTCCGGTCAGGACTAGTCCTGCTTCGTAAATCTGAAGTATTTCATAATCGAACCTAGCTTTTCTGTTTTGTGCTATTGTTTTAATTCTTGACATGACTTTATGCCCTAAAACACGTGGATTAAAAACTAATCTAGTATTTGTACTAAAATTTCGAAAGCTTTTTCAAGCTGTAGTGACTCTGCTTGCTCTCTGTTTCTTGCGGTGACCTCAACGTCTGGCTCTAATCCAATCCCTTGAATTAATCGCCCGCTTGGAGTGTACCATCTCGAAGTTGTCATAAATAATCCTGCGCCATTGTTTAGGCGTCTTAAAATTCCCACACTACCCTTACCGAAAGTTGTGGCACCTACTACGGGAGCGCGACCTCTGTCTTGAATTGCTCCAATTAGAATTTCGCTAGCACTGGCGCTGTATTCGTTTGCTAACACTACCATAGGTATTGTTGTTCCAATGCCGCCTGTATCCTTCAGATGATGATTAGTGCGGGTACCATTACCATCTACATCGTACAAAGCCAGGCCGTCGTCTAGAAAAATGCTGGTTACATTTATTGCTGAGCTTAGTAACCCTCCAGGATTGTCTCGTACATCTATAATTAGTCCCTCCGCACCGGAATTAGCTGCTTTAATCAGAGCTTGATATAGTCTCTGCGCGGTATCTGCGTAGAAGTTTGTTATTCTTATGTGGGCGATGCGGTCTCCCTGTTTGGACCGTGTAAGAACGCTGACTAAAGGTATCACATCTCTATGTATGATAATTTCCACGGGATCAATTTCTCCCAGGTGTTGGACGAGTAAACTGACAGTTGTGCCACGGGGGCCTCTAATTCTAGTCACTGCTTCCAATAAACTTAAGCCGGAAATGTCTTCTCCATCGACTTGAAGAATGATGTCGCCAGGTCGTATCCCTGCTCGTTCTGCGGGACCGCCTTCTATAGGCGATACAATAACGAGCTTACCATCTAATCTAGAAGTAACATTTGCCCCTATACCTTCGAAGTTACCTTGTAAGTCTTGATTGTCAATTTCGAATGTTTCAGCACTCACGTAATGTGTATGTGGGTCTCCCAGTGCTCCTATGATGCCTTTGATTGCGGCCTCAGAAAATAGTTTTGGATCCATGGTTGACTTGTCTACGTGGTCTCTTACTAGGTGAGCCCATACTTCCCATACTACGTTTAACTCCTCAGGAACTTCTGACGGAGGATTTAGAGGTTTATCGGGAGGGATGACTTTGGGAAGACCTGACTTATCAACAGAATCGTCGGATATATATTCGTTATCACTAAAGGTTGGGATCTCTGTCACTTCAGTATTTGACACGCCCGATGTAATCGCATTGCAGCTAGCTAGCGCAAACGACAGAAGAATAACAACTGTTGTCATTACATGTCGGCACTTCAATTGTCTAAGTAACGAATAGTTGCAAAGTCGGCTTATGTTAGATATGGCATGGGACAATACGTACCTCTCAAATCCTAACGCATTGCTGATTTGTGCGAGGATCATATTTTTCAGTGATTTCATGGAAGTTAACATAGTCATCTCCGGTTGCGTCATGAAATGATTGGGCGAAATTGTGACCAAGGGCGGGCTGATTCAAAAGCTGCTGAGACTGCGAATACTTTGGATTCTTCTCCAAAATTGCCAACAATCTGTAGGCCCACTGGCATACCACTGGTTGTAAAACCGCATGGTATGGATGCTGCGGGGCAGCCTATCATATTAATGTTAAAATTAAAGGGGTTGTAACCTTCATATTCATCAACCGCATAATCTCCAATTTTGGTGGTAGGCTGACCTACTGGGAATGCAGGTACTGCAGTAGTAGGATTAACTAGTAAGTCGAATTTCTGGAATTGTCTCATAAATGAGGCTCGGATAATATCTCTTTCGCCTAGCGCTTTCACATAATCGGTACCAGTTATGTTTGCTCCCTCCTCTATTTTTCTACGTGTATACGGCATCAAAGATTCGAAATGTTCTTTATAAAATCTTCCATACCTGGCGTAAACACTGGTACATGTCAGAGTCCAGAAGGTCTTATCGGGATCTTTAAGGTTTATGTCGTATTCTTCTACACCTGCCCCCAAATCTTCTAGGGTTAGTGCAGCCTCACTGCATATTTTTTTGACTTCGGGGTCGACAGGGAAGCCTCCGAAGTCGGGGCTCCAACCAAATGTAAATTCACTAATGTCGAGAGAGGTGGCCTTTAAATAATCTTCTGGTGACCCTCTAAGAGCCGCTGGATCACGTTTATCCCAGCCTGATAGTGCCTGCAACATTAGGGCTGCGTCCCTAACGTTTCGCGCTAAAGGCCCGTGTTGACTGAATAGGTTTACAAGGGAATTTGCTACGGGACTTGTGTCCCTAGGAACTCTGCCTAGAGATGGCTTTATTCCATATATGCCACAGAAACTGGCAGGACCTCTTATGGAACCACCTCCGTCACTGCCTTGAGAAATCGAACATAGTCCAGCCGCCAAAGCTGCGGCTCCTCCTCCTGTGGATCCGCCTGGACTTAGATCTGGATTCCATGGGTTGCGACACGGGCTTCCCAGGTTATTCGTTGTATCTCCTATGAGGGCGAATTCTGGACAATTAGTTTTCCCTAATATAATAGCGCCAGACTTGATGAGACGTTCAACGGGCAGGGAGTTTTTATCTGGAATATTGTTCCGATATATTAACGATCCCATAGTGGTTCGAATGCCCTTTGTGTTTTCCGAGTCTTTAATTGATATTGGGATGCCATGTAATAGACCTAAAGATTCGCCCCTCAAGACAGCATTTTCTGCTGATCGGGCAGCTTCAATCGCTTTGTCTGCTGTTACTGTTAAAAAGGAATTCAATTGAGGGTCTAGCCGTTCGATTCGTTCCAGGTACATTTGGGTTACTTCAACAGGAGATAGATCTTTAGTGGCTATGCGGTTTCGAATTTCAGTAGCGCTGGTAAATGGTAGTTCCTTATCCGCTTGCACGTTGTGTGACTCCTAACAATTAGAAATATGATCGCTAGGGAAGATTCTAACGCATATAAATCCAAACTAAATCATATTTTACCACGATGACCACGGGACAATAGGAATGAAGGCAGTGATTTGTTAGGATTGATAAAAAGCGAATGTGAAAAAATCCTCTTTTCAAGTAACGGCATTTCAATTCCGTATTTCATTTATTTACACTTGTGGCCTTTCTTAATATAATGCAGGAACAAATAAATGCTTGAAGTCCTCTGAATCTTTTCTGAATAGGAATATGTCTTTTCAGGGGCGTTCTTCTGCATAAGGAATCACGATAAGCCGTAAGTAACAGCTGTGAACGTGAAATGTTAACAATATACATCTATTGTTAATAGAGTGAAAGTGAAGATCATACAGGATGTTTATAACCTGTAATACTATTTCGAAGGAGTGCTCTCTGACATGCATTCAAAGAATATCTCTGGAAAACGACGAAGACGAACCAGGCCATATCCAACCAATACTCTGGAAGATTCCCTAGCTATTGCTCGAACAATACAGGAAAGGAATTCAGGTTTACCGTTTGATCGTGTAATGCTAGCAAGAGCAATAGGTACAACAGAAAAAAGCAGTGGATTTACTATTAAACTTAACTCGTCAAAAAATTATGGTCTGACGATAGGATCATATAAAGATGATCTCATCAGCCTTACCGATCTAGGTGAAAGTGTTGTCGCCCCCAAGAATGAATCAGAAGTTAGAAAAGCTCTTACATCCGCTGCATTAAGGCCAGAACTTTTCAGACAATTTTATGTGATGTTACAAGGTAGAAAATTGCCAGAGGATCTTTATTGCCAAAACACTCTTCATAGAGAGTTTGGTATAGATTTAGGCCTCACTCATGAATGCTTAACTATAATTAAAGCAAATGGAATATTTACAGATATTCTTGATGTAGATACAGGAACGCTAAACGTTAACGTGGCAAATTCGAAACGAAATAATACAACATTTGGATCCAATCATGAATTAGGAAATAAAGAAATCGGGCACGTGGACGGTACAAATGCAGATATTGGTGCTTCTGCCAGTATACTAATTTTACAAAATGGCGAATCAGAACTCACACAATTTGTAACTTCAGTCTTGGATAAATTCGATATTAGTTACGCCTATATGAATAGTAGATTAGGAAAAAACTTATCCGGACCCATAAAGATTTCCACCGAGATGAGAAGTTGCAACTCTGGAATATTGCTCTTCAACCACGATGCAACAAAAAACAAAGATGAACTTTCCGATTTTGAAGCTGAGATTCTTTATCAATTAGGTGTGGTGACTGCATTGTATGGTGACAGAGTGGTTATTATTAAACACTCTACAATGAAACTACCGGGCTTCTTTAACGGATTTAATACCGTTAAGTACGAAGTTGGTAATGTTGAAGAGTCAGGTTTAAGGTTTCTTTATCAACTTCATCTTGCCGGTTTGATTAATGTATCGTCAGCGTAAATCGCAATCTAAACATAAAGCATTATGTCAAGTTGGCAAATTGTATTTAGCAACTTGACATAACTATTATAGTGCGAACTTGTTTTATCAATCGTGATGAGGCTATTGTACAGTTTTGCTGGCCTTCACCCTATCCTGATGATATACATCAGGATTATTAGTAGTCTTTCTGGTATTATTATTCAAGATATTGTCTAGCTCTAATTTCAGTCTAGTTGTTCCTATATTTTTCAATCCTGAGATAAAGACCACTTTTTCCAATAAACTACCGAACTTGTGCTGGATATCTGAAGTAACAGGTTTACCGTCTAATGACTTTAGTTTATCTATTTTATTTAGTACCAAGATCCTTGGCTTACAGTATAGATTTAGTTTCTTGAGAATTTCATCTACAACTTCTGCTTGGTCACCGGCGTTATTGTGCGTTATGTCTACGACGTGTACTAGAATTTCAGATTCTTCTACTTCCTCCAAAGTTGCTTTGAATGCAGCTACTAGTGTATGGGGAAGCTTTTGAATGAACCCTACGGTGTCTGTTAAGAGTAATTGGTTTCCAGATGGAAGTAGGATTTTACGAGTCACAGGATCTAAAGTGGAGAATAATCTGTTTTCTGTTTTTACCTTGGATTTGCTAAGGGTGTTCAGGATGGTACTTTTCCCTGCATTGGTGTAGCCTATTAAAGATGCTACAGGGATGTCTCGTTGTTTTCGCCTCTCCTTGTATAGTCTTCTATGTGTTCGGACACTTTCGAGGTTTTTCTTGAGATTCTGGATCCTACGCCTAATCAACCGGCGATCAGTCTCTAATTGAGTTTCTCCTGGTCCTCTGGTACCTATACCGCCGCCCAGTCTCTCCAAATGTGTCCACTGACCTGCTAATCTAGGAAGCAGATATTCATGTTGGGCTAACTCGACTTGAAGACGCCCTTCTTTCGTGTGCGCGCGCCGGGCGAAAACATCAAGAATCAAGGCTGTGCGATCAATGAGTTTCACCCTCTCCCCAAGTTCTGTTTCAAAATTTCTTTGTTGGGTGGGTGTTAATTCATCATCCACTAGGACAGTATCAATATTGAGGAGGCTTATTTGATTTTTCAGTTCCTGGAGCTTTCCCTTTCCAATATACGTATTGGTTGGCCTGTCTAGTCTTTGAAACGTCGATCCTATAACTAATGCACCTGCACTGCGAGCCAGTTCAGCTAACTCGGCCATTGAGTCATCGATCGACCATGAACTTCGATCATTCTTTATGTCTATACCAACTAAATATGACCGTTCTGGTCTTGCCTTTGTCGAAATAAGTGTTTTGGGGATGATTAACTCCTCCAGTTCTGTTTTATGACTAACGCACTTTAGGAATCGTCAATGATGAAAGACTTGCTAATCCTTTTTCAAGGTATTCATTCGCTATTGTGAGAGATAATCGAATATATCCCTCACCGTACTCACCGTATCCAGTTCCTGGAGTAACCACAATATTTTTCTGTTCTAGTAACATAGTTGTAAATTGAGCTGAAGTATAACCATCAGGGATACGAGCCCAAACATAAAGACCCGCTTTGGGTGGATCCACTTGTAGCCCTATATTTCGAAGGACCTCCACTACCCTATCCCGACGATGCTGGTATATGCCGTTCCTGGTACCAATCGTGAAGTCAGGAGTGTTCAGGGCTTCTATACCCATAAGTTGTATTGCTTGAGGCACACCAGAATCTAAATTGGATTTGATTGTCATCAAAGCGTTTATCATTTCAGCATTTCCTAGCGCGAGACCGAGCCGCCATCCAGTCATATTGTAACTTTTGGATAAGGAGTGAAATTCCATGCCAACGTCCATAGCTCCAGGTGTCTGAAGAAAACTGATTGGTTTTGTATTATCAAATGATACCTCTGTGTAAGAGGCGTCATGTAGCACAGCGATGTCGTGGGTTCGAGCAAATTCCACCACTTTCGTAAAATAGGCAGTACTTGCTAAAGCACCTGTAGGATTATTAGGGTAGTTGAGCCACATTACTTTAGCTCTTGCGGCGACATCTGGTTGTATGGCGTCTAAATCGGGCATCCAGCCGTTTTCTTCAAGAAGTGGCATCCAGTGACATTCACCACCGGCGAACCACGTACCTACAGAATAAACTGGATAGCCGGGATTGGGAACCAACGCTATATCTCCAGGGTCTAAGAAACAAAGTGAGGCGTGGCCTATACCTTCCTTGGCTCCGATTAACGATAGGACTTCCGATCCAGGATCAAGCGAGATACCGAAACGCTTCTGGTACCATCTTGCTGCTGCCTCTCTAAATTCTGGAAGACCGTCCGATTCTGGATATCGGTGATTAGCACCATCAAGAGCGGTACTTCTAAGCTTTTCGATAATGTTTTCTGGTGTAGGTAAATCCGGATCCCCTATTCCAAAACTTATAACTTCTATTCCTTGACTTTTCTTCTCAGCGATTTTTCTGCTTATCTCGACAAAAAGATATGGTGGGACCTTTTCTACACGTTCCGCAAATTTCATCGTTCCTCCAATAAATCACATAAGCTCCATACATACACCGCTGACAACCAGCTTAAATCAATGGAGTATGTAGGCTTGATTATATAGAATATTCAGACTTATTTGCCCCTCTCAATGTGGTTACTTCGCCCACTCACCTTTGAACACCTTCGCCACTGGGCCCTCCATTACGACGTTACCACTTCCTGCCCATCGTATTAATAGGTCTCCTCCTGGGAGAGTTACAATTACATCATCGTCAATATATTTATGCAAACGGGCTGACACTGCCACAGCGCAAGCCCCAGTTCCGCACGCTAGGGTCAAGCCAGATCCTCTTTCCCATACCCTTACCTTAACGTGTTTCCTATCAATGACATTTACAATTTCAAAATTAACACCCTCTGGGAAAATGTCGTGATTCTCAACTATAGGCCCTATTTTGTCTAGAGGGACATCTTCCACGGGTGTATCTAAAAAAGCTACAGCGTGTGGATTTCCCATAGATACGCAATTTATCATGTATTCTGTGCCAGCTATAGTAAGAGGATAATCAGAAACCATGTCTAACCCGTTGATGGTTACAGGGATTGAAGCTGGCGTTAATCCAGGTGATCCCATGGATACTTTGGCACTTACCATTTCACCTTCTTCGAAAACAGGGGAAACGGTCAATATTCCAGATTGCGTTTCGATTGAAACAGGCGACTTATCTGGCAGGATAATGCTCTCATCTATTGCAAAGCTGACTAGACATCTGATTCCGTTCCCACACATTTTCCCTTCGGAACCATCAGCATTAAACATACGCATTTTTAAGTCCGCACACTCAGATGGTAGGGCCAATATAATACCGTCTGACCCTATCCCCGTGTGTCGATCACTCATTGTTACGGATAATTCAGCCCAGTCGTATTGCTTATATTCATCGGCGGGACTAATGTAAATATAGTCGTTACCTGCTCCGTGCATCTTGGTGAATTTCAATTCGACTCCTGATTCTTGTGATATTCAACATTTTAACATAGAAGGATGAAGTAATCAGTGACAACAACAGGTCGTTAGACGAGTCTCCCAGCTTTATGCCCTTCGTATATAGCTGCTTCAACGTCTCTTGGCTGCGCGCAGTCTCCAATGAGATATAGGTCATCACATTTACTCGACAATGATTTATATAGATGATCGTTTGGCTGTCCACCAGAGGCAAATATAATTGTGTCTATTCCATCGATAAGTTTATGTTTAGAAGGAACTCCCTCTCTTAAAGAATGGAAAGTTTCGATAGTGCTCTCACCGATATTTGCAACACCTGTCAACGGGGAAAATTTCACACCCTTGTTTAATAATTCACCGTACAATTGATACCAGATGCTTGCATGAATGTTCATACCTACAAAAGGCATACCAGTTAATATTTCCACGTCCTTTCCTTGATCTATAAGAAAATTCGCAAGATCGCAACCAGCTCTTAACCCTTGTGTGTCAATTACCACCACTCTTTGCCCAACCGTAGATTTGCCAGAAATAACATCATACACATTTGTTACATTTCGGCCTTCTGCCCCCGGGATTTGCGGAATAAACGGCCTGCAACCAGTCGCTATAATAACGCAATCATAGGAATCCAGAACTAAGGATTCAGCATTAATGATCGTATTAAGATTCACAGATATGTCGAGCTTCTCCATAGCGTTTTCCAGGAATAACGAGATCTTCTTGAATTCCTCTCGGCCAGGAGTCAAGGAAGCTATATTCACTTGCCCGCCTAATCGGTTGCTTCGTTCAAAAAGTGTTATTTTATGGCCCCTTATAGCTGCAATACGAGCAGCCTCCATACCGGCAGGGCCACCCCCTATAATAGCTATTCGTTTTAAAGATTTCGCAGGAACGATTTCAGACCAAATTTGTTCGCGTCCGCTAACAGGATTGTAGATACAAGAAATTGGAAGACCCACGGCTTGGTGTCCTTTACAGGTTTGATTACATGCAACACATGGTCGTATTTCTTGTTCACGTCCGCTTTTAGCTTTCTTAGGGAAATGAGGATCGGCTATGAGTTCACGTGCCATGCCAATCAAATCCATAGCACCTTGTGACAGAAAACCTTCTGCAAGTTCAGGTGTGGTAATTCTTCCAGCACCGATTATGGGTAATGACACCAATTCCTTAATTTCTGCTGCGAGGTTAGCAAAATGACCTGGTTGGTAATAGTGTGACGGGATAATATGTGTTGCACTCTTGAGGTCGTAGTTTGTCCCCGCTGATATACTAAAGTAAGTGAATAGACCTGTCGATTCTAGGTTTGGTAAAATGTGTTTGAGTGCTGAAACACTCATACCATAATCCAGAAAGTCATGAGTGAAACGTGCACCCAAGATGCAATCTGGTCCTAAGTGGTTCCGAATAGATTGTGCGACTTCGTAAAGAAAATTCAATCGATTTTCCGAATTACCTCCATATCTATCGGTTCTCTGATTGCTTTCAGGAGAAATGAATTGTGGAATGAGATTGCCATAGGCGACCGAAAGCTCTATTCCGTCTATCCCAGCAAGTCTTATACGGCGTGCGGCTTCCCCGTAAGCGAGAATCAGCTCTTGTATCTCAGAGATTGTTAGCTCATGAGGCATCATTTGGCCAAAATGCAACGTTGGTGCAGGGATTGCTGATGGTCCTACTGCTCGGCTTTCAAATATCCCCATTGGGTTTGGGATTCTTCTACCTGCATGGCTAGCTTGAACTATAATTGGTATATTATATGCGTGTACAGATTCTCCAATAGCCCTTAGCCTAGATATCGTTGTATCTTCAAAGATGTTCAAAGATGTCCCACTGGTCGGGTGAATTCCGGCCGCTTCTGTTATTATCATGCCTACGCCTCCCCGAGCCCGTTCTTCGAAGTAGTGTAGATGGCGTTTAGAGAATAATCCTTCATCTTCGAATGATGTAGCATGACCAGTGCAAACGATTCTATTTGGCAGTGTATATCCTCCCAACTTTATAGGAGAAAATAATTTTGGAAACTTTTGATGCATAGCGAGAGTCCTTTCAGGAATTACCATTAAAGTCCTGTTATTTTGTAGTTGATGGTCCTATTTATAGATTATCCGCAAAACCAGTGTTTTAGATAGAGTAAATACCAAACCAAAACGTAAAGTAAGCAGATTCACACATATAGCATTACTTTTATGGGACGATGATGAAAACTACTTTATAGGAGAAAATAATTTTGGAAACTTTTGATGCATAGCGAGAGTCCTTTCAGGAATTACCATTAAAGTCCTGTTATTTTGTAGTTGATGGTCCTATTTATAGATTATCCGCAAAACCAGTG
>CAUZEB010000016.1:0-20488 GCA_963578655.1 Dehalococcoidia bacterium | reverse complement strand
CCTACCTAATGAAATAACGACGACGAGCAAACGCATCCAGACTAAACATAGCTTTTAGTTCCTCGTCTATATAGATTATATTACTACATGATGCTTCTGGTTGTGACTATTTAGCCACAGCGATAACTCATTTTTACGACATTTGATGTACTAATCTCTTTCAATTAGTACATCAAAGACCGGTGGGCGATGGAAAAGTACCTGCGTTTATTCTTAGGCATTAAGATGCCAGTACAGACGAAAAACCTCTTTTCTGATATCAGAAAAGAGGTTTTTCGTCCGCCAACATTCCCTACTTGAAAGCAACAAAGCCTGAAAACATACATATAACGTTAAAATATCTCGGTAAAACCGATAGTCGAACAATAGAAAAAGTGCTAGCATCGACAAGAAAAATAGCCCGCACTTCGCCTTACTTTAATTTAGAAATTGGACAGCCCAGAACATTATCCAATTCACCCAATTCTCGGATAATATATGCAGAAATTGGAGGTGATCTTAAAGCATTAACAACATTACAATATAAACTGGAACGAGCTTTAATAAATCTCGGATATCCCTCAGACAGACAAGAATACAAACCTCATTTAACGTTGGCTAGGCTCAAGTATGAAACGCCATCATCTAACAGTTTGGTAATGTTATTAGACTTATTGTCTGATCAACTGAAGGACAAGGTAAGGATAGAAGTCAAAGAAATATGTTTATTTAGGAGTACACTTCACCCTCAAGGAGCCATTTACCATAATATAGCTGCAATTAAGTTAAGTCCAAACAACGAATATCTTTAGGGCTGTTAAATTCTCAATAACGATGATACACTTGAGTCGCTTTTATACCCAGGGCAAATCAGGAGGAAAACAGTGGACGAGAACAGCTGGCCAGAATGTCGTAGTTGCCAAAATGGTAGCCTGCTACCCCTCTCCGACTTTGGTAGCCAAGGTGCCCCTATCCATTACAAAGCCTGGGTCTGTAGTAGCCCTGATTGCGGATTCAATCTCAAAATACGCAACGGGGATGTGTATCTGAACGAGCCAGTTCAAAGCGGTGCCTCTCACACCCCTCGTATGAGAGGATAACAAGTAATCCTTCATTAAGTAATTTGATGAAGGATTGGTAAAAGCTATGGCGCGCGCTGCAAGGCCCTGCCTACATCTCAGTCATTTCCGATTGCTTCCCAGTGCTAACTAGAACCTTTGCATATGGCGCTGCTAAAACACATTGATAGAATAGGCACTATACAGCTGGATCTATACAATGACAACGATCGTTTCAATCCGGCCTTAGGATCCAGTTATGAAACTAGCACATCAGAAACATACCATCAGAAAAGTAGGATTTACACTAGTTACATTGGGCCTACTCCTAATGATGAGCGTGGTCGCTTTCCACCTGTATGGCTTCTATAATTACACTCGTCTCGAAAAACTCAATGCTGCCTACTCTGCGCCTCTTTCAATACCCAAAGAATTTGATCAGGTAAATCCTATAAAAGGCGAATGGACCCGAGTAGATACATCCCAGTACGTGAAATCAACTACACTCCCAGATACCAACAATAGTCACAATGCTTCATTGGGAACTAACTATCAACGTTTCGGATTCGATTTGTCAAACTACCAATCTACTTATCCTGGGATCCGCACTCATTCTAAATATTGGGGGCAACCACTATGGGCCGGTACAGATGAATTTGTGTACGACGAAGACTTAGACCAAGAAGTTATTATGGGATTTATTGATGCCTCAAATACTACAATTACTGAAAATAATGGAATTAATGATAGGGGAGTGCACCTACGCATACCCGTAATTAATTTAACATCTCCCATTGAGGAATTAAGTATTATCGATCTTGGTAATAGTAAGTCTTACGAAACGCCGAAACATGGAGTGGGACATATAATAAACAGTTCCCTCCCTGGCCAGTTAGGTAATGGTTGGTTTTTTGGTCACTTGGAAAGCCCGATAAGGGGAGAAGGAAACGTTTTCAAAGATCTCCCAAAACTCGCCAATCACCTCACCAATGGAGACCCAGTTTATATAATTGTGCAGACTAGAGCGATAGAATATCTCTATCAAGCGATCTCATCAAAAGTCGTGCACGAAAATGAATTGGAGCTGTATGACACCAACGACTCTAGAATCACTCTGGTGACTTGTTCCAATAGACCTTATTATGACTATAGGCAACTAGTAACAGCTAAATTGATTGGTATTAGACAATGATTAAGGATAACCTGTGTTTGGACTGTCACAACCTCGTAGCGCGGATATAGAAAGAACAAATCAGGCTCTTACGAAAACGCGACGTTCTTGGTTCAGTAACGTTGTACAAATTCTCCACACGTCCACATTCGATGAGGAATTAGGTGGTCAATTGGAAGAGATACTTATATCGGCAGATGTTGGTATGTCCACTACCCAGAAATTGCTGGGCCAACTCCGAGGTCTTATAGAGCAGAACAATAAGAATACTTCAGACGATGCTTTGGGATTACTGAAGCGAGAGATGAAAAAAATACTTGAGATTCGACCAGATACTGACCAATCAAGAAGAGATAATGACATTCCCTTCGTCTTCTTGATGGTAGGAACAAACGGGGTTGGAAAAACAACGAGCGTCGCTAAGCTTGCAAAACTCTTTAAAGATGAGGGCAAATCTGTTCTACTAGGCGCCGCCGACACATTCAGAGCAGGTGCTATTGAACAACTGGAGATCTGGGGACAAACGCTAGGGGTAGATGTTATTGCACACAATCACGGATCTGATCCTGGAGCGGTAGCTTTTGATGCTTATCAAGCAGCTAGCGCCCGAAACGCAGATGTGGTAATTATAGACACGGCAGGGCGGCTTCACACAAAATCAAACTTAATGGAGGAATTAGGGAAAATCAAACGGGTCCTCACATCCAGAGGATCAACTGCACTGACGACCCTACTTACCTTAGACGCCACCACGGGTCAAAACGGTTTGTATCAGTCAAGAGCTTTCGTAGACGCTATTGACTGTGATGGAGTCTTTCTCGCCAAAATGGATGGGTCAGCGAAAGGTGGAATAGTTTTATCGATTGCAGGAGACTTAAACCTCCCGGTTTTATACGTGGGTACAGGGGAAAAGTCAGGAGATGTTGCTGTCTTCGACCCTGAAAGCTTTGTAGATGGCCTTTTATCAGATAAAACTTAGTGCTCCACTGTTCATAAGTTTACCAATCAATGGTCTCCCCTATCAGCGAGATAAAGAATGGAGATCTTTGAAAATTGAATGCAGACACATTCTCGCCCAATTCAGTGTATCTTAGTTTCAATAAGATATTTTTTTGTAAGTACTTTTGAAAACAACCAGTACCCTAGAGCGTATATAATAGTAAAATGCTTGAATCTATCTACTGGATATTTATCATAGAAGTGATAGGGCTTGCCTCTTTCCCATTATGTTTTGCTCTTTTTCCCAAATTGACCGATCGCGGATACACTATTAGTAAAACCTTGGGAATCGTTGTGATCGGTTACACTTCTTGGATCCTGAGTGTGCTACACGTCTTGCCTAGTGTGCGACTTTCTCTAGTCATCCTAGCACTTATAATGTTGAGCCTCTCCATCTGGTACGTGTTAAAGCATAAACAAAGATTGCTAAATTTCTTTGTTTCTCAACGTAAAATTATCATCCTGTCAGAAATCCTGTTCTTGCTTGTGATAGTAGCTTGGACAGTTTACAGATCATATGATCCGTCGATAAATCATACTGAACAGCCCATGGACTTCGCTTTTCTTAACGCATCAATTCATTCTGACATAGGTTTTCCAGAAGATCCTTGGTTAGCAGGGCATCCTATTAGTTATTACTATTTTGGATATTGGATGATGGGTGTTATAAGCGAAATAACTGGCATAACATCCAACATTTCCTACAATCTGTCCCTTTCTCTTATTCCAGCTCTACTAGCTACAGGTGTATTCGGTTTAGTTTACAATTTAACTAGCTCGGAGAAGAATTTCAAACAGATCTCCATAATATGCGGTCTAACGGCCACTTTGCTGGTTTCAGTCACTGGAAATTTAGAAGGCATATTAGAATTGATGAGAACGAACGGTATAGGATCTTCTAATTACTGGGGGTGGATACACATTAAAGGAATGGAGGTGCCTATCAGTGAAGTCACACAAGGATGGCTACCCCAAGAATTCTGGTGGTGGTTCAGATCAAGCAGAGTTATCAATAGTTTTGAAGGGTTGGAAGCCATTGATTTTACCATACAGGAATTTCCCTTTTTCAGTTTCCTACTTGGAGACCTTCATCCTCATTTAATGTCTCTACCCTTCATCATTTTATTCATTTCATTATGCTGGCATTGGTTTCTATCAACGTCTCACCCACCCAACGTCCTGAAAACTAAAGAGTATATCTTCATATTGCTAATGGGATTGTCATTGGGTGGTCTTGCTTTCACTAATCTTTGGGATCTCCCAACATTTTGGTCACTATTCTTGGGACTGGCTGCTGTAAAATCATATCAGTATAGTGATGGAAGGATACGCACAATCGTCAGAGAGGCTGTCCCTATAAGTGTAGCTTTATTAACACTTTCAATCTTGCTTTATGTGCCATATTTTCTCACATTTAGAGGAAGTGTTTCAGGCATTCTACCTGTAACTGTGCCCACACGTCCGGTGCATACTTTCATCGTATGGGGGTTGTTTATGATCACAATTACTCCATTCTTGATAGGTGTATTCTGCGAAACAACGTTGAGGAAAGACTGGCGTCGCACTTCTATGATTGGACTAGCGATAGGCTTCATACCATATTTAATTTGGGCCCTGCTCCACTTAATCGTTAACACCGGCAACATTACAGATTTAATAATAAGATTATCATTGGTTTTCCCCTTCGCAATACTGATAACCATAGCTGTTTTCAATGTGCTCTGGCTCGCGAGAGAAAAAGATTCTGAATCAAAGCTGTTCGCCGTTATATTATCAGCTATGGGTCTTCTATTAATAATGGGATCAGACTTAATGTTCGTCAGGGATTCCTTCAACACAAGAATGAACACGGTTTTTAAACTATATTTCCAAGCCTGGATACTCCTTGCGATCGCCTCAGGATTCGCTTTATATTACTGGAGGTCTATTAGAAACTCGGCAAGTGGATGGAAACTGTCACTCGCCAAGATATGGGGCGTAGTCTTTGTTGTCGTATGGGTAGCAACACTCTATTACGCACCAGCTGCGATTGTCACTAAATCAGAAGGGTTTTCAAATGACCCTACTCTAGATGGATTAGATTTTCTGGCAAAAAGATCTGACGCGGAATACGAAGCAATCACTTTTCTGAAAGGGCACGCAAATAGTGAATCTACTATGATCGAAGCAGTCGGAGAATGGTTCGACTACGGATTGATATCTAGGAGTACAGGGATACCCTCAGTATTCAACTGGCATGGTCATCAACTGCAATGGCGCGGTAATTCGGAAAGTTTTAAGAGAAGGGAATTTGATATCACGCGTATTTACGAGACGCTGAACATAGCAGAGGCGAAAGAAATTCTATCGAAATATGATATAAACTACGTTTACATAGGGCCTAGAGAAAAAGAAGTTTATGATATCTCGGGCTTTAAGAAATTTCCAACCTTTATGGATGAAATTTTTAACAGAAATGAAGTCAAGATTTATGAAAGCAAACGGTAATCTCGCCGTTTGCAATTATTTGATATATGGCTTTTTATCCCTCACTGAGTAAGATAGATGGAGTTTAGGCAAAAATTGACCAGTCAAAGAATGGTAGAAGTGAGAGATTCAGTTGTCAAATTATGGGAGCGAGGAAAATCTCACCCTACCCATGAAATTAACACATCGCCAACGAACCCTGTTCAATTATGGGAATATATATCCTATGCATTATTGATCTCCGTAGCTTTTAGCATGCGCCTTTGGGATTTAGGATCTAGAGCTTTCCACCATGACGAAAGTCTTCATGCATACTTTTCCTGGGAACTATACTCAGGCAGAGGATTACAACATAATCCCATGTTACACGGACCATTCCAATTCGAAGCAAATGCTGCATTGTTTTTCCTCTTAGGAGATAATGACTACACAGCAAGATTGCTGTACGTGATCATGGGTGTGGCTCTTGTTGTAATGCCAGTGCTCTTTCGTAACCGACTGGGAAATATGGGCGCTATAATAACCTCCCTACTTCTTACCGTTTCTCCTAGTATGCTGTACTTCAGTCGCTTCGCTCGTAACGATATCATTATGGCAGTGTGGACTCTAGGTTTGGTAACCTGCTTGTGGCGTTATATAGATGAGGGGAAAAATAGATATCTTTACGTTGCTGCAGCTCTAACTGCACTATCATTTGCCACAAAAGAAACATCATATCTGGTCACGGGATTACTGGGTCTATTCCTTGTTTTGGTAAATATACAACGAAACTGGAGCGCTGTAATAGGCAAAATACATGTTCAAGGCATGTCGCCACCAAAAGCATTTGAACATCTAGCCAGGAACATATGGTCAAACGTACGGCAAAGCGTAGAATTACGATCTATCTCAAGAGAGACTTCATTTTTATTGCTACTAATCACATTAACTCTACCTCAATGGTCAGCTTTATTCAGTGTTTTTCAATACACTCCCCTTCTTGATTGGGCTAATATAACGCTGGCAAACCCTGGAACAACAAGCCCTATTGGCGCACCAAGTGGCATAGGAACCATTTTGGCAACCATATTGGTCCTCGGTCTTCTAGTTTCCTCAGCATATCTGGGGTACCTATGGAATTGGTCTATATGGTGGCGTAGCTCAATTATTTTTTATTTAATTTGGCTGTCACTTTACACGACCTTATTCTCTCACATGGCAGGTGCTGGATCAGGTGTATGGCAAGGTCTGGCGTATTGGATTGTACAGCAAGGAGAAGCTCGTGGTGAGCAACCTTTATACTATTATGCGATACTCACGTCAATATACGAATATCTACCCTTATTGATAGGGACAATCGCATGCATTTATTACATAAAACGAAATAGCCTATTTAGTTATTTTCTCGTATATTGGTGCCTAGGAACTTTCATACTATACACCATTGCCAGTGAGAAGATGCCTTGGCTACTAGTTAATATTACCTTACCCTTAATAGTAATTACAGGGAAATTCCTCGGCGAAATCATGCGAGAAATTCGGATCAAGTGCTCGATTAAAAGAGACTCTGCAATAATTATCCCTGGTATCGCTGTATTGCTGTTACTTGTATGGAAGCTAACCTTTTTCGAGTTCGATACGTACAGCATGATCGATTTATTAATTCTTATATTGCTGGTTTTATCAATTTTAGCTATTATTGGTTTAGCATACTATTATATTATTCGCTTTGGGTCTGCTAATTTACTGTATTTATCTATAATTTCCATTACTGTTATACTTCTTTTATTAAGTATACGAACTAGCATAACTGCTAGTTTCAAGAATGGTGATGTTCCTGTAGAAATGATTATATATACCCAGACTTCACCCGACGTACCAAATTTAGTCCAGAGCATAGAAAATATAGCGGAGGATATGAAGCTGGGAAAGCAGCTATCACTTCATATAGACCAAACCAGCGGTTTCACTTGGCCCTGGGCTTGGTATTTGAGAGACTACCCTAATGTTGTTTATCCTTCGTACGAAGATACACCGCTGGAAAAAGAGCCCGAAGTACCACTGATTTTAATACATTATAAATTTTATGATGACGTCAAGCACCTACTGTCAGATAAATATGAAGAAGGAATCCGGATAAAACATAGATGGTGGTTCCCGGAGGAAGCATATAGGAATCTCACTTTGGGTAAATTCCTAGGTTCATTTTTAGTCAGAGACTCATGGCGTACTGCTATGAATTATTTCTTAAATCGCCAGGGCATGAGAAATCGAATCGGAAGTGAAGATGCTTACTTGTTCTGCGCTAAAGAACTACCATGCGATTATTTCGTAACTTTGGAGAATTCTAAATAGTATTATGACTCTATCTGTAGACATAGTGATTCCAGTGCTAAATGAAGAAGATGCGTTGGCTCAGTGTATCCGCAATATAAACAACTTCTTCTCCTCCCGATCAAACACTTACAAGATAAATATATTAATAGCGGATAACGGATCTCATGACTCGACACTTGATATAGCCATCAAGCTTTCAGAACAATATCCTAACGTAACATACATCCACTTAACACAAAGAGGCCGTGGCCGAGCGCTAAAAGCTGCCTGGACAAAAAGTGAGGCACATATTGTGAGTTATATGGACGTCGACTTATCTACTGATTTACAGGCGTTACCCAAGCTAGTCGACGCTATAAGTCTGGAAGGCTACGAAGTAGCTGTAGGATCTCGCCTGATGAAAGACTCAATCGTCGTCAATCGTTCTCCAAAAAGAGAGTTTTTATCTAGAAGTTATAGTCTCTTATTTCGTATACTGTTCTTCACTGGTTTCAAAGACGCACAATGCGGCTTCAAAGCGATAAGTAGAAAAGTTGTTAATGATATCATCCCTCACATACAAGATAATGGCTGGTTTTTCGACACAGAGCTCCTCATACTATCTGAGAAAAATGGATATAAAATCAAGGAAATTCCTGTGACCTGGACCGATGATCCAGATACCCGTGTAAAGATATTCAAGACAGCTTACGAAGACTTAAAAGGTTTGTTAAGATTACGACTTTGGGACTTAAGAAAGGTCACACGAATATTATCCTCTAAGCTGAAAGAGTAGCCCGATTGACGGCACTCAAGTCTCTTTTATATGAAGTTATATGTGGAGGTCAATATATTTGAACGGTCTTTTGAAATTCTGGGGAGGGGTTGCCCTAACCCTAATTCTGATTACCTTATTTGTTTTAACCGTAGATATCAACAGAATGTTTGATGCGCTACTGAAAGCTAATTACTGGTTTTTATTGCCAGGGATCAGTCTATATATTATTGCCGTTCTTTTCCGCACTTTACGCTGGCAACTTCTCCTGCACCATATTAAACCAATAAGTATTTGGCGATTATATCCAGTAGTCGTTGTAGGTTACATGGCTAACAATATTTTACCCATGCGTTTAGGAGAACTGGTAAGAAGTTATCATATAAGTACTCGGGAAAGTGTTAGCAAAACGTCTGCCCTGACCAGCATTTTCATCGAACGCATCCTTGACGCATTAACATTACTCTTTTTTATTGCCGTTTCGTCTATTTTAATTCCTCTGGGAGAATTGGCACACGCATTCGGAGAAAAATCAGGTGTTGCCACCTGGCTACTCATTGTAGTATTCACATTACCCTTCTTGATAACGTTCGCATTGCTAACTATCTGTTCATATTCATTTAAAAGCACGAATAGTTTATCGTCTGTGATAACAAAATACTTTCCGCCGAAATTCAAGTCTACCGCAATTAAACTAATGGAAAGCTTTATACAAGGCATCAAGCCATTAAGAAGTCCGAAAACCCTAGCGCTACTGTTCCTAGTATCATTACCTGTGTGGCTTTTTGAAGTCGGTCTTTTTGTATTAGTTGGATACTCATTTGACCTGATTACCATCTACGGAAATCTGGGTAATCTGATTATTGTGATGATGCTGGTAACTGCAACCGCTAACATAGGGAGTTCCATTCCCGCGGCTCCTGGTGGCATCGGTTTATTTGAAATTGTTGGTAGAGAAACTTTGGTGCTTTTGCCCTTAGCAGCTATCGACAGATCGATAGCTGCTGGATTTGTCACCGTAGTTCATGCCTCATTGCTAATACCAATGATAATTCTCGGGCAAGCATTTCTGTGGAAGGAACATTTATCTATACGCAGGCTCGTAAGAACCTGATCGGAATGAGAGTCTTTGAAATATAAACTCAATAATAGAGAGAAGGTAAAAGTTTTGAAAGTTGCTATTGTCGGAGCCGGAGCAGCGGGTTTGGCTGCCGCGTACGAACTAGGTAAACACGGACATCAGGCTATCGTTTACGAACAAGCCCCATTTATTGGAGGACAGGCATCCACTTTTGATGTGGGAGGAGAACGTTTAGAAAGAGGATATCACCACTGGTTTACTAATGACACAGATATAATAACGCTCGTAAAAGAGATAGGCTTAGGCCACCAAATCAGGTGGATTGATTCCACTGTAGGCACTTTTCATGATGGTAAGATATACAATTTCGTGACTCCTCTAGATTTGCTTAAATTCACCCCTTTAAGCCTGATGAATCGTGTAAGACTTGGCCTGGTAACTCTCTATCTACAGAAACGGTCAAACTGGCGATCTCTAGAAAAAATAACAGCTTCTAAATGGCTCAGGAAATATGCAGGCAGACAAGCTTACGATAATTTTTGGGGTCCTATGCTTCGTGGAAAATTCGGTGATGAGTACTACAACCAGGTCACACTTGCATGGATCTGGAGCAAAATTCAGACAAGAGTCGCCTCGAGGGGTAAAGGCATGATCAAAGAAAAACTTGGATACCCAATTGGTAGCTTCGGTGAAGTTTTCGATGTTTTAGTGAAGCTAATAGAAGAAAATAACGGTGCAGTTCATCTCAAATCAGCAGTTAAGCGTATTATTGTTGAAAACGACAATTTCGTTGGCCTGGAAGTTTCGCCAATAGACAGAGAGCCAATCATAGAGTCATTCGATGCTGTCATAGCCACCACTCCTTCCTACATTTTTCCAAACCTTGTTCCGACACTGCCTAAAGACTACCTCGCGAAATTAAACAACGTCGATTATCTAGCAGCGGTCTTGATAGTTCTCGTCCTTGACCGCCCACTATCTCACGTATACTGGTTGAATGTAGCAGACGATTCCATCCCTTTTGTGGCTGTTATAGAGCACACAAATCTTATTAATGCCGACCATTATGGTGGGAAAAGCATCGTATATTTATCCAATTACCTTACCCCTGACAGTCCACTCTACAACTTTACTCAAGAAGAACTTATTAGAGAGTATTTACCACATCTACGCAAAATCAATATAGATTTCGATGAATCTTGGATCCTAACCAGTTATCATCATAAAGTAAGAGCTGCTCAGCCAGTCATACCAGTTAATTATTCAGCGAAAATACCTGATCATAGAACTCCTTTTAGAGGAATATACTTGGCCAACACTACTCAAATATATCCAGAGGATCGAGGAACGAATTATAGTGTTAAGATGGGTAGGCAAGTTGCTGAAATGGTCATAGGAGATTACAGCTCCAGAAGTTAAATCAACCATCTAAGCGAGATTAAGAAACTTCGATGATTTAAACTACTTAACATATCATCTATAACAGCTATATAAATGTCAGGCTGCCAGCCATTAAAGTGTGGTGTGGGGAGATCGTTGTTGTAGTTAATTCTTTGTGCTATTATTGTGGTAAGTGACCAAGAAGCCGGGAGGGCTGGCGTGACCACCCAGGATCAAGATATAAGAGACATTACGAGGAGGGCTATCGCCTCCCAACGTCGGTCCACACCGAACACTATTTCATCCCTACTTGCTGTACAGGATGAATTGGGATATATTCCCACCATCGCTCTGGAGGAAGTGGCCCTAGCAATGGACACCAGTATAAATGATGTCTGGGGAGTCGCATCTTTTTACACAAATTTTAGATTCCATCCCCCGGGCAAGAATATAGTGGAAGTTTGCTGGGGACCCACATGTCATCTGGAGGGATCTTCATATATATTGAAAGCTCTACTTGATGATCTAGGTCTTTCTGGAGAAGGAGATACTGAAGACAAACAGATAACTCTGAAATATAATACTTGTTTGGGTGCATGTGCTCAGGCACCCGTGATCAGCGTAGACCATCAACTAATCGGAAGGTCTACCATAGCTTCGGCAAGATCCGAGATTTCTCGGCTACGTGGGTCAGAACATTGATACAATTAGTTATAGCCACCAACACCTACATCCGACACATTCACAGATATGATCAGAATGAAGTATGCTCGTATACGATAAATTAAAGACGGAAGCGGAAGAACATTGGCTTAATCTTACACATGGTAGTAAACCTTGGATAAGGGTGGGAACTGCCATGTGCGGAACCGCCTCAGGTTCTTTAAAAGTATTGGAAGCTATTAAATCATATGTGATCGAACACAATATCGACATCAATATCGATGATGTCGGATGTTTAGGCATATGCTACGCAGAACCTCTTGTGGATATTATGTTACCCGGTGAATCCCGACTATTCTTACACAATGTTGATGCTGAAGATGTTCCAAATTTGTTGGATACCTATGTTCTGCAAAACCAGGTACCAAGGCAAAACGTCCTGGGGTATATGGGTCAAAAACCAATACCTGGTGTTCCCAATATCAACGTCCTGCCAGGTATCAAATTCCAACAACGTATAGCCTTACGTAACGCAGGACATATTGCCCCAAACGATATATATCAATACATAGCTAACGGTGGCTATGACGGCCTAAACAAAAGTCTCTTTGCGATGAAACCTGAGGACGTCATTAAAGAGGTGATCGATTCAGGGCTCAGAGGTCGGGGAGGTGCAGCCTTCCCTACAGGAATAAAGTGGAGCTTCATGGTACGCTCGCCGGGACCACCTAAATTTATCCTCTGTAATTGTGAAGAAGGGGATCCAGGCGCATATAACGACAAAGGTATTTTAGAAAGCGATCCATATACTCTATTAGAAGGCATGACTATAGCAGGATATGCTACTGCTGCTACAAAAGGTTTCGTGTTTATACGCCATGGTCATGATGGACCTATCAATAGGACTGAGAACGCAATAAAGGAGTCATATAAGATAGGTCTCTTAGGGAAAAACATCCTGGGCTCAGGATTCTCCTTCGATATCGAAGTTGCCTTAACTGGAGAATCATACGTGTCGGGAGAAGAAACAGCGTTGATGGATTCCTTAGAGGGAAAACGGGCGATGCCTAGACCACGACCTCCCTTTCCTGCAGCATCGGGAGTTTGGGGCAAACCCAGTACCATCAACAATGTAAAAAGTTTGTCTTACGCACCTGAAATAATATCTAAAGGAGCAGCTTGGTTCTCGTCCATAGGTGTTAATAAAAGCACCGGAACCGCTATCGTATGCCTTAACGGAAAGATAAAATATCCCGGACTATACGAGATACCCATGGGTCTCACCCTAAGTCAAGTAATAAATGACATTGGTGGTGGAGTGCCAAATGGTAAAAAGTTAAAACTTCTACAAACAGGAGGTCCTCTGGGAGGAGTCTTGAGCTCAGCCAGTATGGATATTCACATAGATTTCGATGAAATGAGGGACGCTGGTGCGATATTTGGATCTGGTGGAATTATAGTAGCAGATGAAGATACCTGTGCCGTGGATCTTACAAGAGTTTTGGTAGCTTTCTGCCAGTATGAGTCGTGTGGTAAATGCTTTCCATGTCGTTTAGGTATGGAGCATTTACTTGAGATTATAGAAAGAATAGCCAAATTCCAAAGTAGACCAGAAGATCTCGAATTAATGAGAAGCATAGGTAAAACTATGGAAGCAGGGTCGCTGTGCGGACACGGCCAATTGGGGTTTGGTCCCATTCGATCAGCTTTCCAGCACTTCGAAGATGACTTTATAATGCATATGGAGGAGAAACGATGTCCAACGGGGAGTTGCCTAGGTCCTATGATCTCTCCTAAGAACACCCGCCCATACGCATTAGATTTTGCCCCTTCTGGAGCTATACATGGTAAATAAAATCACCATCACTATTGACGGCATTGAAGTTGAGAC
This sequence comes from Dehalococcoidia bacterium, assembly GCA_963578655.1. Classification (GTDB taxonomy): domain Bacteria; phylum Chloroflexota; class Dehalococcoidia; order Lucifugimonadales; family CAUZEB01; genus CAUZEB01. The sequence continues at coordinate 6,730 of CAUZEB010000016.1, read as the reverse complement.
AAGTCCCGGTAATAACGTTCTCCAAGCTGCACTTGACGCCGGAATATATCTGCCGAATCTCTGTTACTACCCAGGGATGAAATCGTACGGGGCGTGTCGAATGTGTCTTATCCAAGCGGAAACCAGAACTCCCGACGGGGGTTACAGACCTGTACCCGGCACCCCTGCATCATGCACTACGCCAGTCGCAGATGGAATGAAAGTCTATACCAATAATTCTAATATCGTTGATATGCGTAAAGGCATAATGGAACTTCTATTGTCTGAACACCCACATGGTTGCTTGACATGTCACCGCATTGATCTTTGTGGGCCTACTGATATATGCCTCAGACATGTTTCCGTAAACGATAGATGTGTTACTTGCCCTAAAAACGAAAGATGCGAATTAAAGGACACAGTACGTCATCTAGAAATGGATATGGAGACTCCCCTAACTTATAACAATCGCCATCTCCCTCAAAATGTAGCCGACCCATTCTGGGAGATGGATCTAAATTTATGTATAGTATGCGCGCGCTGCGTTAGAGTATGCGATGAAATCAGAGGAGATGATGCCCTTTCCCTGAATGACCGATCTGGCAAAGGTCTTATAGGAACCTCTAATGGTGTTTCGTTATTGGAGTCTGGTTGTGAGTTCTGTGGTGCATGTATCGATGTGTGTCCTACAGGGGCTTTAATGGAACGAAAACATAAATGGGCGAAAGCAACCAAAACCATTTCATCAATATGCCCCCATTGTCCCGTAGGATGTAAAATCAATTTAGAAGTTGACAAACGCAATCAGGTTATTCGACCAACTACAGATATCCATGCTCCAGCCAATCGAGGTCAAGTATGCTTCAAAGGCAAGTTTGGTTTAGACTTTGTGAACAGTCGTAAACAGCTTGTTAAACCTATGATAAAACGGAACGGGATTCAAGTAGAAACCACTTGGAAGGACGCTCTCGACATCGCGGCCAGCCAGCTGTCAGAACATAAGGGAAATCAATTCGCACTTATTGCATCATCCAGAGGTACAAACGAAGACAATTACGTGGCTCAAAAATTCGCTCGCACGGTTATGTATAGTAACAATATCGATGTGTCTTCAAATATACGTCCCGAACTCACGGATACCCTGGGTGACCTTCTTGGGTACCCAGCAGCTACAAATCCAATATGGGACCTGGAGAAATCCAACAGCTTCTTAGTTGTATCGAGTAATGTCACCGAAGAACAAAATGTGATAGCTGTACCAATAAAGAAAGCTATAAAAGAAGGTGCCTCGCTGGTCGTTATCGATCAAAGAGAAACTGAATTAACCAGGTTTGCAGATATCTGGCTCCGTCCTCACCCGAACACAGAATTTCAACTTATAGGAGGAATGCTAAGAGTCATATTAGACGAATCTCTAGATGATCACGACTACCTCCGCGAATCTTGTATTAATTTAGATGAACTAAAAAAGAGTTTATGGTCCTTTGATCTTGTGAAAATTGAGCGCACTACCGGAGTGCAAATAAACCAAATACAAAAGGCTGCACGCATCATCTCTAGGCAAGGACCATCTTCGATTTTGTATGCCCTTGAGACTATTGATATAGATTTCAAACGATCATGTATCGAAGCTCTGGTTAATCTTGCATTAGTAACGGGAAATATAGGTAAGCCATTTAGTGGTTTATTCCCCCTGTTTACTGGAACTAATGAGCAAGGTGCAAAAGATGTCGGATGTTCCCCCCATTACTTGCCCGGCTATAACCTTCTCAAAGATGAAACAAACCGAAGAACCTTTGAGGAAATCTGGGAAACAGAATTTCCAAGTGAAGCAGGTCTATCTCTCAAAGAAATAACACAAGCGATACACGAGAATCGCATAAAGGCTCTTCAAATTATTGGAGATAGTCCCAACTTCACCAACGGTGAACTTGATGATTTCAAGGATGCCCTATCTAAACTAGAGTTACTAATAGTTCACTCTAGTTTTTCGAATCCTATAACGCAATTGGCGGATGTAGTTTTTCCGTCGGCAACATTCGCGCAAAAAGAAGGGACATACACCAATATAGAGAGAAGAGTTCAAATGCTAAATCCGGCTATAGGATTCAAACAGGAGGAGGAGGAGGACTGGCGTACAATTTCCCGAATCGCCAAAAGAATGGACGAAGCCGGATTCGAATACCATGACGCCGAATCAATTTTTAAAGAAATTTCTAAAACAGTTGATATTTATGGAGGGATAACCTACAAGAGGATAGAATCATCCAACGGTCTACAGTGGCCTTGCCGTGCACTAGATATGATGGACACCACCCGCCTTTATACAGAGAATCTCCAGTCTCAAAAAGCAGTTCTCACACCGATGGCGATCACTATGCCACCAAAACATGAAAATACCGAATTCCCATTCCTTTTAGCTCTAGGCCGAGTTCTTCATCAACCAAACCGTGAAGCAGGCATCCGTTCTGTAGACGGACGTTATGAAATATCTAGAAATGACATAATTGAAATGCATGAGGAAGACGCTCTTGATTTAGGTATGTCCAACGGTGATTATGCTAATGTGATCTTTCCTCAAGGACAAATTAAGGGAATGATTCAAACGACATGTCCACAGAAAGGACTATTATCTGTGACAACCTTATTCGGCCAATTAATAGTCGAGATTGAGAAAAGCAAAGATCCAGACATAATGCTTAGAATCCCTGGTTTACCCATTCTCCCCGCTCGTATAGAGAAGAATACATTAACGGTAGCAGCTGATTGAAATATGGGAATCAGATAGTACTAGCGTTTCCAGAAAAACAGGAACCCCACGTGTTTAGCCTAGGAGGATATTATCTTTGACAAGTACAAGAAAAAGACGAGTAATTAAATTAGAGGAAAGTAGGATCCTTAAAAGAAAGGATATCACCCCTGACATTTGGTTGATATGGATTGAAAAGCCTGAAAACTATTCATTCAAACCAGGTCAATACTGTACCATTGGAGTGGAGGGTATTGAACGAGCTTACTCCATAGTATCGGCCCCTTATGAAGATTCTTTGGAACTATTTGTTGAACTTGTTCCAAAAGATGAGGGAGGAATGCTAACACCAGAACTCTACAAACTGAATCCAGGAGATAAAGTGTCGATTCGTCCACGAGCTAAAGGGATATTCACCTTTGATCCAGGTTTCACAAATCATCTTCTAATTTCTACAGTAACTGGGGTAGTCCCTTACATAAGCTATTTGAGAGACTATATTAACGATAATCGTACTGGTCATAAGTTTTACTTTTTAATGGGTGCCAGTTATGAAGACGAATTTTCTTACGACGCAGAACTAAGACAAATGGAAAGCAATCACCCAGGTATGGTTACTTTCATTCCTACAATTAGCCGACCTACAGAAGAACGTAACAAAAACTGGGATGGTGAAACAGGAAGAGTAAATACGATAATAGAAAAGCACATCGAAACATTTGAACTCACAAGTTCAGATACCTTAGTTTACGCTTGCGGTCACCCAGGGATGATAGAAGATGTCAAGGCACGCATGATACCAAAAGGTTGGACCGTTAAAGAGGAACGTTTTTGGAAAGAAGATTGACCTCTAATATGATAGAGGCCAAAAGGCCTTACGCAGATTTGTTTGCTTTTGTCCAAACACAATTGCGGGGTGTAGCGCAGCGGAAGCGCGCCTGTTTTGGGAACAGGAGGTCGGCAGTTCGATCCTGCCCACCCCGACCACCACTTATATACGCCTATATAGGGGTTAAGAGCCCTTACCTACTATATGATCTCCCCTCGCTTCAACCTGTTTATTGGCATTTGTACCACAGTTTCGTAGATTACAGCGTGACATGAAGGGTTTTGAGTGTTAACTTCATAACTCGTTAAACTAAGAAGCCGGGGCTGCTAAAACCGCTCTTCGTAAATTTAGGAGTAAGGAGTAATCATGGGTACGAGGCCGGATAGTGGGATGTCTGTGGCAACCGAAGAGAATGTGCCTATGGAGACTCGTGATGGCACGGTATTGAGGGCCGACATATATCGTCCCTCGCGATCAGGTCGATTTCCTGTGTTGCTATGTCGTACCCCCTACGACAAGAGTAAAGACACTTATATCGAAGTCGCAACTGAGTTAGCATCACGTGGTTACATTGTTGCGGCTCAGGACATACGAGGACGTTATGCCTCAGACGGAGAGTTCTTTTGGCAGTTTCAAGACAATTCAGAGACCTATGATGCCGAAGATGGTTACGATGCTGTAAATTGGGCGGCTTCTTTGCCTAATAGTGATGGCCAAGTGGGGACTTGGGGACATTCATACGCTTCGTGGTGTATATGGCGACTCGCCTCTACTAGCCCATCACCACTGAAGGCCGTTTTTGCCAGTGGTATGGGTGCAAGTTTACTCAGGCTAAACTTTGGTGTATTTGAGACGGGTAGACGTCTCCAATGGACGTATCAGAATGCAGCTGACGCGCGTCGTAGAGTCGGAGAGTTGGTGGGCCCTTATACTTCTGATGAGGCTGAGAGGCGATGGTATGAGGTAGAGAGGGGCAAGTGGATATGGTATCTGCCTTTAGATGACATACCCGATTACGTATTCTCCACTATGTCACCGATGCTTAAGAAGTATCTTAGGGAGCAGGACAAGGAATTTTGGGCGTTCAGAGAGATACATAATCAGGTTAACTCTCCAACCTATGTACTTACTGGCTGGTGGGATCGACTGGTAGACACCATCTCTAATTTTGAGGGAATGGTTAAGAGTGGCCCAGAAAAGTTCCGTAAGGATCATAGGATAATCATAGGACCTTGGGGCCACAATGCCCAAAACCTAACTCGTAATCAGGGTCCTCTTGATTTTGGTCCGTCCGCTGATACGACATATCCGGACGAGATTACTCGTTGGTACGATTATCATTATAAAGGTATAGACACAGGTATTGCTTCCCAGCCTCCGGTAAAGTTATTTGTCATGGGTGAGAACAGATGGAGATTCGAACATGAGTGGCCGTTGGCTCGCACCCTGTACACTGATTTCTTTCTTCACAGTGATGGTTCAGCCAATACTGTATTAGGCGATGGTTCGTTGTCCACAACTGAACCGAAAGGAGAGAGACCGGACGAGTACAATTATGACCCACGTGACCCAGTCATGAGTATGATGGACATTACTTCTCAGGCAGCGCCACGGGACCAGGCCCCTCTTAACGGAAGACAGGACATTTTAGTTTATCAGACACCGCCTCTGGAAGAGGAGATAGAGGTCATTGGACCGGTAACACTTAAGTTATGGGCTGCTTCAAGCGCACCTGATACAGATTTCACTGCTAAGTTGATAGACGTACACCCTGATGGGTTAGCGGTGAATTTATGTTACGGTATTATACGGGCCAGGTATCGTAATGGTTATGATACGCCGACGCTTATCGAGCCAGGGAGGCCATATGAGTACATTATAAACATGATGCCGACGGGCATATGTTTTGGTGTAGGGCATCGAATCCGACTCGACGTAGCGAGTTCTGATTTTCCCAATTTCGATCGGAATCACAACACTGGGAAGGATTTCTGGTCCGACTCTGAACTACGTGTGGCAAGGCAGACAGTCTACCACGATCAGGGTTATTCTTCACGTCTGACACTTCCGATCATACCAGGGTAAAAGTATATCGTATAGTAAATTACAAACGTTAGCCCATATGGACCTTTATATAAGGGTCCATATCATGTGAAGAGAACAAGCGACCAAGAAAACCAAAAAGATGGATGACTGTCATTCTATCTCGGTAGAATCGGGATAATAATCTGCAAATACAGGACTAATCCAAGCCATTTCCATGTCCTGTTGAGTGATTTTGGCCCAATATTGATTTGTTCCTGGCTTCATTTCGTTATCTGTGAAGGAGACCTCTGCCCAAGTAGGACTTTCATTCGGGGTTTTCTCCAGGATTATGTTCCGGTTCAGACCTCCTAATGGAAGACTAATTGGCTCTCTTTGAATTTCAGCCATGGTGGTTTCAATTCTCGTTGAATCTCCATGAGCTAATGTCATTTTGACTTCAGCAGGGAATCCATTTCTCGGGATCACCGACTCAGTTGTTTGGTTGAGTTGGACGTCTTCTCCAAATCTCCTTTCACTGCTAATCAAATGTGAGTCTAAGCTGAGATCAATTTGAGGGTCCGTATCTGGTTCAAAATCCAGGATGAAACCTGAGGGATATCCACAAGTCCAAGATTCGAAATGTATTTCATTGTCGCCATTAAACCGGAAATGTGATCTGGGACTGTCAAATCTAATTCTCTCGAGATTTTTTAATCTCGTGTTGTTAAACTTAATGATTCCTTTCCAGACCACTCCAGAATAACTCCATCTCCTGCTCGCTCCTGACCAAAGTATTCTGACAGAGTTTTCTTTGAATGAGTCTCTTAAGTCAGAGGTGTGAATAAGCTCTGTCCCTCTAAAAAGATCTATTCTTTCCAGTGGTCCTGTGCCTACGGCTTTTAAATTTATTTTGGGAGGTTTCTCTGCAAGGTATTTGGACCCTATGAAATGGTCGTCTACATGTAGATATGCTCTTATTTTTGCTCCGGTAGTCGCGTAAACCCTTTTCTTTTTCAAAGCCTCTAAGATACCAGGGAGAGTTAATTCCCGTGCATATGTCCCTGTCAAACCTCCCTTTGAGTACCTTCGTTCCTGATGCCCCGGTCGGTCATCTCCTGGTCTACCAGTATGGCAATCATTACCGCCTA
>CAUZEB010000015.1:0-20759 GCA_963578655.1 Dehalococcoidia bacterium | reverse complement strand
TTTGTTCTTAGATTGTGGAATAGGTGAGAATTTAGAGGTGCGGCTATCTCTCTTATATATCAACCAATGGTAAGGTAGGAAGATTGAAACGATCAGGAATATTGTTATCGCGTATTTTGCGTCGGATAAAGTATCTACCGACATACCTGTATCGAATAGGTCTCGCAGAACGAAAAATAAAAAGGTACTGGTAGATAAAATGAATGACAGTACACCTAGTGACATTAATCCGAATACATATATACGACGAGATATGGATTGACGTTCTGAAATTCCAATCGTTCTGATCCGCCTCTCCAACAAGGCCCAATTATGTATCCACAGTGGCATTCCTATTATCCCGAGTGCTATGCTCAGGCTTAGAGATTTCGCCCACGGATTGTGACCAGCAACAAGTGCAACTGAACTGTCAGATATCAAAGTAATCATTACCTGAATTAAGAGACTGATACTGAATATAACTGTCATTAGTCCGATAAACGATAAGATGTAATAGTAACTACTATGGATTGATTGATGGGTCTTGATGAGTGTTTGTTTATGGATATACCATAAACAAACACTCACGGCTATTAATGAAAGGTGTTGGGGTATAAACAGGAAGTATGAATTGCTAGTCTGGTATGAATGAGCGCCAATCATCCATATTATGATTTTGTTGATCATATATACTAGCGAAAATACAAAGATAGTGGGACCGATCAAACCAGTTATCGTATATAGATACATTATTCTTAGGTTAGAATGTAGCATGTTACGTGACATATAAAGCCAGTGCAAAATCCATGCGGTCGATCCAATGATAGTTAGAGATAAGGCTGATTTCATGGGAGAGCCCAATACAGTCGCATTTAGCGGTCCCTTCAACATTATTTGGGTTCCTAAAAGAAGATCATATAATTCCAGCAAAATTAATCTCAAGACTTGGGAAAATCCGAAAAATATCATGGATAGGGCTACGAATGATGTAATGTAAATATAGAGGTGGCGAATATCTAGTATCTCCATAGTGACAGCTATTTCATCTTCACAAATTCTCCAATGGTAAATCCAAACAAGCGAACATATTAGTATAGACCCCCACGCGTAGGCACTAAAAGCTTCTATCCTAAATACCCATTCCAAAATATTTAAAGCAGAGGCTATTAACAAACTGAGAGTAATGCCCATAACGATATAGAGATAGGCTTTGCGGAGAGTGGAACTGCGTTCGACCGGCATTGCCTTGACATGACGGTGTAAGAGAAACCAATGTAACACCCAGAGCGGGAGGCCAATTATTAATAGAGAGATTCCAATTGCCAGTGGAGTGTTAGACGATGTTAGCTGATGATCCCCAAATAAACTCTCCATCAGAAACATAATAATGAAGAATCCGCCCACAGATGTCATAACCAAAGAAGAAGCGCAAACAGTATACAAATATGATCTCCTGGCCAATCCTATTCCAGGTTGGATGGGAGATTTTAAACCGCGTTGGGTCCACATAAATATCGCATATACGATGGTTGTTAATATGATTAGGAATGTTGCCAGTAGTATGAAATTCATAGAATCCTTTCAAGATATACTTCTGAGAAGTATAGGTGTAGCAGAACTCCAGATAGAATATGGTGATTGAGTCCAAGCATTGTTTGACTACCTACAGGTATTAAACGGCCATGGGTATGAATAGAATTTCCAAACCTCCTGTTCTCTTATGAGACTGAACCTATGCTGTTCGTTGATATCTGACGTGTTGAATGGAGAATCACTAGAAAAGAGCGATATCTCGACGATAACATAGGTAACATCGCCTACTATGAGAATTCGATCTAGGGTAATCCGTGTGTCTCTCAAGTGGTGGTCGGGGCTAAAATTCTCTATTAAATCTTCAATACTACATTGATTACTAAGTTCATCCGATAGAAATCCGTACGCCAACTCAAGATCTTCTAATTCCACCGCCCTTAAAAATTGTTGAACAGTACCTTCTGGCGATAATTTGTTTAGGCTTTGTTCTTTTCTGATGAGTCCTATAAAAATGATAGTGATTAAAACGGATACTAGAATTGAAATGATCAGGATCCATCGAAATCTCTTCATAAATTGCCCTTAAATGACATTGCCGATTATTGTGATTTATCTTTGGCAGATTAAGAGTACTAGGATAGTTACTCTCATGGTAGGTGTTACTATACTATTTTCACGAACCAAAAGGGGATCAAACCGTAGTGTTTCAAAGACGAAAAGGCTACTCGACTGGTCTCTCTGTGCTAAAATCGATTATATAATTAATAAATGAACGGAGGATAGGCGCTTTGAACCTGAGAATTCCCGGGCCCATACCGGTGCCAGACGATATTCTTGACGCGATGTCAGGACCTATGATCAATCATAGAGGCCCAGAATTTAAGGAAATACTTTACCGTGTTACTGACGGATTAAAGAAAGTTTTTAATACCAGAAATGACGTTTATGTGCTCACTTCTTCAGGAACTGGTGCAATGGAGGCAGCGATAGTCAATACACTTTCACCTGGAGATAAAGTCCTCAATGCGACCGTGGGCGTTTTCGGTAATAGATTTGGAGAAATCGCAGGTCTATATGGAGCTGAAGTAATAAACTTAACATTCCCATTTGGAGATGCTATTGATTTAGACAAGGTGCGTGAGACACTAAAAAAAAACAGGGATGTCAAGGCCGTTATGGTCACTCATAATGAAACTTCTACAGGTGTTACGAACGACTTAAAATCCATTTCCAGATTAGTAAAAGATGAGTTTAATAAATTGGTGTTGGTTGACGGTATTAGCAGCGTATGTTCTATACCACTGTCAACTGACAACTGGGGGTGCGACGTGGTGGCGTCAGCTTCTCAGAAAGGCTGGATGCTTCCTCCTGGGCTTGCATTTGTGAGTTTTAGTGATAGTGCTTGGGAGGCATATAGGACGGCCCGTATGCCTAAGTTTTATTTCGATGTTGAAATGTATAGACGTTATTATGAAATTGGCCAGCCTCCCTACACCCCGTCCATTTCAACAGTGTTAGCTTTGGATATTGCTTTGGATAAAATTATGTCTGAAGGCCTGGGCAGCGTGTATGAACGACATGCATCTATCGGTGCAATGACTCGTAGAGGTATCAAGGATATTGGTCTTACTATATTTCCAAAGGATGAAGTCGCATCTAATACCGTAACTGCCGTTAATATTCCAGAGGGAGTAAATGGGAACTTGTTAATAAAAGCTATGAAAGACGATCATGGGGTAGTTTTAGCTGGTGGACAACAGTCATTAAACGGTAAAATCTTCCGTATCGGGCACATGGGCTATTGCACGGAAGAAGACATGAATGAAGTCTTTGACGCATTAAGATCTACGTTGAGTGGATTAGGATTCACTTTTTAGACCATTAATATGTACAGCGTTATCAGGATGTACTAGCATCAGGGTTATCAGGTGGAGTGTCTTGAGACGTTAGCAGCTCTTGGAGAGTTTCGGATTCGGCAGTCTCATGGGAAATTAGGTATTGAGCTAAGGTTGTTAGCTTGGACATATTAGTAGAAAGCTGGTGTTGAGCGCTTTCGTACGCAGTATTAATGAGATCAAGGACTTCTTCGTCAATAGTTTCAGCTACCTTGTCGCTGTAGTCTCGTTGCTCGGAAATTTCCCTCCCTAAGAAAACCATCCCATCGCGTTTTCCGAATGTGCGGGGTCCGAGTTTAGCGCTCATTCCATATCGAGTTACCATGGATCGTGCTATGTTGGTGGCCTGCTCTAAGTCATTACTCGCACCAGTAGTTATCTCGTCGAAAACGAGTTCCTCGGCTACTCTCCCTCCGAGAGCGGCTGAAAGCATATCCCTGAACTGATTTTTGGTCCATAGATGACGATCTTCCTCTGGTAAATAGCGTGTATGTCCACCGGTTGATCCCCTAGCTATTATGGTAACTTTGAATGGCTTGTCGGCATTTGGTAGCAGGTGCGCAACTAGCGCATGACCAGCTTCATGGTATGCAGTTAGTTCTCTCTCTCTCTCACTTACCACCCTGCTTTTTCTCTCTGGGCCGGCTATCACTCGATCTATCGATTCTGCAAATTCATCAGAGGTTATAACTGTTTTATTACGTCGCGCGGCTAGTATTGCTGCCTCATTGATTAGATTGGCAAGATCTGCACCGCTGAAACCCACGGTCTGCTTAGCAACGCGCTCAAGATCGGTTTGATCCTCAAGAGGTTTCCCTTTGGCGTGAACAGTTAAAATTTGAGTCCTGCCTCGGACATCAGGGTTATCTAATACCACTCGCCGATCGAATCTACCTGGCCGCAGTAGGGCCGGATCGAGAATATCAGGCCGATTAGTTGCCGCAAGAACAATAATGTTAGTGTGAGGGTCAAAACCATCCATTTCCACTAATATTTGATTAAGTGTCTGTTCTCTTTCATCATGACCACCCCCCAATCCTGCACCTCTATGCCTTCCTACAGCATCTATTTCATCCACAAATACTATGCAAGGAGCATTAGTCTTCGCCTGTTCGAAGAGATCTCGTACGCGTGACGCACCAACCCCCACGAACATTTCAACGAACTCACTTCCGCTTATTGAGAAGAATGGCACATCAGCTTCACCTGCAACAGCTCGCGATAGTAATGTCTTACCAGTACCCGGAGGTCCAACAAGTAGGACTCCCTTCGGAATTTTTGCACCTAGAACCCGGAACTTTTCTGGGGTTTTCAGGAATTCCACCACTTCCTGAAGCTCTTCTTTGGCTTCATCCACTCCGGCTACGTCGGAGAAACTTACAGATGGACTGTCTCCTTTGAACAGACGAGCTTTACTTCGACCGAAGTTGAATGTCTGGTTGGTACTTCCTTGTGCCTGCCTCATCATAAAAAAGAGAACTGCTCCAAAGAAAATTAACGGCAAGAAGTTAATTAAGATGCCGAAAAAGCTTGCTAGACCACTGGAGCCCTTTACATTTATCTGAACACGGTTAGCAAGAGGATCAACCCCAGAATCTTTTAACAGGCCCACGACAGTGGCACCATCTTCCTTACGGGATTCCAGTGTCTCGCCACTTCTAGTAAAGACTGTGAGAATGTTCCCATCTACGTCAATGGAATCTACGTCACCGCGGCTAACAAGGTCCACAACTTCAGTAATGGAAACTTCTCGAGTGCCATTCATGGGGTTGGCAATCATAGAGAAGAAAATAGCTACAACAGCAACGCCAATAAGTAAGTATATGAAACTATTTTTCACCCAACGAGGTTTCATTATGCCTCCGCGAAAGTTATTAGACAGCTTTGCTGTTCAGGAGAGCACGCCTATGTAATGTTACAACATACAAGTTTCCAAAGCAAAAAGGGTTGTGCTTTGTCTAGGAGATTATGGCTTCATTAGAAACTTCTGGTGTCAATTTTATATGGATACATCTCTTATATACTATTAACAGGAAAAGCATTGTTGATGAGGGATGCGGTTGAAAAGGATGCTGATCTAACCTATATTTGTTAGCATGATCCTGGTTTTGGATGCAAGATTTATATTTTAGTTACATTAGTTACATTAGTTACAACAGAAAGTAGACAGCTATTATTAATCGAAACCTGAAATGTGAAAGTATGTAGATGATTATTGAGGAAATGCCTCAGTGGCACTTCATATCCCTACTACGCGAGTCGGGAGTGGAGGCCATTGTAATAGCAAATGAGCGGGACGTGGATTTTCAGAACAACGTTAAAACCACGCCTGACATTGCGTTCTTAGAAGTGGCATCTACTCGTATTTTGATACTGTCAGAACTTGTCGAAAGATGCATTAGACTTAATATTCCAATAATTGCATTGGTTCCCAAAACTAGAGTGGCCGAAATAGTTGAAGCTCTAGATGTCGACGACTTTGTTGTTTATCCTTCAGACATTACTGAAATCGTGGCACGATCAAAAAAGTTAATGAAAGGGTCAGACATTTCCTCGGAACCTGACGTGATACGAGTTGGGGAGCTACTGATTAATGAGACTAACTACGAAGTTTCTCTAAGAGGTAGACGAATAAGTCTTAGATTCAAGGAATATGAGTTGCTACGTTTGTTGGCTTCTAATACAGGAAGAGTCTTTACACGGGAAGGGCTATTGAACCAAGTATGGGGATACGACTACTTTGGTGGGACCCGTACTGTGGATGTTCATATAAGGCGTCTACGTAGCAAGATAGAAGATGTGGATCATTCTTTGATTGAAACGATATGGAATGTTGGCTATAGGTATAGAAATATTAAAAAGGAACCTTGATGGATTGGCAGTATTTATTTCTGTCATGTTATTCTTTTGTTAACGATAGGTTTCTCTTGTTTTAGTACGGGATTTGTATTCGTTCGGCTCAATCATAACGATTATCAACAAAGGGGGAAATCGAATGTCTGATGAAAGAGTGGCTTATATAAATGGGAGTATAGTACCTGAGAGTGAAGCTAATATCTCTATCAGAGATGGAGGATTCGTACATGGCGATGCTGTGTTCGATACAACTAGAACATTTGGGGGTAAAATATTCAAACTTGAAGAACATATTGATAGGCTCTTCAAGTCACTAAAGTACATGCGTCTGGAACCCGGATTAAATAAACAAAACTTCATTGATTTGACCATGCAAGTATTACAAATGAACCTGCCACTACTCGAGGAAAACGACGACTTTTGGGTAACCCAGCGTGTAACTCGGGGTGTAAAATCTGATGTGTCAGGAGGTGGATCCCCTGGGAAACAATCTATATCAACAGTTATAATTGAGTGCACCCCTCTGCCCTTCAAGGAAAGAGCTAAATATTATAGAGATGGCGTCCCAGTTGTAGTTCCTTCAGTACGACGCACTCCACCCGAAGTTATGAGCCCGAGAGCCAAAGTGAACCAGTATGTCAATTTAGTGTTAGCAAAGATGGAAGTCACGTCTCAGAATCCTGATGCCTGGCCCATTCTCTTGGACATGAATGGAAATGTATCTGAAGGGCCAGGAAGTAATTTGTTCATAGTTCGCGGCGGAGTTGTGTTTACCCCTAAAGAACAGTTCATCTTGGCTGGTATAAGCAGATCAACGGCTATAGAGTTGGCCCACGAATTAAATTTAGAAGTTAATGAGACCGATCTAGACTTGTACGATGTTTATACTGCTGATGAGTGCTTCATAACATCGACCAGCTTCTGTATTTGCCCTGTTTCGTCGTTCAACGGAGCTTCCATATCTGATGGATCAGTCCCTGGACCAGTCACGGACCGGCTCCAAAAAGCCTACAGTGGTTTAGTGGGCATAGACACCGTTGGACAATACCTAGAAAGATTGGAATAAACTTAGACTCTGATTACTAATTAGTTGGAGAACCCTCAGTAGGTTTCCGAGATCAAAAAATCCCGTTCGTGAGATAGTATAGATTCAGTGGGCAATGGAATGATTGTGATTAGGTATATAAAATAAAATGGATAATGACAGTCTTATACATATATATCGGCAAATGTTGCTAGTACGAAAATTAGATGAGCGGCTGTGGATATTGAATCGACAGGGTAAGGCTGCTATTGTACCTTCCTCTCAAGGCCATGAAGCGGCTCAACTTGGAAGCGTCTGGGCAATGAAAAAGGGCACGGATTTGTTTTATATATACTATCGTGATTTAGCAGTGTTAATCGCTGCAGGTATGAAGCCTGAAGAAGTCATGAAAGGATTCTTGGCTAAAGATGATGAACCTATGAGTAGTGCACGTCAGTTTCCGACTCACGGAGCTATCCCAGAGCTTGGTATTGTCAATCTATCTAATGTTGTAGCCACCCAATTACCTCAGGCGGTAGGAGCTGCTCTAGCGTCGAAAATGAGGGGCGAAGAAACGGTTGTTATTACGTATTTTGGAGATGGTGCCGGTAGTGCAGGAGACACCCATGAGGCGATGAATTTTGCCGGAATCCATAAGATCCCCGTAATATTTTTTTGTGAGAATAACAGATACGCTACTTCAGTTCCTATTAATAGACAGATGGCCGTCGATAATCTATCGAGTAGGGCGGCTGGATATGGTATGCCTGGGATAACAATAGATGGATGCGACGTTGTTAAGGTGTACCAGGCGGTAAGTCGATCCGTAGAAAGAGCTAGGAATGGTTTAGGCCCCACTCTAATTGAGGCAATGGTAGAGAGGCATTTACCGCATACTAGTGATGACGATGATAAGCGTTACAGGTCTACTACAGATATAAATGAAGCTAAGAAGAATGATCCACTAAACAGATTGAGAAAGCGTCTTATTAAGGACAAAATATTAACCGAGGAAACAGATATTCAATACAATAAATTTGCAGCCAAGGAAATTGATGAAGCGACCGATCTTGTTGATGCTGCTTCATATCCAAGTTCTGACGATTTTCATAAGTACGTTTACGCTGATGATATAGTCGAATAGGAATAGTTAGGATACTGAGTATTTATTAATAGCATTTGATTTGATGGAGGATATGCCATCGCTACCAAGAACGTTATAGAGGCAGTGCGAGAAGCCATGCGGGAAGAAATGATCCGCGATGAGCGAGTTTTTGTATTGGGGGAAGATATTGGAAAAAGAGGCGGCGTTTTTCTCGCAACTGACGGATTCATAGAAGAATTCGGAGAAAATAGAGTTATAGACACACCATTAGCTGAATCGTCAATAGCTGGTATAGGGCTTGGCGCTGCGATAAACGGGATGCGTCCCATAATAGAAATTGAATTTGCAGATTTCATTTGGCCCACATTGAACCAAATTGTAGGTGAGGCTTCAAAGGTGCGTTACGGTACTGGTGGCAAATTAGGTGCTCCACTTGTCGTTCGCGCTCCTTATGGAGGTGGGGTGAGGGGTGCCTTATATCACTCTCAAAGTGTTGAGATGGTTTTTGCTCACACTCCAGGTCTTAAAGTGGTCGTCCCTGCCACTCCATATGATGCGAAAGGACTTCTCAAAAGTGCCATTAGAGATGAAGATCCTGTGATATTTCTTGAGCATAAGCGCACATATAGATTGGTGAGAGGTGAAATACCTGACAGGGAGTATACTCTCCCAATTGGTCAAGCAGACATAAAGTTGACTGGACATGACCTGAGTATTATCACTTATGGCCTTATGGTACACTACTGTTTGGAGGCAGCGATTGATTTAGAGAAGGAAGGTGTGAGTGTAGAAGTGATTGATTTGCGCACGCTACGACCTTTAGATGTGGATACAGTACTTAAATCTGTGAAAAAAACTGGTAGGGCAATGGTGGTCCATGAAGATAATAGAGCTTTCGGCATAGGTGGAGAGATCTCGGCAATTATTTGTGAGGGAGCGTTTGAATATCTGGATGCTCCAATCACTCGTCTTGCTGGACCAGAGGTTCCTTCAATGCCTTTTAGCCCTCCCCTTGAGGATCAATTTATGTTGGACTCATCTAAAATCGCGAGATCAGCAAGAATGTTGGCTGCCTACTAACCCTAGTAATAAACTTATGTCAGATTGGATTTATGCCTCAACAGGAAAACAGTCTCTGAAAACGAAAATGCCACCGAATGCCACCGTCAGTGGTGTAGAGACCTGCGGTGGAGAAAGGTCTGGCGAATGAGGGTTGAATTACCTCAAGTGGGGGAGTCTGTAACAGAAGGCATTATTGCAAAGTGGCTAAAGGATCTTGGCGAATCGGTACAAAAATATGAACCATTAGTTGAGGTAGTTACCGATAAGGTTAACATGGAAGTACCTTCACCTGTAACTGGGGTACTCACAGTGATATTTGTCGAGGAAGGCCAATCGGTTACGATGGGATCTGTCATAGCAGAAATTATTAGCGAAGATGAAATTGCTAAGCAAAACAATAAATGTACGTTAGAAAATGAATCGTATTTTGATACTCATGTTAAAAATACCACAGGAATTTTACTGAAAGATGTGTCTCCAGTAGGTCCAACAGGGTCGGGACATTTAGAATCGACAACTGTTACGAAGGATCATAATCTGTCAAATAAGGGAAAGTATTCTCCTGTAGTGAAACGTTTGGCAAGAGAATACAATATAGACCTTAATAATATTACAGGCACAGGCAAATATGGCAGGGTGACGAGACGCGATGTCCAGAGTGTGATTGATTCCAGAAACACAAAAGTTTTATTAAATCCTTCAGAGACAGAAGGCTGTGATATGCGAATTTCACTGACACCAGTGAGACGTACTATTGCAGAAAATATGGTTAAAAGTGTCTCACTTATTCCACAGGCGTGGACCCTTATCGAGGTGGATGCAACAAATTTAGTCAATAGTCGGAATTCTATTAAAGACGATTTTTATAAGACTGAAGGTATTAATATTACATATATGCCATTTGTGGTCAGGGCACTGGCAGAAACACTTAGGGAATATCCTGTTATCAACTCCTCTTGGAACGATAACGCCATATTGGTAAGAGGACAGATTAATATAGGGATAGCGGTGAACACTGGAGACGGCCTAATTGTACCAGTCATACATGGCGCAGATAAGTTAAGTCTAATGGCACTTGCCAAGAAAATCCACGAGGTGGCGGAGAGGGCTCGTTCTAACAAACTCAGGCTGTCTGATGTGCAGAATGGAACATTTACTTTGAATAACACAGGAACATTGGGATCAATAGCCTCTCAACCTTTGGTGAATTATCCCCAAGCAGGAATGTTGACCACAGAGTCTATAGTTAAGAGGCCTGTAGTCGTAAGGGATTCTATAACCATTCGCTCAATAATGAATATCACCTTTACTTTCGATCACAGAATATTAGATGGTGCGGATGCGGCCAAATTCCTGAATGCTCTGAAAAAACGTTTGGAAGAGATGAAGGTCCCGAAATACCCTTAAAATTATCTATTAATGTTTTGACTAACATCACAAGAGTATTGAATAATACATCCTTATCATAGTCGGTTGTGGGTTAAAGTATTAAACAAGATACTCCACAGGTATAAGTTCGTTGAAGCAAAATTAGATCAACCAAATGTTAGTAACTGCATAAGGGTAATGTAGATTGAACCAGTGTTTAGCTTTATCTCTCAATAAACTAACTTACGAAAAAGCTTACGACTTACAGCTTTATTTACACCAACAGGTTTTAGAAGGAGTTTTACCAAACCTGCTATTATTATTGGAACACCCTCATGTTTATACCTTGGGGAGAAGGGGCAAACAAACTGATATATTCATAGATGAGAACTCGCAGCGGGAATTATGTGTTGAAATTCAACAGACGGATAGAGGTGGTGAAGTTACATATCATGGTCCGGGACAATTAGTAGGGTATCCTATAGTTAACCTAAAATCATTAGGTGTGGGTCCTTTAACATACGTACAAAGATTGGAAATGATTCTAATAAATACTTTGAGAGAATTTGCTATTGATGCGAGGTGTGATAATAATTTAAGAGGTGCTTGGGTAGGAGATGCCAAGATTGGCGCCATCGGGGTAAAAGTTTCTAGGGGAATTACCTTACATGGGTTTTCCCTCAATATTAATCCAGATCTCTCTTATTTTGATCACATAGTTGCGTGTGGCATACAGGATTGTACCGCAACATCCATGACCTCAGAGACGCTGAGAAATTGGAATTCGTATGATGTGGAGCCACTCATATATAGATTTTTTGGGGAAATATTTGACATGCATATGGAGTGGTCGAGCTTAGAGAAACTCGATCAAACAAAAGAACTAGAATCAGTAAAAATCGTGAGAGCGTAATAAAACATATAAAAGCGCTGGACTTCACGCGGTTTATTTTAGTCTGCTGGTTAGTAAATATATGCTATATTTCGGCGTCTAAAAGGCAATAGTAAGAGTTATCGGGGGTAAGATATGACTACTGAAAAATATGTGAGACCGGATCTCTTGGTTGAAACCAGCTGGTTACAAGACAATCTGAATGATCCGGGAATTAGAATTGTTGACTGTGATGAATTTAATTTATATCGACGAGCCCATATTAAAAATGCCTTGGGCATTCCCGCTCATCATTATATTAAGGAGAAGAATTACAGTCTCGACGCCAGAAAATACCCTCTCGTAGCATCTCCAGATGAATTTTCCAACCTAATGTGTAATATGGGAATAGGGAATGACGATTTAATAATAGTCTATGACAATTCCAGGAGTCTATATGCAACTCGATTTTGGTGGACTCTGAACTACTATGGTCATTCCAATGTTAGGGTACTAAACGGAGGATGGGATAAATGGTTCGATGAAGGAAGACCTGTCAGCATTCAGGTTCCGACGATAAATGAAACGACTTTTACTCCCAAAGAAAATCCAAGTTTAGTATGTGACATAGATTATGGTATCAGCCAGGTCAACAATACACATAGCCTATTTTTAGATGTTAGAAGTGATGAAGAATGGAATGGGACCAATACAAGAGGGAATAGGAGGGTTGGCCATATTCCTGGTGCAATACATCTTGAGTGGCTAAACTTTCTAGATCGTGATAATTACAATAAATTTAAGTCAGCTTCAGAACTATACTCAGTTTTGAGAGAGAAAGGCGTCACATCGGACAAGCAAATTATTACTTATTGACAGGGCGGAATACGTGCGGCGCACGCTATGTTTGTTATGACGCTGTTAGGATATCGAAAAGTGCGAAATTATGATGGCTCCATGGGAGAATGGGCAAACAAAGGGCATACGCCTTTGCTTGTAGATTGAAGCCAAGCATTCATAGAAGTAAGAATGCTTGGCTTACTGTGAAAGTATTTTAGCTTGATGGGGACCATTATATTTAATCCGAAAATTTTAGGATGGACCTCGATTACTGAACTCTGAACGCAATAAATACTTAATCGGTGGGTAGATGGATCAACTTATCTTAAGTGTTGTAGATCAATCTCCAGTTCGAAGTGGCGGGACGGCGAAGGAAGCGCTTAGCGAAACGGTAGATTTGGCCGTAGCTGCTGAGTCACTAGGCTATCGTCGCTATTGGGTGGCGGAGCATCATAACTTACCTAGTTTTGCTGGTACCAGTCCTGAAATAATGGTGGGACAAATAGCTTCCAGAACCAATACCATCCGTGTTGGAAGCGGAGGAGTGATGCTCCCTCACTATAGTGCTTTCAAAGTGGCCGAAAACTTTCGCATGCTCGAAACTCTTTTCCCTGGACGAATTGATTTAGGTATAGGACGTGCTCCAGGCAGCGACCAAATAACGGCGACAGCATTGGCATTCCCTCGTGTCCCAATCGACGTAAGTCATTTCCCTCAACAAGTGAGAGATGTAATGTCCTTTTTAGGAGACACACACGTAAAGGAGCACATGTTTAATTCAGTATTTGCAGGCCCAGGAAGTTTCACTGTCCCGGAGATTTGGTTATTGGGTTCTCGGATCGATAGTGCTGCTTTAGCAGCTGAAATGGGACTACCTTATAGCTACGCACACTTTTTTGGGACCTCTGTTGAATTAGGACCTAAAATTGTCGAAATGTACCGCAACAATTTCAAGCCTTCCCAATATTTGGATTATCCGTATGTTAATGTGGGCGTCCAGGTTATATGTGCAGATACTGAAGAGAGGGCACAAAACATTGCTTGGAGTCGTAATCTATCAAGAGTAAAATCTGTTCAGGGGATTAGAGAAGGCCTTCCAACTATAGAAGAAGCTAAAAGATATCAATATCAACCCAACGAGGTTGCATATATTGAATCGCTAAAAGTCAATTATGTAGATGGGAATCCCTTGCAGGTCAAGGCTGGATTGGAGACTATAGCTAAGGAATATCAAACCAACGACCTTAGTGTCGTCACAATATGTTACGACTTCGCGGATCGTTTGAAATCTTACGAACTGATATCTGAAGTTTGTGGGCTTGTACGGTAATTTCTCCTTATGAAAACAGCCAATCTTACTGTTCAGCCGTCCTATGCAAGACATGGCATGCATCTGTTCATTTAGAATATATGAATCTTTCGCGGGTAAAATTGTACAAATATAAGAACTATATTAGCTAGAGTTTAATTGGCCTCGTCAGTTGTACTAAGCTGTATGAGGCGCAATATCTATACTAATCCCGATCTAGCAGCTCATGTCGTATCAAGATTAAACCTTGCTAAAGTTATTAGCATTGCCGACTTGGGATGTGGTGATGGTGTGTTTTTAGAGGCCGTTGCTGATCGGTTACTACAAATTCGACCGGGACTACTGCTCGATACTCTAGCTTCCCATCTCTACGGTGTTGATATAGACCCTAATAGGTCGTCACAGGCGGAAAAGACTCTAAACAAGAAGTATGGGAATCCACGGACCGGTTGGAATGTCATATGTGCTGATGTTTTGAGCCTAGATGAATCTGTTAAATTCGATGTAATTGTCGGTAATCCACCTTGGATGCGCATTCACCATATTGATGAACGGACAAAAGAATTAGCACGAAACAACTTTATTTTGGCTAAAGGAATCTTCGACCTTTACCATTTGTTTATTGAAAAATCTGTCCGCCTGTTAAAACCTGGAGGTCAAATTGCAATAATAGTTCCCGAAGGATTTAAATATGGGCCAGCTTCTCAATCTGCTAGAGAATATTTGTCTTCTCAGGGTGTTTGGACCCTGAATCAACTCTCCTCTGATGATTTCAATCCTAAAGCGGTGATTAAACCTGCCTTACTTACTTTCCGCAAGTTAGCCTTAACTAACGTCGCAGCGCCTTTGAAAGGAGAATCGAAGAAGAATATAGGTTCCATAGCTATCGTCACTTCAGGGGTGCCCACTGGTTCTGATTCGGTGTTTATAGTTAAGGAATCCGTTGTGAAATATTGGGCACTGGAAGGACATAGATTGAGATCTGTTATACGTGGTCGAGATATTAGGAAGGGGACGAAATCAGAATACAATGGCCATAAAGTTGTGTGGCCTTACTATAAAGACAGTTATGGGAAGTGGAGCATCGACAATCTTGAAGATTCACCTAACACATTAAAGTATCTGAAGGTATATAAATCACATTTAATGACACGGCCGAAGCTTGAAAAATTTGTGAAGCGAAATCCATTACATTGGTATAGATTCATTGATCCAAACAGACATCAATCTACATTTACACTGAAAGTTATCTTACCCGACGTATTTAAATCCCAGGAATACAGCATATTGGAAAACCCTGATGTGATAGTGCACAACACTTGTTTTCAGATAATTCCAAAAGTAGGCTTAGAACAAACTCTACTTAACACAATGAAGTGCGATGCGTTTTGGGATGCCCTTAAGACCAGGTCTCGCTCAATTCAAAACGATTATCATAGAACCTCCGTATCTGAATTAAAGACTTTACCCTTGTACTGAGCGACTTGATGTAGTAGCATGTAGGAGACACAATATATAGTACATGCTGACTAGTTCGTACACTATATATTGTTTTGATTGTTCTAATCCTTTTTCAAAACTGGTAAAGATTTTATTAAGAATAAGTAGCCTCATGATTTATGTCTCTTATGAAGTTTTGGAAGGATTGATCGGACATATTTATTGGCTCACTCCATAGATAAAAGAAGGAGACACACCTTTGGAAATTAAAGAGATCCGACTAGTTAACTTAATACCATCGAGAAATTTAAGAACAGAACGTATACCTGAAGTTGAAGAGTTAGCTAATAGTATAAAAGAGCATGGTTTACTACAACCGGTGAGAGTAAGACATTTGCATGGGGATACCCATCAGATAATAGCTGGTCATAGGCGGGTTCAGGCGCATCGATCCTTGGGACGTAAATCAATCGAAGCAGTTGTGGTAAGGGAATCTGATGAAACAGCAGCTGTCCAGAGTATTGTGGAAAACTTACAAAGAGAGGATTTAACGCCCTTAGAGTTGGCAAGGAGCGTTCAGGAACTGGCTAAAGGGTTTGATTTAGATACAGGAGCAATTTCACGATTGATCTCTAAAAGTCCGGAAAGGGTTAGAACATGGAGACGATTTTCGAGTCTGCCGGACGACGTGCTAGAGAAATTAGAAAGTGGCGAAGGTAGAACGCAGCGTGTTACTGGACTTACACCACGGCATATAGAGCCATTTATTAGAGATATGCCTTCAGAAATCTTAGCTAAGCTAGATGAGGATGCTGCTACAAAATATGAGGAAAGATTGTCAGAAGTTAGGGAGTTACAAGATCAAGTTAAGACAAGAAATGTAAGTATAAATGCTCATATGGCGGATGCTATAGCTAAGGAGACGCACAATAGTAAGATATCTGTAGGTGAGGCTTTGTCAAAAGTCCTTGCTAAGCCAGAGCGTTATAGATACAAAGCTCCCCAGCAAGAGGAGGATTCATCATCTGACGATAAACATAGTGAGATGAGTGATAGCTTTGCTAGCTATCAACGAATAGGGTGTGATCTCACTAACATGGTGAACAAACTTCAACCAAACACAATTGAGACATTTACATCAGACGAAAAGGAAATCCTATTAAGCAGTCTTCTTGAGGTTGAGATGAGATTAAAATTGTGCAGAAAAGCGTTGACTGCGACTTCCCTAGTTCATATCGTGGAATGAAGAACATCTAACTACGCTAAGTGCCTGGAAGAAGTAGCACCTGTAGGGCATTGATAGTAGATGGGAGTTGAACTCGCTTAGTATCGTAAGGGATTCTACACTCTTATCTTCTAGTTATCTTTACCATACTGAAGAGGTTTTGGAGTATTTGGGTGGGCATTCTCATTACAGGACGGAAGCACGATAAAATATTGAGATCGTCGCTCACAATTTTAGATATAGCGTAAACCTTTTCAGGATTTGGTCCATACACCGATTCCCTGCTTAAGAAGAGTAGATATCTCACATCAGATCTTGATATAGAATCTAATAGATTAGTAATCCCCCCAACGTTAATGCTCTGGAAGCACCCCCTACTTCTGGCTGGGTTTAATATGAAAACTAGATCCACAACTGCTTGGATTTTGTATAACTTGAGGATCTGGTATATTGGCTCCCTAACATCATGTTTCACGAAGACTATTTTTTTTGAGTAGTGAATGCGGTTAGATTTTCGAAGATCGATGGCCAGTATAGTCTCTACGTGATCGGTTGACTCCAATTCGGATATCAATTTCATTCCCATATATCCAGACGCGCCAGTAATAGCTATACGACTGAGAGTGCTAACCATCATCAAATCTTTAACTTACAGGTTTATTCTATCACTTAAAAGCCTAGAGGCGGGTAATGTTTTTCCTCTGTACTCGCTAAGCCCATTGGTATAGCGATTTACAATACGTCTTGAGATAGTGACATAGAACTCTTATATAAGACCGGCACGAAAAGTACTGTGTGAGTGCTACCATGAACATCATTTGCCAAGATATTCTCATGGAATTATACAATTACTGGGTCAGATGATTGATACTGATATCAAATATGTTAAACCGTGAACAGCACTGGGGTTCATAGTCTTTCTGCATTTGTATAACCCCTAGTTACCATGTGTAGTTACCACGTGGCATTGTACAGTATACACGTCTATAACACCACGTTTAACTTAGATTTCCAATGCGGGTTTGTATGGCTGAACACCCTTTCGCAATGTAACGAAAACTTTTCATAATGGAGTTAAAAGATTCCAATTAGTCGGCGCTACGTCTTATCATGTAATAATGGTATATTGTTATGAGTACCGGTGATAGAGCCTAGAAACATAAATGGGTGTTGTATCAATCATTACACTAGTGTACAAAGTCTTGTAGACATCGACACCAGGGGTTCGTCATACATGTCTCTCGTATGGGTCTAAGTATGAAATTACTTGATAATGTAGTTAAGTTGAAATTCCTCGTTCTAACTTTAATAGGACTAACTGGTATCTATTTGGTTTTGGATACCATCGTTTATTTTATTTTATACGGAATATTTAAGCTGGACCCAGAAGGTCCAGCATTCATAGCACGTTGGTTAAATATGCTAATCGCAGCTGTTATATCTGTCTTCATAGGATGGAAACTTTCTCAAAAATCCCCGTGGACGATCCCAGGTAAATACAGAGGTACTTGGGCTGAATAGACATCAATCATGTGCAACCATCAGGTTGTGGAACTAAGGTGTATTTATAACTAGAAATTCAATTAAAAAGTCTAAATAGTTGAGATCATTGCCCTGTTACAACTATTACAAGCTCAATTAATTGACGGTGATATTGGCGACCAAAAAATGGTTGCGTTAAGTTCTTCTTCGATCGTAAATAGAAGAATACCTGATCGTTAGTGTCTGTCCACTCAGGATTAGTTGCACCCATAAACGTATTAATAAGAAAGATTATTAGTGAAAACCATGTCTTATTTCTAAATTTGTAATATAATATTCTAATGAAATTCGGTCACTTTATTTATCAAATTAATCTCGACGAGCCTAACACAGATTCCAAATCAATAGAAGAAGGGCTTTATGAAGGAAGATTAGCAGAACACCTAGGGTATGATGCACTCTGGTTTGCTGAGCATCATTTCACGGGCGAAACATCATATGGAGACCCTATTGTATTTGCTACGGCGATGGCAATGCAGACCAAGAAGATCGGCTTGGGATTTGCTGTATTAGAAATGGCGATGCATCATCCTATACGCGTTGCTGTTCAAACTTCCCTTTTGGACAACTTAAGTAGAGGTCGGCTTATGGTAGGCACCTCCAGAGGTTCAAGTCTAAACGCATTTGAATATATAGGTTTTGGAACAAGTGTTAAAAAAGGCAGAGACAGTATTGATGAAGCCGAAGACCTCATCATTAAAGCCTGGACATCGAGAGGCGAGTTAAAACACCAAGGTAAACACTGGACGATAAGTTTCCCCTCGTTTCGACCAGTACCGTTTCAAAAACCGCATCCTCCATTATACAGAGGAGCAACTTCTATGGAGTCGGTCGTCGCAATGGCAAAGAAAGGACGGCTAATCCTTCTACGTACTAATTCTGCGGCCGAAGCAAGAGAATACAATGATCTATATCTAAACACTATGCTTAATGCCGGCTTCAAAGAGGAACGAACTCTGGACAACTTGGCTCGTATTTGGTTTTGGAGAGACTGTTTTGTCGCTGAATCTGATAATGAGGCCCACGAACTGTTCTTCTCTGGGCTAGCAAATTGGAGAGCACGTATCGACAAGATTAGAAACGAATGGAACACAGGTTCTTCTTCACAACGAGTTCTCGTGCCACAATGGACAATCCCAGACATATCTTACGATAGGCCGCCTGCTTTTGACGGAACAGAACCGTTAATAGGCTCTCCCAAGCGTGTTAAAGAACAGATACAGCATCTGAAGGAAGCTGGAGTAAACAATGTGATGCTCTCTCATTTGGGAGGAATAATCCCATTTGAAAAAAGACAAAGATCGATGAAATTACTGGCAACCGAAGTTTTTCCTTCATTTAGAAAATGAGGAATTAGTCTTTGTAAAAGTAATTAAAATTTCGCTAAATATCACTATTTCCGAATCGTTTGGATGCAATCACAGGTGTTAAGGCAAAACCATGAAAACATCGGATAGGATACTCCAACCTTGGTGCATAGACCGCAATCTAGACTTATCACAGGTTCGGGTGATGGCAGAATCATTTTTGCCTGATTTGATGGCATACAACATACGATACTTGGGATCAGGTTGGTCTAACGACGTATATAGCCTTAATTCGGAATGGATACTAAGATTTCCACTCAGAAAGGAAGTGTCATTTAATCTCGCAAAGGAGATCGGACTCTCCTCCTTCCTCGCCACTCATCTAAAAAATACGGGAGTATCTATTCCAGAAATTATCATGGTATCGCCACCTGGTGATTGTGGGTTTCCCTACCAATTTGGTGCTTATCCTATGATCTCTGGGATACCTGGAAGTTCTAATGTAGGTATGGTAACCGACTGGCCGAAATTGGCTAAAACACTCGGAAACTTTCTGAGTACGCTTCATGCGATACCCGAATTAGATGTGAAAACACCTTTCAACATAAGAAACCATCGCTATCTTAGATGCTTCGACTGGTGGGACCAAAGAACTGACATTTTAAGATTCATTGATTCCCTTCAAGATATGAGTCTCTCCGAAAATGCCGACTGGCTTATTCATGCAAAGCCCCCAGATCCATATTCAGGTCAACTAAGACTCAATCATAATGATCTTTATCCTGAGAATATTCTTATTAATCAGAATAATGGCTTCATTACTGGAGTGATAGACTGGGAAGATACAGCGTTTACTGATCCGGTGCAGGATTTCATTATGCTCCCATTTTGGATGGGGTGGGGAAATACGCAATTGGTAATTAGCTGCTATCATCTTGAACTAGACAGTGGATTCCTGGAAAGACTTAAATTTAGTTCAAGGTTATTATCTTTAGCCTCACTTTACTCTGGTGGCGGATTTTTTCATTCCTCAGATGGACAAGTACGGTACAAGGGACAAAGGCGAAATGACGATATTTCCATGAGGAAAAGGTATGTGGAAAATGTATTCAATGACAATAATTCATTCGAATTACAAGGCAGATTTTGATAAATACCGAGATTACCTAAAAACTGCAAACACACTTTCTCAACCGTCCAAAAAAAAGAGAATAATGTGTTAAGACTATTCTTGAAAGAAACCGCCCTACCCTGTAGGCGCTGTCTCTACGATAGTGAGCGAGATCGACCTTCACTATCGGTGCCGAATCCTGAAGGTGCTATCCCTTCCAGATATTTAGTGTGGTTAAATGGATCTTGAATGGGGAAGAATCCCAATATCTGAACATCACATTCTCTTATGT
>CAUZEB010000014.1:0-21665 GCA_963578655.1 Dehalococcoidia bacterium | reverse complement strand
ACGCAGGTTCTGGAATGATACGCACGCCTGAAATTGCGTCAGAATGGAGATCCTTCCCTACAAAACAATTTGAACCATATCAAGGCAACCCGGTTGGTGGTCCTGTTTATATAGAGGGAGCAAAAAGAGGGGATCTATTAGAAATTTCCATCGAAGAAATAATCGTGGATGATCAAGGATATACCGGTTATTTAGATGGAGCAGGTCCATTAGGTGATTCATATAAGTGGAAGTCTATCCGTGGACCGTTCATTCATATCATCAAACATATACCAGGACCGAGCGGAACTATGAGAGATGGTAAAGGTGTCCTTAATAAGAATGTGAGTTGGGATCTTCAGCCAATGATA
Organism: Dehalococcoidia bacterium; assembly: GCA_963578655.1. Taxonomy (GTDB): domain Bacteria; phylum Chloroflexota; class Dehalococcoidia; order Lucifugimonadales; family CAUZEB01; genus CAUZEB01. The sequence continues at coordinate 21,315 of CAUZEB010000014.1, read as the reverse complement.
GGTACCATAGGTGTTGCCCCTGATAGAGAAGTCGAAACAACTTCGGTCGGACAAGGACCGTGGGGTGGAAACATCGATGTACGTGACATGAAAAAAGGCACGAAATGTTATATTAATTGTTATCATGACGGGGGCCTACTCTACGTCGGTGATGTACATGGAAGCCAAGGCGATACAGAATTTTATGGGACAGCGGACGAAACACGGTCTGAGGTTACTCTAAGTTGCAGGGTGATAAAGAATAAGACTATACCTTTTGTCAGGTTAGAAAAGCAGAAAAGTATAGTTTCATTATATTCTTTCAGACCGCTAGAAGATGCGGTAGAAACTGCAATAGTAAATCTAATGGAATGGATGGTTACCGAATACGGGGTGACTGAAAGAGACGCTTATATGCATGTCTGTATCAATCCAGATTTTCGAATAAACGTCTACCAAATGGTACGATTAGGTAGACTACAGTACACAGCGGGGGCTGAAATACCAAAGGAATACTTAGTTCCATCTTAGACTTAATCAGTCTTACAAATTAGGCTTCACAACTCTCATGTTACAGTTATAATGATCAATTTAATTTATGCATTTAAAATTTTCTCACGAAACACCAAATATTGTACATTTTTGTCCACCACATGAGATAATAAACTTACAAACCTATAGGTTCGCAATACCTGGTTTGTGTTGTCGAATGGTTGGGGATGCGCTTCCTTTGGAACGGTTGGCGTATCCCCGCCTGACTCTAAAGGAGGCGAATGATGTCTAACAGAAGTTCTGAATACAAATTAATCAAAGCGAAAAGATTGATAGATGGTAAGGGAGAATATCCGATATTAGATGGGGCCATTGTAACTCAAGGTAGTGAGATTATATTGGTGGGAGGGGAGGATTTGGTGACCACGAGGCTAAAGGCTGGGAGCGTTCCTGGTGCCACGGAAGCATGGGAAGCGGGTGTTGTTCAGGAATTCGATTATGGTGATAAAACAATCCTACCAGGCCTGGTAGATTGCCATGTTCATCTCAATGGTATTGGAGATGGAAGAATCGGCAACGAATTAACTTTGTTGCCAGATGAAGTATTGACTCTGCAGGCTGCAAGGAACGCCAGAACACATCTCTATTCTGGTGTAACTACTGTTAGAGATTGTGGAGCGAAGAATCAGACGACATTCATGCTGCGAAAGGCCATTGATATGGGTATTACGGTTGGGCCCAGATTGGTTTTGGCAGGACGACCCATGGCGATTATTGGAGGTCATCTCAGTTATTTCGGTATCCAGGCCACAGGAGCAGATGAATGTCGCGCCTCTGTAAGACAACTTCTTAAAGAAGGAGCTGATTATATAAAGATCACGGCCACAGGTGGAAGTACTGTTACGTCTTTCCCAACGCACCCATCTTTCAACGTTGAAGAACTGAAAGCAATATGTAATGAAATCCATAAGTTTGGTAGACATGCTGTTGCACATTGTGCTTCTACTCAGGGTATGATCAATGTCTTGGACGCAGGCATTGATACAATTGTTCATGCTACTCATCAAGACCCTGACGGTACTTATCGTTACCGACAAGATGTTGCCGAACGTATTGCTAAACAGGGGGTTTTTGTTAATCCAACGTTCCATGTAGGAATAGAGGAGATAAAGTCAATAGAGAGGAAAGCCGAGTCAGATCCTCTAACAGATTTGAACCGTCAAGCTTTGGACAGGTTCAAAATGAGTTATGAATTGAAATTGGATCATTTTGCGAGGATGAGAGACGCCGGAGTAAGAATGGTTTGTGGCTCCGATTCAGCCTGGGCTAACTATACAATGGGTGGATTCCAATATGAGATACAGGATCACGTTGTTGGGGGTATGTCACCTATGGAAGCAATAGTGTCAGCAACGAGTGATTCTGCGAAGTCTTGCCACGTTGATGACAAAGTAGGTTCATTAGAATTGGGAAAACAGGCTGACATATTAGTTGTAGATGGAGATCCTTCTGATGACATAAGGGCATTATCAAATGTTGCCGACGTGTTCTTAGATGGTGCCTTGCTTGATAGAGGGAATTATATATAAGCATTCCCTATTTCATATGAAAGTACAATGCACAAAGCTTTATCAACTCCGAGGTTACAGAGCTTTGGTGTATATCTCAAGCTTTCACGACAACCGATACCTAATTTAATTTAGTTTAGTGACGTCCCACATCCGGCGCAATAATTGGCTTCTAAATTTCTATGCTCCCTACCACATACTGGACAATTTAGTATTTCAGGAATGTCATCTTGATATCGATCGTATACTAGCCCATCTTGGGCTTTCTTTTGAGAAAGTTTCCAGCCTATGAAAATCGCCATAGCCAATCCTGCTATAGACGCTGCCACAGACAATATATTAGCTATTGGATGATCACCTTCGAGGTCAAGGATTCTATATAAAACGATTGAAATTATCGAGTTCAGCACCATATTGATAGCGAATACCCCTATCACGGCGATGACAATGAATTGAAACTTATTTGTGTTATTTAAAACTTTCATATCAAATTTTTAGCAGTATAATTTCTATCCGCCTACTTCATTGCCACCAGGACACGATTCCCCTAAATATACCCTATTCGTCGTGACATTGATAACTTCACTGAAATACAAGCATATTATTTTCCAGATCGACTTTAGTAGTATCCGAATAGGCTTCAAAATCATGGGTATTGTTAATACCTGCATACTAAGTGCTCTTCTGCGTTATTTGCTTACTAATATTCTTTTCTATATTCACGGCGCATTTTAGTATAAAATATAGGGACCATACCATGTAGTAAGACAGGAAATAAAATGACAGACATAGTGATTTCAACACAAAACTTGCATAAGTATTACGGATCGAGGGATCAGCAAGTCCATGCTTTAAAAGGATTAGACCTATCAATTGAAGAAGGAGAAGTAGTAGGCATAATGGGGCCCAGCGGATGTGGAAAAACAACTCTCCTTAACTGTCTTTCCGGACTAGACTCAATTGATGACGGCAACATCTTAATTCAAGGGCGAACGCTCACAGACTTGAATGATGATCAATTGAGTGAACTAAGAGCAAAAAAAATGGGTTTCGTTTTTCAAACGTACAACCTCCTTCCTGTTTTATCAGCTGTGGAAAATGTTGAGTTGCCTCTCCTAGTCTCGGGTTTCTCAGCTAAAGAAGCTCGACATAGGGCTTTACAGAAATTGTCAGAGGTTGATTTAGAAGACTGGCAACATCATCTGCCAGGTGAATTATCCGGAGGTGAAAGACAAAGAGTTACTTTAGCCAGAGCCCTGGTCAATGATCCCGCGATTGTATGGGCAGACGAACCTACGGGCAACCTAGATAGTCAAAATGAAAAGGTAATTATGGACTTGTTAACGAATCTGAATAAAAGTAATAACCAAACCTTTGTCATTGTAACTCATTCCGCTTATGTCGGTGGACGAACAAATAGAATCATACAAATGAAAGACGGGGAAATAGTTTAACAAATGGAAAAAGTTTTTGGACTACCCGCGTCAGAATTAGCAATATCGATGATATCACTTGTAGTAATCGTATCTATAATTATATTAGTTGGTGCTACACGGCGGTTCATTTTAGTGAAAATGGGTACCAGAAATATCCCTAGGAGAAAAGGCCAAAGTATCTTAATTATAATTGGATTGATGCTTAGTTCTGCCATTATTGCAGTTTCCCTAGGCATTGGCGATACGGTCAGATATTCCGTCCGTTCCGTAGCTTTCGATTTCCTGGGACAAACAGATGAATTAATTAAAGGTCCAGGCACTCAACTTTTTGGAGAAGAATATTTTGACTACTCTGAATTTGAAAACCTGGAAAGACTTGCCTCGAACAATACTGAAATAGACGGGCTGCTACCATTAATTGAAATCAATTTGCCTGTATCAAACGATGACTTAGGATTAGCTGAAAGCAATGTCCGAGTCAGAGGTATCGACGGTAAATATTCGGATAATTTTGATACGTTAGAAAACCTCCACGGTGAAACCGTTTCTATCAGTTCTCTAACCGACGATCAGATCTACATTAACGCCGACACCAGCGAAATATTAAAAATAGATAAGGGTGGGCATCTTAGTGTCTATAGCCGGTCAGGAAAAACAGAGTTCCTGATTTCAGATGTTCTTAAGAATGGAGGTTTAGCTGGAGGCGGAAGAAATCCTTACATCATATTTGAACTGAATTCACTGCAAGAATTTCTTAACAAAAAAGGCAAGATCACCAATATAGCTGTTTCAAATAGAGGCACAGGGGAAAAATCTCTAAAACTTTCAGAAAATGTCACGAGATTTTTAAGGGCCGAATTAACCAATACTGACGTGGCATCAGAAATATTTAATATTTTAAAGGATAATGATATACCAAATTTGTTGTCAGTAGAGGCTACAGATATTCGACGAACAGATAAAGACTCATCTGAAGTGCTCGCTCAATTATCTGATAATTTAACTACTGGGAATTTCAATATCGATTTCATATCAGATATAAGTGACTATCAGACTCAACTTATTATATTAGGCATCTTAGATAGATCCGGATTACAAGAAGATGCAGGTAAAATATCAATACTTGCATCTTCATTGAATACACTTAGAGTGGATGACCAAAAAAATGATAGTGTTAAATTAGCTGAGACTGTTGCCACTGGAGTCACCACTATCTTCTCAATCTTTGGTTCATTTTCTATTATGGTCGGAATGCTACTGATTTTCCTGGTATTTGTTTTACTTGCTGCAGCAAGATCGACAGAATTAGGAATGGCAAGGGCAGTGGGGCTGAAACGAAGAGATTTGATCCAATTATTTACCTATGAAGGAACAGTATATGCTTTATTGGCAGCTATTGTAGGAATCATTGTTGGAGTAGGTTTAAGTTTTGGTTTGGTATTCATTCTCCAAGATTTAATCGACACAAACGATTTTACAATCACACCACATTACTCAATTGTATCTCTACTAATAGCTTTTAGTAGTGGATTATTATTAACTTTCATTACAGTAGTGTTTTCAGCGTACCGAGTTAGTAACTTAAATATTGTTGTCGCTATTAGAGGTCTTAAGGATGAGTTCATCAAAAAGAACCCTAAACAAACCAGGGAAAGGCTATTTGATTTTATTTGGAATCTGATCTACCCCATTAAACAAATAGTCTCGATTATCAATGGAAAACAAGGTAGGGTAAAAACTCTTGTACTTTTATTACTATCTCCGATCCTATGGCCCATAAATATGTCGACCTCACTATTTAAATTGTTTGGGGAGCAATCTTACCTTGTACTAGGGGTGCTTTCGATTATATTGTTGATCTCAGGACTACAGACTGAAACAGGTGCGACTTTCTTTATTGGATTAACTGGCAGCGTGTTAGCTTTAGCTTTATTCATAAGATTTATAGCTTCGAAATCTATTTCTGATACTGAAACTATAAATCAAATTGGAGGCACTTTTGAGGGAGGACTTGTACTCTTGGTTAATTCCCTACCATTCGACTTCTTTGAACCCTGGGCAGGGGAATTATCGGAACCAGGGCCATGGTTTTGGCCTTTAAGCGGTGGTATAACTACAGCAGCAGCAGTGTGGCTACTGATGTCCAACACGAAAATATTGATCTTTATTTTGAATTTAATATTGTCAAGATTTTCCGGTTTAAAAGCCGTAGCGAAAATTGCCATAATCTACCCCATGGCTTCGAAATTTAGGACTGGCTTAACGGTTGCTATGTTCGCTCTAATTATATTTACGCTTATGATTTTTTCAATTTTAAATGGCATAGGTGATATCACTTCAACGCAGCCAGAAAGGGTAACGGGCGGATATGATATTAAAGCTACTATAAGTCCAGACCTCTCCATTTCAGGAGATATAAGAGACTCCCTAAATATGTCTGATTTCTCCGTTGTTGCAGGAGCATCCAATGTGCTTGTGGAAGTAAAAGAATCCAAAGGGGATAACGATACATATAAGGGTTCCAAACTCATTTCCTTAGAAGATTCGTTTTTTGATTCGACTCAATGGAAATTCGCTCATTTCGATCCAAAATACGGAAGCACAGACGAAGATATTTGGCGAACATTGATTAATAATCCAGGACTGGTTATTGCTAGTGCATCAATCATACCCTCTGGAGATCCGTTTGGGCCTCCAGACAGAACATTTAAAACATCATATTTAACTCCAGGAGATCCGAAATCGATGAATTCTTTTTCTATAGAAATGAAGAAGAGGCGAAGTTCTTCAGAGCCCGAAACTTTAATGGTTATAGGTGTCGTAGAACGGCTCGCATCAGGGACAGGTTTTCAAAGTAATTCTGCGACATTCTATTCAACAAGATCTTTACTACCGGCGATAGCAAATCAAGATCTTCCTCTTGACACTTTTTACTTTTCACTGGAAAACAAAGAGTTCGCATCAGAATATTCTCAGAAATTAGAAAAGGTTTTCTTAGCAAACGGGATGAATGCAGAAAGTCTCCTAGATAACTTAGAGCAGCAGAGGGCAACAAACAATGCATTTAATAAACTTTTCCAAGGATTCAGTGGTCTTGGATTAGTCGTTGGCGTTGCAGCTATAGGAGTATTGTCGGTAAGAGCTGTAGTTGAACGAAGACAATCTATCGGAGTACTTAGAGCTATTGGGTTTAAATCAAGCATGATAAGAGTTCAATTCTTAATTGAGTCCTCATTTATAACATTTCTAGGGATAATTGTGGGAGTATTTCTCGGTGTTTTACAGTCATGGTTAATTTTCCTGGAAATTTCCAAGGAGTTTGAAGGAGCTAAGTTTGTTGTTCCAATAGGAGAGGTAGGTATATTAATTGCCATAACGATCATCGCATCCATTTTAGCTAGCGTGATACCTGCTAACGAGGCTAGTAAGACCTATCCTGCTGAGGCACTAAGATACGAATAAGCTAGTGCTGTAATACTTATCACAGCACTAGCAACTCCCTCACTTAGATAAAAAAGTTCCCTTAATATTAACTCACCCTGGTATTTCCTACAGGAGTTTAGAATACGATGAACCAATATATACCTAGTCCCACACAGTGGGTTGCCGACCAAGTCGAATTATATGAAAAGAGTGGAGGGGAAGATGGCACTACGTTAAGAGGACTACCAGTCATCGTAGTTAATAACATAGGACGGAAAACCGGCGCAATACGAAAAACACCTTTAATGAAAGTGGCAGACGGAGATAGCTATGTATTGGTGGCTTCCATAGGTGGAGCTCCTAAGAATCCCCTTTGGTACTATAATCTGTTAGAAAGTCCCGAAGTTGAAATCAGAGATGAAACTAAAATCTACTCGATGATTGCTCGTGAAATTAAGGATCCGAAGGAACTCCAGCGCCTATGGACCCTAGCAGTGAAAGCATACCCACTATATCAAGACTATCAATCAAAAACTGATCGAGTCATTCCTATCTTCCTAGCGAGCAAAAAAATAGGTAAGGGATTCTAGCGTGTCTTTCAATCATTCTATGCCGATACTAGTACTTTATCTGTTGGCCTAACGGTTGGTAGGTGATACCAGTAGTGACTGTCAACCCTGCATCTACAGGTAACACTATCCCTGTCACCCATCTAGATTCGTCACTAGCTAAGTAAAGAGCAGCCCATCCTATATCCCACCCCGTGCCCTCAATCCCTAAAGGGGAGGCCTGCCGTCTACTATCCCTTAGATCATCGTCCATACGTGGAGCCACCATTGGAGTGTAAACTAGACCCGGCGCAATTGCATTCACTCTGATGTTTTCCCTACCGTGGTCTGCAGCCATTGAAAAAGTCAATCCTATAACTGCCGCCTTTGAAGTAGTGTACGGGGTACTGCGATGAGCTCTGAGACCAGCAGTTGAAGCAATATTGATGATAGACCCACCTCCTCCTTCCTTCATCCTTGGTATGACCTGCTGACTCGTAAGCATCATACTTTTTACATTGACAGCCATAATATTGTCCCACTCCTTTTCAGTAACATCCAATACAGATCCACGTTTAGATATGCCAACATTATTTACAAGAACGTCGACTCGACCATATCGTCTCAATGTCTCGTTAACCATATGATTACAACTTTCCTTATTGGTAACATCTACCGCAAGAGTGGAAGCGTTCCCACCTTCGGCCTCAATTGATGAAAGTGTTTCCTGTGCCCGCTCCTCACACAAATCTGCAAGTAACACACATGCCCCTTCACGCGCAAAAAGTATAGCAGTGGCCTTCCCATTTCCAATACCTGGTCCACTAGACCCTGCACCTGTCACAATAGCAACCTTACGCTTCAATCTCAAACGATTAGTCATAATATATCCTTATAACTAAACCATCCTCAAATATTTGTATTAACAACTAATACCTACCCTATAATCTTAATAAGGGTGATTTTTTCAAAGTTTTATTGTAAAAATTTCCGAAGGCCCCCTCAACCATTAAGCACTTCATTTTCGGGAGTATAGATTTGTCATAAGGAATTCTCAATATCTTTTTACCTCTATATTTAACATATTCGCTTCCATATTAGTTAATCTAGGCATTCTGTCGCCAGAATGTAAAGTTACAAATTGACAATCTTTGTTATTATTTCCATTCTTGTTAATATTTATTGACTGACTTATAAGAAAGCATTTTATATTGGAGGAAGAATTTGACAACTATGAAAGCGGCTTTACACGATGGCAAGGGTACAATGCAACTAAAAGATATGAACCGTCCTAGTCTTGAAGATCGAGACGTTTTGATACGAGTGAAAGCCACTGGTATTTGTGGTTCAGATCTCCTAGATTACTCCCATCTAGTTACGGTTCCAGGAGGACACGAGGTTGCAGGTGAGATAGTTGAGGTAGGAAGCAGCATTGATGTAAGTAGACTTGGAGAGCGGGTAGCCATAGAAACTATAGGACAAGGATTGAATTGTAAGGATTGCTGGTTTTGTAGACAGGGTGAATTTATTCACTGCTCTAATAAAACATCCAATGAAGGAGGAGGATTTGCCGAATACATTAAGCGCAGAGCTGATGGCTGTTACCCTATAGGTAAAAACATGAATTGGCAGGATGGAGCACTAGTAGAACCATTAGCAGTATCGGTTCATGGAATACGTCGAGGTCGTATGAACAGTGGTGACACCGTGGTAGTATTAGGATCAGGCACAATTGGCCTTACCACTGTGGCAGCCGCCAGGGCTTTAGGAGCTGGCAAAATATTCGTTACAGCACGACATAAACATCAGGCTGAACTAGCGAAACTGCTGGGGGCTGATGAAGCATTGCCTCCCGAAGGTGCTTTGCTCAAAGAAGCCGTGTTAGACATTACTGGCGGTCGAGGTGCCGATATAACTCTGGAAACTGTCGGAGGTAATAGCGGGGCGACAATTCATCAGTCGTTTAACATAACCCGCCATATGGGCCGAATAGTCATACTAGGATGCTTTTTTGCTCCAGTTCCAGTGGACTTTCTGCAGTGCCATGTTAGAGAACACAACATACTGGCTTCCATTTGTTACAGCGTAATAGATGGCAAACATGATTATGAAGTAGCCATAGATTTAATGGATTCAGGAAGAGTTAATCTTAAAGAAATGGTAACTCATAAATTCGCCTTGTCGGATATTCAACGAGGGTTTGAAATAGCATCGAATAAAAGCTCTGGCTCCATTAAAGTTCAAATACACCAATAACTTTACCGCCTATGAACGCTACGACATCTATCCTCTGCTAGCTTTGAGGCTCAGCAAAGGTAAGTACTCGGGCAGGGTTCTCAATCATCATCATCTTGATATGCTCCTCCGACACGCCTCGGGAACGCATCTCCGGCAAGAATATCTCCAGAACAAATGAGTATCCCGTCCCGCCATAGGCCTTAAGCTGCATCTTGGTGTAAACGTCCTGAGAGAGCAGTATACGATTGGCGTGGCCCGCCTCTATGAGTTGTGGTATGGCGTCTGCTACGGCGGCAGTGCTAGCACTAGTGTTAATCGATCCGTGATCGTCGGCATCCGGATGGAATCTCAACGGCTCTCCCACGCGACTCAGCAGGTCGAACTGGATGTAGACGCCCTGGCTCAGCAACTCCATCATCAGGGGCAGATCACCGGCAATCTCATCACTATGCCCGAAGATCACTCGCGAGAGATCCGCCCCATTCTCACCCAATATACTCATGGTCTCGTGCCTCTCTCTGGCCAGCACCTCCTCGGTGCAGGGTGATTGCAGCTCCGGTGACTTGGCTGGCCCGGGCAGAGGCCTGTAGACTCTTGATCTCGTTGGATATCAGTGGCTCTCCATTGATACCAACCTCGCCAATTATGCCAGATCTTACTCCAGTATCGTCTATACCTACAGTTACATCACAGATAATCTTATCGGCCATATCCTCCACGGTCAGTTGGTCCATATTGTCCGGGTGATATGCTTTCTGATACCAGCCTGCTCCCATAACGATGTTCAGTCCAGTTACTCTAGACACTCGTTGCAAAGAATGTGGTTCCCTGCCTAAACCAATATTGGTCACGTCCACAATAGTGGAGCCACCTCGTTTCTTGAATTGCATCGTCTCGGCGATGATCATGTCCTCGTCGCTGAGAATGTAATTGTCTTTGATGAGTGGCTGGCGCCGATGGGCCATGTGCAGAGTCTCTATAGTGAGCTTCTCATCCCACAATAGAGCCTCGTTGTCCGGTGAGTCAAAGGACGGCACCTTATCCCTCCAGAGTTCAATGAAGAGATGCTCGTGCATTATTGTAGAACCAAGGTGCCCGGGATCCATCAGCCCATTGACTGTCATCACCTGTCCAGCGATATTGGGAATCGGTCTAGCGGTAGTGCTCAAAGTTCTCCTACGTTGAGTCAAGCTACGTGACGGCGCATAGATTAACATTTTGTCGAATCATACTGTAATTATACACATACGGTTAGTCATTTGATTCTAACAGAGGAAATCTCCTAGCTTGTGCACCCTATTCCGCCCTTGACACCTATTTTCAATTGTTAAAAAGCTATAATTCCATCATACTAAACAACTTTACTTTTACTATTCGTTGGTACAGGAGTTGCACGAGCCAAATAATTCGAGAGAATGCGAATCAATTAAAAACGAATATTCATTTTCGATCTTTTTAACTTCTTTTTCTAGATTTAATTCCAACTCCGGATTCAATTCAATATCTGTTATGGAACCACATTTTCGGCAAAAAATGTGGTGGTGATGTCGCGTCCAGCCTACGTTGAGTTCAACAACCATGGTGTTTTCAGGTGTCGTGAATTCGCTTATTAATCCAAAATCTCTCAAATCGCTTATTACACGATATAGAGTCGACTGAGCCAGCTTTCCTCTCGAGAGTTTTAGTACTTGATCTATTGTTAAAGGCCGAGATTCCTTCAACAATAGTTCAAGTACTACCAATCTGGGATTGGTAATAGATGCATTTCGTGAACTTAGTAAATTTCTGGATTGTTTTCTAGCTGAAATCATTAATCAATTATACTAGTGCCTTCTATCCTTGACAAAACATTTACTGAGATTTATTCTCATTTAATACAGAATGAGAATCATTCGCATTATATGATATGCAAATAACAAGGAGCGGTGAATGTTGGGCAAACTTGTAGCATTACACGTTTCCATACTAATCATCATAGCAGTACTACCTGCCTGTAATGTCTCTAGTGACGAAACAATATCGATGCAACAGCAACCTTCGGACAATACAAAAGGAGAGACCAAGGTTGATTTATCTATTTCTGCTACAAATGAAACCGACATACTGGCTACTACTCCTCTGGTATCCGAATGGATAAATTATGTTGGTGGAGAAAGAGTATCTGCTGATCACATAATACCCTATTCGGTTAATACGCATACCTACAATCCAGGCGCAAAAGATATTGCCAAAATAATCTCTGCGCAATATGTATTCGCTATTGGATTGCAGTATGAAGGACCTTGGCTAGTTAAGCTGTTAGATAGCCATCCAGATATTGTTTTGGTAACATTGGTAGACTTTATCTCACCACTCGAATTCACTAGATCCGAAGACAGCCAATTTCAAGACCGATACGATCCACACTTCTGGTTCGATCCTACTCTTGTTTCGACGGTGATAGAATCAATTGCAAAAGTTCTGTCTAGTATTGATCCTGATGGACACAGTTACTACACAGAGAAAGCTGTAGAATACGCCATTGAGTTAGAGAAACTCGACCAAAATATAGTTGGCGAAATCAGTACAATTCCTGAATCCAAACGAAAGATCATGACAGAACATGAATCTTTAGGATATCTGGGAAACCGCTATAATATTGAGGTTCTTAAAGCAGTGATTCCGGATTTCAGTTCAGGAGCAGGTCCTACCCCAAAAGATCTGGCATCAGCCATAAGACTTATAAGAAAACATGACATACAGGTTATATTCCTGGGAAACGATACCAACGGAAAGACCTCGCAAAGAATAGCGGAGGAAACAGGAATAAGAGTGGTTACAGGCTTAAATGTAGAAACGCTTAATCCTGGGCAAAGTTATGTTGATTTCATTAAATATAATATTAATTTAATCGTCTCAAATTTAAGTGATTAGATCAACTACACATTTAACTTGGGGGAATATATGACCTTACGATGTCCATGCTCACAAGAGCATTGCACCTGTTGTATTCAGGTTTTTAATGCCTGCATAGAATTTGAAAGTTTCTTAGCTTTAGATGATGTATCCTTTGCCATACCTCGAGGAGTTCTCACGGGAGTTGTAGGACCAAATGGGGGAGGCAAAAGCACGTTATTCAATGCCTTAGTGGGATTACAACCAATAGCACATGGGCAAATCTTAATAAATGGTCTGCCCCCAGGAAATTCACGAGGAAAAATAAGTTATGTACCTCAGAAGGAACGTGTCAATTGGAGGTTTCCATTATCAGTATGGGATGTTGTGAGCCTGGGTAAATCAGCCAAGGTGTCACTACTACAGAACCTAGGGTTTACCGACAACAGTTTGATTGAGGAATCTCTAAGAAAAGTAGACATGTGGGATAACCGAGACGACTTGGTGTCTAAGTTATCTGGAGGTCAGAGGCAACGGACATTTATAGCACGTGCCTTAACACAGGAAGCTGATATTTTGATTTTGGATGAGGCTTTTAGCGGTGTAGATATTTCGTCACAAGAAGGGGTGATAAACGTTCTAAGAAGTCTTAGAGATGAAGGTAAGACAATTCTTGTTGCAACCCACGACTTAAACACTTTAGCCGACAGATTTGACGAAGTGTTGTGCATCAATAGGCACATCTGCGCTCATGGCAAACCGGAATCAGTATTCACTAAGGAAATTTTAACTGAACTTTATGGTTCTCATGGTGAAGTGTTTGCCGAACACCAAATAGGAAAGCACACTCATGTGGTTTGAACTAATTATCGAGCCTTTCCAATATAAATTCATGATACGTGCTCTAATAGTTTGTATATCCATCGGTGTAGTATGCCCATTTTTAGGGGCACATGTAATAAACCGTGAGATGAGTTTTATGGGTGACGCTTTAGCTCACGCCGTTCTACCAGGTATGGTAGTAGCATATGCTGTGGGATTCAGCCCATTAATTGGAGCAATACCAATGGGAATCGTCGTGGCATTAACAATCGGATTCATAGTTAAGAAATCCAATATTTCCAATGACGCTTCAATTGGAATTCTTTTTACTGGCCTATTTGCTTTGGGCCTAGTCCTTCTTACATTACTCGGGGGTACCAGAATCAATGTTGAAGATATACTACTCGGCCAAGTAATGAGTACGTCAAATACGGATGTGTATATAACAATCTGCTTAACAGCAGTCACTCTTATTTTAATGATACTTCTATACAAGCAAATGGTGTTCATAGGGTTTGATTTTCAAGGCGCCACAGTTGCGGGATTGCCAGCGGCAAAAATTAACTACCTGTTGTTGGCACTTTTATCAATTGTAATAGTAGTATCTCTTCAGGTTGTGGGAATCATTTTGGTTGTTGGAATGTTAATAACCCCTGCCGCAGCCTCCAGCCTTATAGTCAGGCGTTTCTCAACCGTAATCTCTGTAGGGATTTTATTTGGTGTAAGTTCATCCGTTATCGGGCTATATCTATCCTACCATCTTAACCTACCCTCAGGACCATCTATCGCATTAACCTCAACCATCATATTTGTGCTAGCCTTTTTAACAAAATGGCGATGGAGCTAGATTTCTGAAGTCTTTCGGCAGAATACTGAGCTTTTTACGAGTCGAACTCACTGTAAAACAAAGGCTATTTTTCATAATTGTTAATATAATCAGGTACAGGTGTTGGATGGCGCATTTTAGGATCTGTTATTGGTTCACCAAATTGTCGCATTATAGGTATGATCCCAGCCCAGACCTCTAGTTCATAATCTTCGTCTTCATCATTGGGGTGACCTACTCGAATCTTTGCAGACATTTCATTCAATGGATAGCTAATAATCGTGGTATCAAGGATATCTCTGTTAGAAATTGGCTTTAATCCGTCATTAGACCGCCCAGGAACTAAGTGATCCATGAAAGCGTTGAGTACAGTGAGTTTGTCGGCTTTCGATTCTACTTTAGTGCCAGACCCATGAATAATTACAGATCTATAGTTCATCGAATGATTAAATCCTGATCTAGCCAGAACTAGACCGTCTAATCTAGTTACACTTATACATGCCATTATCCCAGAGGCCAGCGCTTTGATGTTTCCAGCCACACGACTACCGTGGATGAAAATTTCGTCTCCAATCCTTGCGAATGCTGTAGGTATAACTCTAGGTTCGTCTTTGGAAACATAGGAAACATGACATATTAATGCACTATCAAGTATCGTATATATAACTTCTCTGTCATAACATGCTCTCTTTGGCATACGGTTTATTGTGGTTCGTGTAGTTTTCATATTGGGCGAGTTTCTATCATCCATTGGAGGATGATAAACCGAATTCCTTTTACCAGTCAAGATTAGATCTATTACAAAGATATTTATTTTAAGTAGGCTACAATTTGTCGTTATAATCTCCGCAAAACCTAAACGGAAGTATTATCTATATTAATCGATTCGAAAGGTCCCTGTTGTCCGGCTATCCTTTCTACAACCATTAACTAATTTCATTGAGATTATTTATAAACTGAAAGATCAGGTTATACTAAATTACATGTCTTATTTAGCACTTGGTCTAGTGATATTTTCAGCGTTAATGCATCCTGTATGGAATTTCCTGGTTAAGCGTGGATTAAACCATAGTATATTTATATGGCTATCGGTCATTAGCAGCGGTATATTTTTCATGCCCTTGGGCCTCACTTTGTATTCACAGTACCCTGTAAGCCTATCAGGATGGTTGTATATAACAGGGACCATTCTTCTGCACGCTCTTTACTTTAGCCTTCTGGGGCGCAGTTATTCCAAAGCAAACCTCTCATTTGTATATCCAATTGTTCGTGGCTCAGGAGCTGCACTTGTACCAATATTAGGTGTAATGATTTTTGGTGAACTAGTCTCAACAGGTGCCGTATTCGGAATACTCGCTATCATAATCGGTATATACACAATATATCTTTGGGGAAGAGTTTCATACATCTTCCACAATCCTGTTGGGATGCTTAATGATCCTGGAAACATATCAGCCATCTTAACGGGCATAACTATCGCTGCCTATACGTTGTGGGATAAAGCTGGAGTAACACAGGTGATGCCGTTACTGTACATGTATTTTATGTTCTTGGGTACTGGGCTCCTGCTATCGCCTTACGTGATTTTTCGACACGGATTTCAGGCAATTCTCGGGGAACTGAAAATACATAAGCTGCCCATTTTTGCTGTCGGTCTTTTAATGTGTTTTTCTTACGGTCTCGTATTGAGTGCATTACAATTATCCAAAGTTAGCTATATCGCCCCAGTCCGAGAGGTTGGTATAGTAATAGGAGTTTTGCTAGGCTCACTTTATCTGAAAGAGCCTTACACTACAGGTAGAATAACAGGGTCTCTACTGATTGTTTTAGGTGTTGTATTAATTAGCGTATCACCATAAACCTTAGTTTATTGTAATATTTACAGTATATGAGTTTCCATCGCTTCTATCTTAGATGACTGCTGGTTAAACTTTATAATCATTATAAGTAAATTAAAGTCCATCGATAAAGCGGAGTTCTTCTTCTAACTCGATCTCAGTGTAGAAATGCTCCAAAAGTATTGTCGCATCTAAGTATTTAATTGATCTATGAAATTTGATAGGAAGGGTTCCTTTCCCAACCAACAAGTGTGAATCATCTCTTCCTCTCACGTCATACAGATAGTTATCACTCCAGTGGACATGAGAAATTAAATCTGGGCGAATCAAAAAGGAGTCGATTGTTGATTCTCGATCTTTTCCTGGAAATCTGTGGGCATAAGTACAAACGTGGCTAGTATCTAAACATAAACGTACATTTTCCCGGTCCACGTCCATGCATATTTGAATCCACTCCTCCGGATGCATGCCAAATGCTTCATTCTTCTTCTGCCAATTCACTTCATGTAGAGAAGTTGCAGGGGAAATGCCATTAAGTTCCCAGTAGCTATTTATATTTTCTAATACTATCTCGATATCATACTTCGCCGCGTATTCCGCCAAAATTCTTACTGATTCAATATGTCTTTCATAATCTCCTACTTGACCTCTGACTTGAGTCTCTGTGATCCAACGCTTTAAGGCGAAATGCATATTAAACTGCCTTACGTTAGGGAATAAGGAACATTTATCCAGGTAATCCTTGAATATTGATAGGCTTAAGTCTCGGAATCCATCGTCGATTGCAGCAATGTTTAAGCGCTCATTTCCTATAGTAGTGGGGGCATGAGCACTATATAAGACAGATGAATATTCAGGAAAATCTTCGATGTCGTCTCTCAGAGAACTTTCAGCTCTCAATTTGTATCTTTCTATAATATCCAAACCAGCTTTGATTGGTACAGCTAGAGGATATTTTACTCGTCCCGTCACATTTTCCTCCTTGAAAAAGTTCGTATGAGTTCCCTAGGTCAAATTCAACTATTGTATATATCATCTAATATGACATAATGCCAATCTAAATATCCATTCATGTAGTAAAAAAAGGTGTTCGAATATGTGCATTGTCCACTACCTGGTAAAACACGAATTATTGGCCTGATTTCCGTCTTATAAAGTTCCATAAGACGAAGGGACTACTCCAAACTATCACTCCACCCAATCCAAGCATAAAGACAATAGCTACAAATTTAGTATTTGGGTCTGGTCCACCAAATTGGGATCGGATAGAGGCACCAACAATGTCATATATCCTACAAACAGTTAGGTTGTTACGGTTAGAACAAGTAGCCTTTCCAACAATTATTGCAATCGCAGCAGGACTTATAGAAACAATGAGAAATTCAGGCAATATCAATAAACCGTCATTTGAAAGAATAAAAGTTATTATAAGAATAGTAAACCAGTCAGAGACCCAGTTATGCCGCCAATGAACCAACCTTTTATTAATTTCATTTCCATCTTTCTAATACAAAATTTGAAGGCATAGACAGATAGACAAACTATAAGGCGTAGATCCGTTTTGTACTGAAACTCTTAATCAGTATAGCCAATCATGCTATGGTAGTGCAGGTCAAATAAAGTTCTTGTCATCGGAATTGTAATAGATCGAGCTTCTTATATCTCATGTTCCCAAAGACCTCTAGCTCCCACATCAATACCTCCATCTACCGACAAAGTTTGTCCGGTTATCCAAGCAGATTCGTCGCTGGCAAAAAATAACGCAGCATAGGCGATATCCTGAGGATATCCTGTTCTAATAAGCGTACTCGCAGCCGGACGTATTTTAGTCCCTTCCCGAGAACCACGGAATAATCCAGCACCAATGGTATTGACTCGAATATTATCTGGGTGGAATTCCCTGGCTAGATTTTGAGATAAGCCGATGATCCCCCCCCTTGGCTGCACCATACGCGGCATTACCTTCCTGCCTAACATTAAAACTAGCAGCTACCGTAACTATCGATCCACCTCCTTGTCGTTTCATAATGGGTCGAACGGACTGCGCCAAGTTATACAAGCTATTCATAGTGTTACTCACAGTCGAATTCCAAAAGTCCTCGTCTACATCATGCAATTTTCGTTGGGGATCGAAGTTGCCCCCGGCGGCGGAATAAACAACATCGATTCGCCCATATTCATCCAACACTTTTTTAACAATCTCATCCACTTGAGATTTCACAGACATGTCTCCAGGGACAACCAGAGAGGTTCCTCTATCAGCTCGTATTTGATCTGATGTTTCTTTTAACCGTTTGATTCCTCTCGCTGTCAATGCAACTTTCGCTCCCTCTTGGGAAAACAATAGAGCTGTAGCGCGGCCCATACCTTGGCCAATGCCTGACAAAAGGGCAACTTTATTTGCAAGTCTCATTTTGGCTCCTTAACAAATATTTTTCTACCAATGTATATACAGTCTGCCAATGTCGTTTTTACATATTATAGGACAAGTAATATTCTTGAGGATGAATAGAGGAACTGACGATAGTATAACCTAATGGGCCAATACATGGACCTTTAATCGGACCTAGAATTGATTGATCATATATTGGAATATTAACGACTGCATATTCTGAAACTTCTAGACAACATCGGTACCAATATGATTCCTAGGACATCTATAATAACTAGAACTCCTAAGATGCGAGGCATTGTATCATGCATTTCCTCGGTCCAAACAACGATCAGTAGGATGATTCCAATAATCACAATGGTTCCTAATGTGAGTCGTTGACAGTTTAAAATTAAAATATTAATAGGAGTCGCTATCAAGATTAATAAGGCATGATTTAGTAGCATTCGCATGGTTAAATATCTAGCGAACTCCTCAACGTGAGGTATATCAAAGTGATCCCGAACAAGAAAGTGATGATGGGGTTATCCATTGTTTCAGTAACTAACGGGTATTCACACGACACTTATAAGATTTGGGTTGGTGGCTATTATTGAATCAGAAGGTTTTCTGAGACCTCGAATCCAATTTAAGTACACTTTCAATATTCCATCATTAAAACCTCTCATATTTGCATTAAGTGTTCATATCGCGAGCTTCGGAAAAACCAATATCTCAAACAGCCTAAGATTTCAAGTAAATCTTAGTGTGGAACTACTCTATAACAGAGTTATTTATTTGACTGTTTATCCCGTTCATGCGACTATTGCGGCGCATTGATCTCTAGGAGGTTTCCGATGTCAATTTTAACCAACGAGCAGGTTAAATACTTTGAAAGGGAAGGATACGTATTAGTTCGGAATTTACTGGATCCTGAGAAAGTTTTAGATCCATTGATACGAGAATACGAATTGGTATTAGATCAATTGGCTACCACGCTTCACAATAAGGGAGAGATTTCTTCACTATCGGAAGAGTTGGATTTTAGTGATCGTATGATCGAAATAGTGAAGGAATCAGGAAACTGTCATGCGCAATATTTCGATATGCATCTTCCAATAAAAGATTGTACTCCAAGCACCCCTTTCTGGACTGGTCCCGCCGTATTCAACGTTCTAACTTCAGATAACTTATTGGATGCTGTAGAATCCCTCATAGGTTCCGAAATATACTCCAATCCTATTCAACACGTTCGAATAAAACCACCTGAGAGGTTCGTCCCTAAAAATAAGTACGGCGAACCAATACTTGGCCGAACCATTTGGCATCAGGATCACGGAGTGACCACAGTAGAGGCGGACAAAACTCAAATGCTGACTGTCTGGATGTCATTACAAAATGCCACCGTTGAGAAAGGACCGTTGCTAGTGGTGCCACGCAGCCACAAAACCGGCTTGTTGACCCATTGTCCAAACTATTTCGGTAATGGGTTAGCAACAGCAGGACAAACGCAAATACCAGAGAAATTGTTTGATGCCGAAAAATCCCTCCCACTCCCAACGAAAAGAGGCGACGTGATTTTTATGCACAAACAGACGGTTCACGGCTCTTTGCCAAACCTAAGCAATGAAGTGAGGTGGAGCCTAGACCTTAGATACAACCCAATTGGGCAGGCCACCGGACGATCTATATTCCCTGGATTTGTAGCTCGAAGTCGTGTTGCTCCAAAAAGTGTGCTTAGAGATGCTGAAGAATGGAATAACATGTGGCTGAGAACCCGTAAGAAAATATCTCTAATGAACCAAGGTGAGGAAGACGCATTCAGACGGACACGCTGGGATGGCGGTCAGTTAGAGTGCGCATAAAAGCTTGCGCAGGATATTATGTAACCGACTCAGATTACTTAAAAAGACATTCTGTCTCGTACCACGCTCCGTAACTGCGTCCATATTCGTTAACTTATACCGGAAAGCTTTCTATGTGTATATCTAAATAAATAGGCACATAGAAACGAAGTAAATCGTCCAGGAGAGAGAGATCTAATATGAATGATGACCTCGCTTTCACCCCAGCAATCGACTTACTAAGACTTATTGCCACCAAAGAAATCTCGCCAGTAGAAATTACTCGACTTTATATTAATAGAATAGAAAGACTAGATACTCATTTAAACTCTTACCTTCTCTCAACTGCTGAACTAGCTATGGAACAAGCGCGTAGGGCGGAAAGTGAGTTAATTACAGGCTCTAATATCGGACCTTTACATGGCCTTCCAATTTCAGTGAAAGATTCCCAAATGACCAAAGGAATAAGAACAACACTTGGTTCCATAGCTCTCAAAGACAATATTCCTACCAAAGACGCAGCGATAATTGAAAAAGTTAAAAGTGCCGGCGCAATTATATTAGGTAAAACTAACCTGCCTGAATTTGGGGCAGTAGGCACTTGTGAAAACCGATTAGGAGATGACGGACGAAATCCTTGGAATACTTCTTACACTCCCGGTGGATCAAGTGGCGGAGCAGCAGCAGCAGTAGCAGCCGGTCTTTGTGCACTGGCAACAGGTGGGGACGGCGGTGGTTCAATACGTATTCCTGCTAGTTTTTGTGGCATATACGGTATCAAACCGACACAGGGACGAGTATCCGGGTTCAGTGGAGTGGAGGGAGGACCAGTAATCCCTAACATGTTTGGCCAACCGGGGCCATTAAGCCGTACAGTTGCTGATTCAGCATTGCTCCTAAATATCATTGCTGGGCACGATCCTAGAGATCCTACTACTGCTAGAAAACCAGTACCGGATTTCATGTCCTCAGTGAACAGAGATATCAAAGATTTGCGGATAGCTTGGAGCCCGAATTACGGATTTGCATCAGTAGATCCAGAAGTAATTGATGTTT
>CAUZEB010000013.1:0-22722 GCA_963578655.1 Dehalococcoidia bacterium | reverse complement strand
TATTGTGGTCGGTCATTCCACTGGAGCGATGATACTAATTTCACTGGTTTAGAAATATCCGTATCCGCTGAGAAAAATTGTATTATCGGAGCCTACGGTTGTAATAAATGAAGGACTACTAAGAAAGATTTCAGATCGCGCTAACGGTCCCCTACCCTCTTGGAAAAGCAAAGATGCTCTAAAAACGTTCTTATCTACTCATCCATTCTCTGAGAAATGGGATCCAGAAGTAGCTCGAGAAGTTTTGAATCTTGAGACATCAAAGTTAATAAATGGAAACAATAACAATGAAATGATTAAGTGATACTTTTAATTGGGAAGACCGTAAAGGAGACTACCACGATTTGAACTACATATTATGCCAAATTGATCTACCTATACTATTTATTATGAGTGATACCCGAGAAGACTATTTGAATAGTACTAATGGTCGCCAACATAATATTGAATCCTTTGAAAGTAATGTGCTGGAGAATACTGATCACAATAGGTATATGAAAAGACCACAAATGATATCGTTTACTGGCAGAGATTTGATGAGGGGACGAACCATAAATAGTAGGATTCGTTTTTTATAGCAACGTTTATCGTATTTCAAATTGAATTTTAATTGGAGGAACCCAATGAGATTGCAGGATAAAGTGGCGATCATTAGTGGTGGAGGGAGAGGTATGGGGGCCGTAGAAGCAAAATTATTCGCCTCCGAAGGTGCTAGAGTGATCATCGGAGACATTCTGGAAAGTGAAGGACTTAGTGTCGAATCACAAATCACTAAGGCTGGAGGAGAAGCGGTTTTCATTAGACTTGATGTCACAAAACAAAATGATTGGGATAGTGTTGTGTCGGGAGCTGTGGAGCATTTCGGGAAAATAGACATCTTAGTTAACAATGCGGGGATCGCACTTTTTGGAACATTAGAAGATACGTCAGACGACGATTGGGACAGAGTAATGGACGTTAATGCTAAGGGTGTTTTCCTGGGTACGAAAGCCGTCATATCTGAAATGCGTAAGAATGGATGTGGTTCTATCATAAATATATCCTCTGTATCAGGTTTGATAGGCCAACCTACAGTACAGCCGGTCTACAATGCTTCAAAAGGCGCAGTCAGAATATTTACTAAGGCAGCTGCAGTTCAATATGCCAAACAAGGAATCAGAGTTAATTCGGTTCATCCGGGATCTGTTGATACCTTAATGATATCGCACCGTATTGATACTCCTGAAGCACAGCAGAGAAGAAATAGCCTTACGCCTCTTGGGAGGGTCGCACAGCCGATTGAAATAGCTTATGGTGTGTTGTACTTGGCGTCTGATGAAGCATCATTTGTAACCGGGAGTGAATTAGTCATTGATGGAGGATTTACAGCGCAATAGTTAGATTTTAAAGATAATGACATTAGGATGGTATTGATGCATCAAGGCCGTACATTGACAGTACGAATGAAAGTCTAGTATTATTAGTGTCCATATCTGTCAAGGTAAATTTGGGTTATAAATTTAGGAGGGAGCAATGAAGAAGCTCTGGTTGCCAGCACTGTTGTTGGCGGTAATGTTGATTTCAGCGGCTTGTACTTCTGAGGCCGTGGCACCTCGAACAGTGGAAGTGGTGAAAGAGGTTGTGGTGGAGAGAGAGGTACCAAGGATTGTAGAGAAACAAGTTGTTGTGGAAGTTGAAAAAGAGGTTGTGGTGGAGAGAGAGGTACCTGTTATAGAGAGAGTGGAAGTGGTGAAAGAGGTTGTGGTGGAAAAGCAGGTCAAAATCGTACAGACTGTTGTGGTTGAGAGAATCAAGATCGTCGAGAAGATAGTCGAGGTCCAGGTAGAAGCAAAACGAGATCCAAAAATATTACGAATATCGACTAACTTCGTTCCTGGTGACTTCAACACGATGACTGGAGGAACTCCTAAAGAATTCATATGGGCAGTTACATCTGTGTTAGTTAAAGCAGATCCTACCGCTGCTAGCGGATTCAGAGGAGACCTTGCGGAGTCTTGGGAAATAAATGAAGCTGGAGATGTCTACACCTTCTATCTTCGCAAGAATGCCGTGTGGCACGACGGCGTGCCGGTTACGGCAGCGGATGTCGAGTGGACTTACACGATGCTCTTAAATAACGCAACTGGATCCCGTTCTATGGGTAAGTTAGCGATGATCAAAGGTGCAGCTGCCTACACGGCAGGTGAAGCCGATTCCGTAGAAGGTATAGTGGTTATAGACGACCACACAATTAGATTTGACCAGGAATATGCCAATGCCCTGTTCATGCAAGAGGCAGGAACAACTTTTGAGAGAGCAATTCTACCTAAGCATAAGTTTGAAGGAGTAGAGCCAGGAGATCTTAGGAAGGAACGTTTCTTCTATGACGAGCCAGTAGGATCAGGACCTTTCAAATTCGAAAAGTATGTAGAAGGTCAATATTTCCGTATGGTAGCGAACGAAGACTACTATTTGGGTAGACCTCTCTTAGATGAGATAGTTGTAAGCATAATTCTTTCCTCAGAAGCAGCACAGATTGCATTCCAGAGGGGTGAAATCCATGCAATGTCCTTTGATGGAGGAACTGATGCTACTACAGAGATGTTCCAAGATGCTATAGATGACCCTGGGACCAATGTTGCGGCAGAAGATGGTAGTACTTTAATTTCTTATGCCTTTAATACCAGAAGCGCGCATCTGACGGATCCTAGAATACGCCAAGCCTTCCTGTATGCGCTTGATCGTCAGAAATTGATTGACACCTTCGTGGGAGGAAACGGCAGTATTTTCAATTCCTTCATGACTCACGGATGGTATCAAAAGGCTGAATGGAAGGATCGTTATCCTTATGATCCAGACAAAGCCAGAGAGCTCTTAGCTGCCGCTGGCTGGGATTCGGATACCGAAGTAACATGTACTATCATAGCGGTAGGTAGTGAGGAGGCCAGAGCAATGCTAGCGGCTGAGCAGGCAATGCTAGCGGAAGTCGGTTTTAAGCTAGTCTTTAAGGAAGTTGCACTCATGGTGTGGGTAGACACTTTCTACGAGACTTACGATTGGGAAACTATCCGAGTGACCTTTGGCGTGTTTGGTGATCCCGACGGATTCCTTAAATTCCACCTCAGAACTGGATCAAGGAATGCTATGGGTTATGCAAACGCAGCAACGGACGCTTTGATGGACGCTGCTGGTAAGAAAATCACTAGAGAGGATAGAATACCTCTTTATCAAGAGATCAATGAGGAAATGTTAACGACTCTCCCATTAGCTCCTGTGTATCTTAAGGACTGGTGGACAATCGTTAGCAAAAGATGGTATGTGCCAGGAATTGGGGATATGAGGCCTTCGACAAGTTTGACCGATATGCCTACGTTCCCTATAGTGGCAAAACATGGTGAGGTTTACAATCTCTCCCCGCATTTATGGGATTTGAGAAGCGCAAACTAACCGTCCCACAGTGGTAAATAGATGTATAGGACGGCGGGGAAGGATATGCAAATCTCCCCGCCGTCCTGGTGTCCGACCTGTTTTCAGTAAGTTTTTGGTAGTGCTTTGAATTAGGGCAGCAGAGGTAATAAAGTTTTATGGCCCCTTTTATCATACGTAGGCTTTTAGTGTTTATCCCGATGCTTTTAGGCATAACAATAATAACTTTCACGGTTATGAATTTAGCCCCGGGCGACCCTATAATGGCGATGATTAGTCCAGAAGACCAGTTAAACGAAGAGGACCTCGATAATATGAGAAGGGCTCTTGGTCTTGATAAGCCGATCCCGGTACGTTACGGGATTTGGCTAGGTCAAATGCTTCAAGGTAATTTCGGATACTCTTACTTTACCGGTCGCCCAGTGATAGAGAGA
The DNA here is from genome assembly GCA_963578655.1 of Dehalococcoidia bacterium. Taxonomy (GTDB): domain Bacteria; phylum Chloroflexota; class Dehalococcoidia; order Lucifugimonadales; family CAUZEB01; genus CAUZEB01. The sequence goes on along the minus strand of CAUZEB010000013.1, from coordinate 18,883 downwards.
GTGGGAAGTCGCTTATGGCCCACTCTGGAGCTATGTGGAGCAGCTCTTGTGATATCCACTGTCGTAGGTTTCATTTTTGGCGTCATGGCTGCGTTGCGGCAATATAGTATATGGGATTATCTGCTTACTGTTACTTCTCTGATAGGATTATCTATTCCAACTTTCTTTTTTGCATTAGTTGCTCTACTGGTGTTTGGATCGATATGGCCAATCTTCCCTGTGTTTGGTATGTCAAGTTCCTTAGACGAAACTTTTAGACTATGGGATAATCTATATCATCTGTTTTTGCCAGCGGTCATATTGTCTATGGATTTAATGGCTCAGAATACACGTTACGCACGTACTGCTATGTTGGAAGTGATGAAATCTGATTATGTAACAACTGCGAGGGCTAAAGGACTCTCTGAATTCGCTGTTATGGGACGACATGCCTTTAGGAATGCTTTGCTGCCCTTGATAACAATCACCACACTTCGGTTACCTATCCTATTGGGAGGGGCCATTGTTGTTGAGACTATGTTTTCCTGGCCGGGATTAGGTATGCTTTCTATTAAAGCTATTCATCAACAGGATTATTCCACTGTAATGGGTTTGACATTCTTCGTTTCTACAATGGTATTGGGTGCGAATTTGTTAGCTGATATATTGTATGCTGTTGCAGATCCTCGTATAAGGTATTCGTAGGACTTAACCTATAAAAACATGTCGTATATTAGGAGTAAATAAGTGTCCACTGCAGCTGATAGAAAAAGTCAGCCTTTAGAGTTCGAAAACCTAGTTCTCACAGAGAGCCAGAGAGGATTGTGGTATAGGTTCACCCGTCATAGGCTTTCGCTTCTGGGTATAGCGATAGTGGCTGTTTTTACTATAGGGGCAGTTTTCGCTCCTTGGATCGGGGTACATAACCCCGATGCTGTGGATTTAGACCATATCAAGAATGCACCTACTCTCTCTCACATAATGGGCACTGATTCTGTTGGACGCGATGTGTTTTCTAGGTTGCTTCATGGATCTAGGATTACCTTAGGTATAGCATTGGTAGCACTTTTAATAGCAGTTGGTATTGGAACTTTGATTGGACTAATTTCCGGATTCCTTCGTGGTTGGGTTGATAACGTTCTTATGCGATTTACTGAATTAGTGATGACATTTCCCATCCTCTTTGCATTGATTATATTGGTTGCGGTATTCGGAGGGAGTATTGTCAATATTACAATCGCGATAGGATTCCTAGGATGGATGGGGATCGCTCGATTAGTCAGAGGGCAGACATTAGCTGTTAGAGAGATGGAATTCGTGACAGCAGCCCGAGCTCTGGGAGCTAGCGACAGAAGAGTAATATTCCTTCATATTTTACCTGAAATTATGCCTTACGTTGCAGTGGCAGGTACACTTGGTTTAGCGAGCGCTATACTAATTGAGGCTGCATTGAACTTCTTGGGGTTGGGAGTCCAGATACCAACAGCTACGTGGGGGAATATGATGACAGCAGCACAGTCTCTTCATGTTTTGAAGAAGCAACCTTGGCTGTGGCTTCCTCCAGGAGTTGCGATATCGATGACCGTGCTTGCTGTGAATTTTATCGGTGAGGGATTGCGCGACGCTTTGGATCCCCGTATCCAAATAGATTAATCCGAACACATTTTTGTCACTACAATATTAAGCTGGATTGTTGTTCAAGTCCGATTATTTGTTTAACATGTGTCTTTTTAGCATGATGGTCATCTTAGATAATTGATAAGAAGATCTAGGTACGAACCTTGGCAACGTCTCTCGAAACACCTCTGGAGGGCTAGTGTATAACCTCGCTTTATTCTTACACGTGCTTAGTGCCATTATAATTGGCTATGTCATTCTCTATGGTGTCTTTACCAGAGTTATTCAATTGCCGTCTAAGCAATTGCGTACAAATATGATCTTGTTGCCATGTATGAGTGTAATAGCCCTTATAACAGGTAATTTGGCTATTATAGAGGCTGGTTACAGTCAATCTGATCTGTGGATTATTCTCACATACCCTTTATTTATCTGCTTAATTCTCATTAATGAAGTATTTTTAAGAAGAAAGCAGCGAAAAGCAAGGAAACAAAGAGCTGAAGAAATCAATGTTGGTATGGAATATGGAATAATGACTCTTTTGATGGTGGGATTAACTTTCTTAATGATATACAAGCCATCTTGACTCAGGCTTGTGACTTGCCAGTAAACGTAGCGAAATAGACTATGAAAATCAAGTGTATTATTCTGACATTCTTGGGTTCATGTTAAATTGAAGAATAGCGGGGTGGGTGAGTTCTCTAATTAATCATATTCAATATATGGACATTCAGGTATTAAACTCTTCCCATTTAGCCGCTTAATAGAGTGAGATATTAGTTCGACTTTGCATCTAAATTCAAGATGGTGGGCGGTATAAGATTTGAACTTATGACCTCTGCGATGTCAACGCAGCGCTCTAAACCGCTGAGCTAACCGCCCAATTTTCTCTGATATCAAACACATAGGAAGTTTTGTCAATTAGTCTGCAGTAGCTCCTTCAACCGCCAGATCTTCCTCTTTCTTATGAGTTGACTCTTCTTTACTGTCGCCCTCTTCTTCTATAAGGAATGATTCGTCTCCTGGCGGGTCATCTAGCTCTCCTGATGATTGTAACTTTACATCATTTAGGCCTAGACGTTCTCTTCCTTCTTCAGTGCCGTCAAAGCGTGCTGGAATTAGTCGCCCAATTATGACGTTTTCTTTTAATCCTCGTAGATAGTCTATGTCACCGTTAACGGCTGATTCGGTAAGTACACGAGTTGTCTCCTGGAATGAAGCGGCGGCCAAGAAACTCTCCATATTTAACGATGCTCTCGTTATTCCTAGAAGGACAGTACTCGCAGTCGCTGGTTCACCCCCTTCAGCTAAGACGCTTGCGTTTATAGTTTCATATTCCTGTCGTTCAAATAGTTCACCTGGAAGTAGGTCAGCATCCCCGGGTGAGTCTATTCGGACTTTACGAAGCATTTGGGCTATGATGACTTCGATATGTTTGTTATGTATTGATACTCCTTGTGATCTATATACCTTTTGGACTTCCTCGATCATATATGTCTGTACGGCTTCACGCCCTTGGATACTTAAGATCTGTTGCGGATTCTTAGGTCCTGTGGTTAATGTCGCGCCGGCCAATACTCTATCTCCTGTTTTAACTACTATATGAGCGCTAGCTGGAATGACATATTCTCTTTCGTCCGTGTCAGTCCAGGTTATACGCAGAGAATTTTTTCCTATGTGAATGGATCCAGTAACCCTAGCTATTATATCGTTGGTTTGGATAGAGTTTTTTTCGTCTTCATTATCAGTGTCCTTAGCAATCGCTATAGGAGCTCCCATTGCTATTATGTCATCTTCTGAAACTGTTAACTTGTATGTCTTTGGTATTTCATACTCGTCTGAGTACTCTTCTACGCTTGTAATTTTTATGCTACGGCCATCTGACATTTCAGAGACTTCTATCAGCCCGTCAATTTCAGAAAGGACAGCTTCTCCCTTGGGTGTTCTGGCTTCGAAGAGTTCTTCCACGCGGGGTAGTCCACTTGTTATATCTACTCCGGCAATGCCTCCTGTATGGAAGGTACGCATCGTTAGTTGGGTACCCGGTTCACCGATGCTTTGAGCCGCTATAATACCGACTGCCTCTCCTAGGAGAACCGGCTTCTGAGTTGCCAGAGAGATACCGTAACACATTTGGCAGACCCCACGCCTAGATTCACAGGCTAATGGAGAACGGACCATAAGACCGGTAACACCCGCATCCTTAATAATGGCAACGGTGTCATCATTTATCTCTTGTCCTGCGTCTACCACGATTTCTCCGGTAGATGGATTCGCAACAGCTTCGACTGTATATCTACTCCGTATCCTATCACTGAAAGGAGTGGACATTGTGTCTTCATTATCGTCTCCGATCCAGGTCCCAATTGGTGTACCACAGTCTGCATGTTGGACGATGACCTCCTGAGCCACATCTATGAGCCTTCGAGTTAGGTAACCACTATCTGCTGTACGTAGCGCGGTATCGGCTAATCCTTTCCGAGCACCATGTGTTGAAATAAAGTACTCTAGGACACTCAGACCTTCTCTGAAATTAGATTTTATCGGGCGATCAATGATACGCCCTTTAGGATCTGACATGAGTCCTCTCATTCCAGCCATTTGTTTAATCTGAGCTATATTACCCTTAGCACCTGAAGTTGCCATCAGGTATATACCACCGTATTTGTGCAAATTGTCTTCGATCATTTTTGTAAGGTTCTCGTTGGCGTCTGTCCAGATCTGCACGGTATTGGTGTAGCGTTCATTTTCCGTTATCAGACCGTCCATATATTGCTGATCTAAAATATTCACATTTCGTTCAGCTTTACCTACTATGGTCTGTTTATCCGGCGAAACCTCTATGTCGTTTATTGCTATAGTTATCCCTGCCTTAGAAGCGTAATGGAAGCCCAATTCTTTTATGGCATCAAGGACTGGAGGAGTACCGTCGTTGCCCAATAACCTGACGCATTCGGCGGTTAAGTCCTTTAAAGCATCCTTGTTCATTTCATAATTCCGAAAGCCTAATTTATCAGATATTACGTCATTAAAAATAATTCTTCCGACGGACGTGTCCATCCATTCTGTTTCACTGCCTTCATTTTGGTACCTAACACTTATGGGAGCACGTAGTTCTATATTCCCGAGTTCGAATGCTAATTGCGCATCTTCTAGGTTTGCAAATTTACGGATCTCACCCTCAGCTTTATCGTCTATCATAGTTAAGTAATAGCAACCCAAAACCATGTCTAATGTTGGGGCAACAATAGGCTCACCTGAACCAGGCGCTAGCAGGTTACACGTGCTCATCATTAAGCGCCTTGCTTCCAAGACTGCTTCCTTGGATAGTGGGACGTGTATCGCCATTTGGTCACCATCAAAATCAGCATTGAAAGCCGTTGTCACAAGTGGATGCAGCCTTATTGCACTACCTTCAATTAAAACGGGTTCAAAGGCTTGAATCCCTAGTCTATGCAAGGTTGGTGCTCTATTAAGCAAAACTGGTCTATTTTGGACAACCTCTTCGAGGATATCCCATACTTCCGGTCTCACACGCTCGGCTATTCTCTTAGCGCTCTTTATATTGTGTGCATAACCTTTCATGACCAACCGGTTCATTACGAATGGCTTGAATAGCTCTAGAGCCATTCTTCTTGGTAGACCACATTGATGTAATTTCAAAGTTGGACCTGCAATTATAACTGAGCGGCCACTATAATCTACACGTTTACCTAATAAGTTTTGGCGAAATCTGCCTTGCTTACCACGAAGTAGATCTGACAGCGACTTAAGTCGATGATTGTGACTTCCAGAAACTGCGCGTCCCCTCCGTCCATTATCTATCAGTGCGTCAACTGCTTCTTGCAGCATACGTTTCTCATTACGTACGATAATTTCTGGAGCCTGAAGTTCAACTAGTCTCCTCAGTCTATTGTTTCTATTAATTACACGCCTATATAAATCATTTAGATCGCTTGTGGCGAATCTACCGCCATCAAGCTGCACCATAGGGCGCAATTCGGGGGGTAGAATTGGCAGAGTTGTTAACACCATCCACTCTGGTTTGTTTTCGCTCTTCCTAAAAGCCTCCACTACTCTCAGTCGTTTAATTGCTTTTTTACGTCTTTGTCCTGAAGTAGATCTTATCTCTTCTTGAAGAGTTCCGCGCATACTTTGAAGGTCCACATTACGCATGACTTCTAACACCGCTTCTGCCCCCATGCTGGCATCAAAGACTTCAAAGTGAGCGCTCTTCTGTAATTCCCTATAGTGGTTCTCGGTCAGTAATTGTCCGACTTGAAGATCTTCTAAAGCATCTATGCTATTATTTATTTGGTCTACTAATTCAGCCTGATCTTTTTGTAATTGCGTATTTATATTAGCAATCGCATCTTCCATTTCTTTAAGAGCTTTGCTTTGAACTACATCTTGGGTATCAGTATCTGGCGTGGTTTCATTGAATTTAGATCGCAGTTCTGCAATTTCCGCTTGTGCGGTTGATGAGAGTTTTTCAGGTTCTGAGTCAAGCTGACTTCTTAATTCCTCCATACTTGATTGGCGTAATCTGTCATCTACAGCGGTTATCAGGTATTGGGCAAAATACAGTACTCTATCTAAGTTTCTAGGAGATAGATCCAAAAGTAGCCCAAGACGACTAGGTGTCCCTTTAGAAAACCAGATGTGAGCGACTGGAGCGGCTAAAGCTAGGTGTCCCATCCGTTCTCTTCGAACCTTCGATCGAGCTACTTCTACGCCGCAGCGGTCACATATCACACCTTTGTAACGGATCTTTTTGTACTTACCACAATAACATTCCCAATCTTTAGTGGGACCAAAAATGCGTTCACAAAAAAGGCCGTCCTTTTCTGGACGTAGTGTCCTATAGTTTATTGTCTCTGGCTTAGTAACTTCGCCGTAAGACCACGTTTTAATTTGATCTGGAGAAGCAAGGGAAATGCGGATCGCATTAAAGTCATTGCCGCTTTGAGCCATAGTCGTCACTCCTAATTTAAAACGTCAGATTGAAGTTTTAAGTCTCTTTAATCGAATCACTAAATAACGCCTATTAGGTGATATTTAGTGATTTTTCTCTATTTATCGAAAGCGAGTATCTATATTTCTTCAGAGATAATGAACTAGTCAGCTTTCTCTGCCTGTATTTTATTTTGAACCGTATCTTCTTCATTTGAACTGGTAGACTCCACGTCTTGGTCCTCTTCTGAAGGACCGAGATCAGGCTTTTCAGATGTATCATCGCTGGGTTCTAGTTCCTCATCTATCGTTGCTGAAGGAGCATTGTTGGTGCTAGAGTTGCCATCAATTTCTGAATCCTCATCATTGTACGATATTGAAGGTGCTCTATCGACGCCTAACGGTAGGTCATTGGAGAATGATTCCACATCTCCGCTACTATCTAGACCAATCATGTCCAATGGAGAAAAACCCTCGGGTGATCCTTGTATTTTTAACTGATGTCCTGTCGTTGCGGATAAAATAGCGTCATCAGGGTCCTCATACATTAATTCAACTGAAAGTCCGAGGCTTTGTAATTCCTTTAAAAGGACATGGAAAGATTCGGGAATCCCTGGTTGAATAACATCTTCTCCTTTAACAATGGCTTCGTATGTCTTAACTCGTCCTACAACGTCATCTGACTTAACAGTAAGCATTTCCTGAAGATTGTAGGCTGCACTGTACGCTTCTAGGGCCCAGACTTCCATTTCGCCAAAACGCTGGCCACCGAATTGTGCTTTACCTCCCAATGGTTGTTGGGTAATTAAGGAGTATGGTCCTGTTGAGCGGGCATGGATCTTATCTTCTACTAGATGAATCAGTTTCATCATGTAAATATAGCCAACAGTTATGGGCTGATCGAATGCCTCGCCTGTTCTACCGTCGTAGAGGGTAGATTTACCGAGTATTGGCGCAGATTTTTGTTCATCTCTATTGATCCTTAGTACCTCTTCTCTGAGTTCAAATGCCGTTAATTCCGAAATGTCCTTCTTTGTCTTATCTTTAAGCCAAATTTTACAGCAAACCCTTGAAGCTTCACCAGGGATAGATTTCTTAAAAATCTTGTTGAAATCGTAACCTAATTTCTCAAGCCATGACTTAGTCGCTGACATGTTGATATGATTTGAGCCATTTTTGTCTATAAGCCTACGATCTATGGCTCCAGATTGCTTTAGGAACCATGCCTGTGCTAAAGCATCCTCTATTGCCGTATCTGGCGCACCGTCAAAGACCGGCGTTACAGCTCTGACGCCCAATGTGTTAGCAGCCCAACCTAAGTGAGTTTCCAATACTTGGCCTAAGTTCATGCGTGACGGGACCCCAATTGGATTAAGTATGATGTCAACCGGAGTACCGTCCTCCAGGAATGGCATATCTTCCTCAGGTAGTATCCTGGCTATAACGCCTTTATTACCATGACGTCCGGCCATTTTGTCACCTTCAGACACTTTACGGGTTTGGGCTACCCAAAGACGTACAAGTCTGTTAACTCCTGGTGGCAACTCGTCCTTATTAATTCTACTCAATACTTTAACGCCTATAACTTTACCTTTCTGCCCATGTGGTACTCTCAAAGATGTATCCTTGACATCGCGAGCTTTCTCTCCAAATATAGCGCGCAAAAGTTTTTCTTCCGCACTCAGTTCAGTTTCGCCTTTCGGAGTTATCTTGCCCACTAGGATATCCCCCGGCCCTATTTCTGCTCCGATACGGATAATACCTTCCTCATCTAGGTCATATAGGCTGTCTTCTCCAACGTTAGGGATGTCACGCGTGATTTCTTCGGGGCCTAATTTGGTGTCTCTCGCTTCAACCTCATGCTTCTCGATATGAATCGATGTGAACTTGTCATCCTTAACTAGTTTTTCGCTGAGAATGATAGCATCCTCAAAATTGTATCCTTCCCAGCTCATGAAAGCTGCTAGAACATTTTGACCTAAGGCGAGATCACCTGCTGATGTCGAAGAGCTGTCTGCCAAAACTTGGCCCTCTGACACAATTTCACCTCTAGAAACTATAGAACGTTGGTTAACACATGTACCCTGGTTACTTCTGACAAATTTTAATAGCTTATGTTCGTGTCGCTCCCCGTTATAGTCTGTAACTACTATCATATTTCCTGCAGATTCTGTCACAAGGCCATTACAATGAGACATGACGACCTGGCCACTGTCTTTAGCCACTCGCCCCTCCATACCGGTACCAACTAACGGGGCTTCTGGTCTAAGTAGAGGTACGGCTTGACGTTGCATATTTGATCCCATGAGAGCTCTATTGGCATCGTTATGTTCTAGAAACGGTATCAATGAGGTCGACACACTCACCAATTGCATAGGGGAGACATCTACATAGTCGATATTTTGTGGAGACTCCATAGATATTAACTCGCCATTCCTTGCCTCAACTCTATCACTGGCGAACTGCCCCGTTTTGTCTATGACTGCATTGGCTTGAGCAATATGAGCTTCTTCTTCATCATCAGCCGATAAATAAACAATATCTTCCGGGTCGTGTATTATAAAAGCTTTAAGGGGTATATTGCGAGGACTAAGGGACGTAATTTGTTCCAAAGCTTTTTTACTAATAACCTGGTTTGCCTTTAGAATCATGTTTCCGCTATCGTCCAGTATGGCTTCAGTCACACGTCTTCCCCTTAGATTAGTATCGATATTGGGGAGTTCCTTATGAACTATTCGGTATGGAGTTTCAATAAAACCATATTCGTTAGTTCGAGCAAAGGTTGCTAAAGAGCCAAGCAGGCCGATATTCGGCCCTTCAGGGGTTTCAATTGGGCAAATACGGCCGTAGTGAGAATGGTGGACGTCTCGCACATCAAATCCCGCTCGCTCTCTCGACAAGCCGCCGGGCCCTAGTGCTGATAGACGACGTTTATGGGTCAATTCAGCAAGGGGATTGGTTTGGTCCATAAATTGCGATAACTGAGATCCTCCAAAGAATTCTCTAACCGATGCAACGACGGGCCTGATATTTATCAATGCAGCTGGAGTAGTTGTAGCCGGGTCAAGTTGCGAAAGCATACGTTCCTTGATGACCCGTTCCATTCTAAGTAAGCCTACCCTAATTTGATTTTGAATCAATTCACCTACTGCACGGACTCTTCGATTACCGAGGTGGTCTATGTCATCGGGCTCAACTATATCGTTATTGATCTGTATCATCATCCTCAATAACGATATTATGTCCTCGGGCTGCAAAATCGTAGTAGATGCCTCAACGTCACGTTTCAAGCGTCGATTGAGCTTGTATCGCCCTACTCTACCTAAGTCATAACGCCTTTCGTTGAAAAACAGGTTCGATATCAAAGCCTTAGCGTTTTCCTGATTGGGTGGTTCACCAGGCCGGAGCCTTCTGTAAAATTCAAGTAGTGCTTCTGCCTGGTTAGTCACTCCCGAATCTTTATCTATAGTTGTTTTAATATATTGGTGGTCCGGGTTAGTGTCCACATCTTCAAATAATGCAGATAACTTCTCGTTTGTTGCATACCCCATAGCACGCAGGAGAGTGCTCACAGGCGTCTTACGTTTCCTATCAACTTTAACAGATATCAAATCTCTGCTACTTGTTTCAAATTCCATCCAAGCGCCCCTGTAAGGAATCAGTTTCGCAGATGATAACGATCTTCCCGTGTTTGGTTCTGTGTCTACCGTAAAATATACGCCAGGCGATCTTACCAATTGGCTTACGACGACCCTTTCTGCTCCGTTAATAATGAAAGTGCCCGCTGAGGTCATCATTGGTATATCACCAATGAAAAGGGTTTGCTCTTTGACCTCTCCTTGACCTGGCCCTGAAGCATTTATCTTCAAAGCTACAGTGACATGCACAGGGGCGGAGAATGTAACCTCTTTTTCTCTACATTCTTCTTCGCTATATTTAGGGGTGTCAAAGTAGTGTTCTCCGAAATTGAGTTCGAATCGTCCGCCTGGTAAATCTTCTATTGGGGAGATCTCCCTGAGTAAGGCGGCAAGCCCTTCACCTTTCAGCCAATCAAAGGAATCAATCTGGACTTGGATTAGATTTGGGACATCCAGAACGCTAGACGCCTTACCATATAATTTTTTTCCGCTATTCATCGCTTCGGTTGAAGATTGCGTTTTCACCAGAGTCATAGTTATCACACCTCTTGAGACTAAAGAGTAAGTTTGATACTTAAGATTCGAAGGATAGGGGAAAAGGACATAGGTCTAGCAAAAGTTAAAATTACGCGGGAAAAACGTTGAAGTTAATGTCATACTTTATGCGAGGTTCCAACTGTAGCATAGCGACCGACTGATGTCAATAATTATTTGATTGGATTATTCATATTACGGAACGGCAATCTTTATTTTTCCATCATTTAATGTTCACCCTTGTCTTAATTGGTAGTCTAGGGTAGAGTGTCACCATGTGCGTGAGAGAGGGGCCCTATGACGTTTGGAAGGATGTGTTTGGGCGTCATTCAAGGAGGGTCTGCCTTCTGTCTGGTCCACGTTAATTTGTGTCATAAATCTTATCTCTTTAAAGGGGGAAGTTGTGACTACCTCTGTTTTTGGAACTAGTATCAAACGACGTGAAGATCCTCGTTTGATAACTGGTAACGCTACGTATGTTGATGATATTCGGCGAGTAGGGATGCTGCATTTGTCGCTAGTTAGAAGTACGTATGCTCATGCCAGGATTAGTTCAGTCGATGTTTCTGCTGCTGCTGCTCTTGAAGGTGTTGTTATCGTCTACACAGGAGAGGATCTCAAAGAACAATTGGGATCACTTCCTTGTGGCTGGGTGGTGCCAGATACGAAAGAAGTACCTCATCCACCTATAGCAATAGAAAAAGTTAGGTGTGTGGGAGAAGCTATTGCTGCAGTGGTCGCTGTCAGCCCATCTATCGCGGTCGATGGCGCTGAATTGGTTGTAGTAGAATACGAGCCACTGGCAGTGACTGTAACTGCTGAAGGCGCGATGAAAAAGGATGCGCCTCAGCTGCATGAGGATGCGCCTGCCAATATCGGATTCGAGTGGGAAGTAAACGGGGGTGATATAGAGAAAGCTTCTGAAGAAGCCGAAGTTGTAGTTAAGCAACGTATCGTCAACCAACGTTTAGTACCAAATCCTATGGAAGGACGTGGGGTCGTTGCCGATTATAATAAAGGTTCGGAACAACTTACGGTGTGGACGTCTACCCAGATACCACATCTTGTAAGGTTATTAATGTCCTTGGTAACTGGACACCCTGAGCATCTGATAAGAATCGTAGCGCCTGAAGTCGGCGGTGCTTTTGGAAGTAAACTTTATCTATATGCTGAAGAGATAATAACTGCCATTATAGCCAAGCAACTCGGATGCCCTGTCAAGTGGATTGAAAGTCGCACTGAAGGTTACGTAGCTACTACCCACGGTCGAGACCATGTGACGGATGTAGAAATAATGGGCAATACGGATGGTACCATTACTGGATTGCGTGCAACGACATATGCCAATTTAGGTGCATATCTTTCTACTTTTGCTCCTCTGATTCCTACTTGGTATTATGGCCTTATGCTGGTTGGTCCATATAATACACCTAACATTTCGTGCAAAGTGTACGGAGTATTCACTAACACTACACCTGTAGATGCTTACAGAGGTGCTGGTCGTCCTGAGGCGACCTATGTCGTTGAACGTATGGTTGACATGTTTGCATCTGAAATTAAATTGGACCCTGCAGAAGTTCGTCGTAAAAACTTCATCGCTCCGTTTGATGATGGTTACACAGTTGCAACAGCCGTAACATACGATAGCGGGAATTATGAACTCTCCTTTGATAGAGCCCTAGAAATAGTTAATTATAGGCAATTTAGGGTCGATCAAACCGAAGCTCGAGGGGACGGGAGATTACTAGGCATAGGACTTTCAAGTTATATAGAAATCTCCGGAGCCGCTCCATCTGCTGTGGGTGCAGCGCTCGGGGCCCGAGCAGGGTTATGGGAAAGCGCAATTGTAAGAATTCATCCGACTGGCAAGGTGACAGTGTTTACCGGATCATCCGCTCATGGACAAGGGCATGAGACAACCTACGCTCAATTAGTATCTGCTAATCTGGGAATTCCGGTTGAGGATATAGGCGTCGTTCATGGAGACACTGATAGAATGCCATTTGGCATAGGAACTTTCGGTAGTCGCAGCCTTTCAGTGGGGGGTGCAGCAATTCAAATGAGTACAGACAAAATTGTAGTAAAAGCAAAGAAACTTGCTGCTCACCTATTAGAAGCTTCAGAGGAAGACATGGTTTTAGAGGATGGTAAATTATTTGTAAAAGGGGCTCCACAAAACTCCAAAACGTTTCAAGAGGTTGCTGGCGCTGCTTATTATTACGATGGACTACCCGAAGGTATGGAACCGGGTTTAGAGGCTACCAGTTTCTTTGATCCAAAAAACTTCACTTGGCCGTCAGGAACGCATATAGCTGTTGTGGAAATAGATCCTGATACTGGGTTAGTGACAGTTCTTAGATATGTGGCAGTGGATGATGTCGGTAATGTACTCAATCCTATGATAGTTGATGGCATGGTACAGGGAGGATCAGCTCAAGGAATTGGTCAGGCATTGCAAGAGGAGGCTATTTATGATGATAATGGTCAGCTTCTCACGGGTAGTATGATGGATTACGCGTTGCCGAAGGCCACGGATTTACCCTCGTTTGAAGTTGAACGCACTGTCACACCTTCACCAGTTAACCCAATGGGGGTGAAAGGAGCGGGGGAAACCGGTACGATCGCTGCGTCTCCTGCCGTGATAAACGCTGTTGTTGATGCTCTTTCACCTTACGGAATAACACATATTGATATGCCTGCCAAATCGGAAAAGGTATGGCGCGCTATAAGAGGCGTTGAACGTAAGAGTTAGAGAATCTGTATAAAACAAGTCAGATCGTTTCATTGCCGGTAGTATTCAAAGCTGTACCAGAGTTGAATTAAGGGAAACGTTACTTTGCAAGAGAGACAATCCGTCGTCGACCCAATAGATGACATAATTGGAAAATTAGAATCCGAAGACTATATTGCCGATTCAAATATTGCCACTACCTTGTACATGGCACAGATTCTGGAGCGGCCAATTTTGATCGAGGGAAAAGCTGGAGTTGGGAAGACAGAGATCGCTAACGTGATGTCACGTATTTTAGACACCAAACTTATCAGACTACAATGCTACGATGGGCTTGATGTCAATACTATTCTTTACGAATGGAATTATCCTAAGCAACTGCTTCGAATAAAACTTGGTGAAAATAGTGATCAAGGCCTCTACGAAAGAGAACAAGAGATATTCAGCGAAGCTTTCCTGTTAAAAAGACCACTGTTGGAAGCTTTGACTCAGAGCAATAAAGCGCCTGTTTTACTTATAGATGAAGTTGATAGAGCCGATGAAGAATTCGAAGCATATCTCTTGGAAACCTTATCCGAATTCCAAATCACAATACCTGAAATAGGCACTATAAGTGCGATCCATAAACCGTTAGTGATTCTAACATCTAATCGGACACGTGAGCTTTCAGATGCCTTACGCAGGCGGTGCCTTTATCTCTGGATTGATTATCCGGACTACGAAAAAGAACTTCGTATTATCAGAAGCAAGGTTGAAGGCGTAGATTACGATTTCGCTAGCCAAATCAGTTATTTCATACAGAAAGTCAGAGAAATGGATCTCGAAAAAACGCCTGGTATATCAGAAACATTGGATTGGGCCAGCGCTATGATATTACTTCAATTTAATTCGTTAGACTATAATGTGGTTGAAAAGACACTAGGTGTATTTATTAAAGATGCTGACGATATCCAAAAATTCCGCACCGAAGGGATTAAAGCGATATTGTCAGATATCTAGAGTACACCTATGCCTATAGGGTGTTATATTCTGCAAATATAATTCCAGTTTAGACAAGCAAGTATAGGAGGATTTATTATGGCCAAAATGACAGGAAAGAGAGCTTTAATGGAGATGCTCCGGGCTGAAGGAGTGGATTACATTTTTGGAAATCCAGGAACGAGCGAGAGTCCTATTATGGATGCTTTGGAAGATTTCCCAGATATTAAGTATATGCTTACCACACAAGAAGGTGTAGCGATGGGTATGGCGGATGCCTATGCCCGTGCCACAGGGAAGCCTGCCTTCGTTAATTTACATATCGAGACAGGCCTTGCAAATGGTATTAGCCTTCTAACAAATGCTTATGAAGGTGGTACGCCACTTGTGCTAACTTCCGCAAATCAAGATATACGTAAACTTGCAAATAACAGATCAGATTTAGTCCAGATGGTAGATCAGTTTACTAAGTGGAGTGCAGAGGTCACCCATCCAGAGCAATTACCTGGAGTCATTAGGCGTGCATTTAATGAGGCTAAAACACCACCAACCGGTCCCACATACGTGGCCTTTTCTGCCAATGCTTTAGACGACGAAGGTGAAATGGATATCATACCGTCTTCCAAGGGCTATTTTAGAATTGGACCTGACAAAACTGCCATAGACGAGGCGGCACGCCTGCTTAAAGGTGCGCAAGATCCTGTATTGATAGTTGGAGATAGAGTTGCTCAATCTGAGGCAAGCCAGGAGATCGTTAAGGTTGCCGAAATGCTTGGCGCCCGAGTATATGCAACAAACTATTCCGAAATGAACTTTCCAACAGGCCACCCTCAATTTCTTGGTTCTTTGAATCCCAGTATGCCAGATTCAAAGAAGATCATTGGGTCTTCTGATGTGGTGTTGGCGGTTGGGACGGACGTTTTCCCTGGATTCTTCTATTTCTCTGGACCTGCTCTAGGGGCCAATACTAAATTGATTCACGTCGATCAGGCATATCAAGAAGTCGGAAAGAGTGAGCCAACTGATGTGGGGATAATAGCAGATCCAAAGATAGCTATGGCTGAATTGGTCTACGCTCTCGAATCCAAAATGTCAGGTGCTGAAAGAGAGGGTGCTAAAGGTAGAATGGTAAATCTGTCTGAAGAGAAGGCTAGTATCAAGCGAGAATGGGAAAACCGCCTACAAAGGGATTGGGATAATCGTCCAATGACCGCAGACCGCATGATGCATGAGATAAGTAATGTTCTACCACACGACACTATTATAGCTGACGATTCTATAACTAGTAGAGGTTCTATTCACTCATCTATGGAATTTAACGAACCTGGAAGTATATATGGTATTAGAGGAGGAGCACTTGGCTGGGGTATGGGTGGTGTCTTGGGAGTGAAGCTAGCTCACCCAGATAGACCTGTAGTAGCTGTTGTCGGTGACGGTAGTTCGATGATGACAGTGCAGGCATTATGGACAGCTGCGAATTCCAACATTCCTGTACTTTATATCATTTGTAATAATAGTGCCTATAGAGTACTGAAATTAAATATGAATATTTATAAAAGAGATATTCTTGGAGAGAATCCTCCAAATAGTCAGTACATGGGTACTGATTTCCCCATTAGGTTAAACATTGCAGGTATCGCCGAAGCAATAGGCGTGTATGGTCGACAAATATCAGATCCTGCAGACTTGGCGGATGCAGTTAGAGATGCATTAGCCTCAGGTAAACCGGCCGTGCTAGATGTAGTGATTGATGGGACAGTATAGATGGGACTGTATTTCATGTGACGAACAACTGAAATATTAGTTTCTTGAACTCGCCTCCCGTAGATTAGTTAACTTAAGTCTTTGATAAGTGGGTATTCCCCATTGTTCTTCTTAGAGTTGTCATGCTAATACGTTCAGATTGTAACGCGAGTCAAGTAGCCTTCCTTCTTCAAATCGGCTTAACCCAAGCATAGATATGTCGATACTTTTAGAAGTTGCTTGTGTGATGAGTTCTGCCATTACTTGTCCTACCATGGGGGATAGTTTAAAACCATGACCGCTAAATCCTATCGCACAGTAAAGCCCTTCGATTTCTTTTATGGCATCCAAGATTGGATGCCAATCCGGAGTTACCGTAAATAGACCGGACCACCCCCCAATGAATGAAGCTTCACACATGTCTGGCATTCGTTTAGTTATTTTGCAGAACGTCTCCTGAACTATTGGCATGTCAACACCTCGGTTGTAAGTTTCTGGCTCGCCGAGTTCATCTTCTCCGACGCCTATTAGTGTTAAATCCGATAAATCAGGTCGCGCTGACAGAGAATTAACTATGTCACCTAATATGGGATGGAAGGGAATTTTTTCATAAGGCCTTTTTAATCTTATAATCTGGTGTCTTACGCTAATTAGAGGTGTCGTCACGCCTAACTTGTGGAGGATAGGCCCCGACCAAGGACCAGCTGCTATTACTACAATAGGCGTTTCGATAGTCTCTTTAGCCGTAATGACCCTATTAATCTTATCTTCTTTAGTTTCAATATCAATAACTGGGGAACGCATTTTAATTGTTGCCCCTAGTTCTCTTGCTTTTCGTGCATATCCCGTAGTCACGGCGTAAGGATCCGCATAACCCGATTCTGGCTCGAATGCATAAACCTCGTCTGATTCCATTGATATCATAGGAGCCAGTTTCTTAACCTCCGTTGGAGATATAATGTCTGTGTTCACCCCCAGTTTTTTCTGCATTTCAATATTGGTTTTTAATGCTAGTTCCTCTTCATTATTTACTATCACGAGATACCCAGTTTGCTTGTATCCGGACGATATGTCTGTAAATTGGTTAAATTCCTTAAAAAATTTCAAACTCTCCCAAGCTAGGCGTGTCGTCACTTCGTTGGAATAGTGCATTCGTAATATTGCTTGTGAGCGGCCAGTGGATCCTGAGGCCAAAACATCTTTCTCTAGTAGAATAACGCGTGTTAGCCCTTGTAGGGCCAAATTATAGAGAATACTGGTACCCATTACACCTCCGCCTATTATTACAGCATCGGCTGTTGTGGCCATTACACCTTACTCCTATACATGGTCTGATGAGTTAAAGTTTAACATTAATGTCGACTTCATATACTGATGTTGTTACGCTATATAAGCATAAATCTTTTAGGTAACGAAAATGTGTTTCTTGATTAATTCTTATATGAAGACAATAATATTCTTGGCAGATATATTTAAAGATCATTTAAATATAGGGTACCCGTAAGAGCCGCATTATTAGATAGGTTTAGATTAGAGGAATGTGTTATGCGACGTATAGCATTGGTAGGAGGTGATGAATTCCGCTCGGGTTGCGAACCTATAGATCAGGCTATCTTGAGTGAGGTTACGCATCCCAACCCAATGGTTGTTATATTACCAACAGCGGCTGCTAAAGAGAATCCTTACAAGGCAGCCTCCAATGGAGTCGCGTATTTTAGGAGCCTTGGCGTAAATGCTAAATCTTTGATGGTTCTTGCACAGTCACATTCGAATGACAGACTGCTAGTTTCTAATCTTGATAATGCGGATGTCATCTACTTCACAGGAGGAGATCCTAATCACCTGTTAGAAACTATAGCTAATTCTCTTCTCGAAAGTAAGATAATTCAAAAGCTGGAAAGAGGGGCGTATTTGGTCGGATCCAGTGCTGGAGCTATGGTCTTTGGATCTTTAATGTATTATAAAGGTTGGAAAAAGGCATTAGATTTCCTTCCAGAAACAGTGGTCTTACCTCATCATGAGAAGAGAAACCCACAGGAAGTTTACGAAAATATCCTTAGCACCGCTCCTTCTAATGTAACCGGATTGGGTATAGACGGGGAAACTGCCTGTGTCAATTTGGATGGCAAACTTACTGTACTGGGACAAGGAAGGGTTATACAATACACGGGGCATAAATGGAAAGTCTTCGAATCGGGCAAAGTGTTAGAATTAAATAATTATTAGACCACTAAACGAATTTTACTCCGCGTTTCTTATTAACTATACGTTCGACAATTCGGCCATTAATTAGATGTTCCGTAACAATTTCTTCGACGTCATCAGGGGACGCTGTATACCAAGTGCCGCCGGTTAAATGACTAGGTCCGTAGACAATTACCGCTCCTTGAGGAAAATCGCACAGACCGTGCTGACTAGTGCAACCAGTATCTGATATAGTAACTTTGCTTATCAAATCGTGTTTTACAATAAGTTCGTTGAACTTTTTCCGGATCTCAGCCCCACCTTTGTCGCCACAGTGTCTTTTGTCTTCAGCATTGTCACTATTGGTACAAACCATTACGTGTGCAGTGAAATCAGCCATTATAGTTCTCCTGTCCCATCAAATCGTTTTGTGGGTAGTCATTCATACAACTCTCAGCTACATTCATACAACTCTCAGCTACATTCATACAACTCTCAGCTACATTCATACAACTCTCAGCTACAT
>CAUZEB010000012.1:0-23240 GCA_963578655.1 Dehalococcoidia bacterium | reverse complement strand
AATTGAGTTTATATGCTCAACACCGACTGGACATACCTCTACGCACGCACCACATGTCAAACAGTCCCATAAGGCTTCTTCTTGAATAAATTTCTCTGTTATGGAAGGAATATCGGATTGACTTCCGACATTGCTCAGAATAGGCGGGCCATTTTCTATCAAATATCCTTTCATGTTTTGTACTATGTGCATCGGCGACAGAACTTTGCCGCTAATGCTAGCTGGGCACACATCTGTACAGCGCCCGCAAACCGCACAAGAGTATCCATCCAAGAAATCTTTTACCGTAGCAGCCCCAAAACTCTCCATTGTCATAAGGTCTTCTGGAGTATCTAAAGTACCACTGGTTTCAAAGGGTCTAAAATAGAAACTTAGTGGAGAGGCTATAATATGCATATGTTTAGAAAGGGGTATATACAGCGAGAACGCCAAGATCAATCCGAAATGTAACCACCAAAAAATAGCCTGCAAGGTGAGGGCAACTTCATTTGCAATATCATAATGTCCAATAATATCTGCGATGACTCGTGCAATAGGAGCATCACTATGAGGACCACCGCCGCCGCCTATTATATAAAAAACCTCAGTTGCTAAAGTGAGCACCATTAGCATTCCGATCAATATGAGGATTATGGCCGCCTCGCTTTTTTGGGTTAGATCAAACACTAATCTGCTGGGCTTTAACAACCACCTACGAATCGCTCCCCAAAACAAAACCAGCAGTAGAGTAACTGCCAGTAAATCCAAATAAAAAACAAAAACTTTTAATCCAAACTCTCCTAACACCCATAATGAAAACATATCCCAAATTGAATCAGCATATATAAATAAGATATAACTGGCTAGATATGAAAGAAATCCCCAGAATATCAAAAAGTGGGCTATTCCTGATAAGTCTGTTCGTAAAGAAACACTTTTCAATACCTTTTTCTGGCCTAGTGTATTAGGCAACGAACCAAAAAGCCTCGCCAATGGTCTATCAAAACGATCCATCCTTCTACCGATGAGAATTAATCTAAAGACCCGTTGATAGACAATAAGGCCAGCCGTAAAGAAAATCGAAGCAGATAAAAAATAGACTGCTACCCAAGTCGGAATTAGTCCTATAAATTCGTGAGGTGGAACCACTTTTTTCTCCTAAACTATGTATCCCTTCGGTTGATGATAGTTCGGATATGGGACTCAGAACACTAGGCTTTACACTTCGCTATCCTAATACCTAAATAATCCTAATATTATTAATACCGACGTTAACCAAAGACTCACGCAAATGAGTAAAGGAATATCTGAAAGAATGATATCTTCCGGATTTTCCCCAGCCTCTTTCTTATCAGCTAGTAACAAATATCTAAACAATCCGTACAGCACAAACGGGACAGTGAACACCATATATTGATTCTTTGGTAGATTTGGCGAAGTAAAGGAATAAAGAGTATAGGCCATAACAAGGGCTGCCATCGTAACAGCAATCAGGATATCAAGAAATCGCAGTGTGTAATCTTCCAAGACATCTCTCTGAACAGGCGCTCTATCACCCGCTATCAATAGTTCACTTCTCCGTTTGACTAATGCCAGAAACAAGGCAGCAAGGCCTGTGCAAATATACAACCATGGCGATATAGGGACTGCTAATACTACGGCTCCAGCTACAGCTCTCAATACAAATCCAAAACTGATGCAAAACACATCTATCAGTATCATTTTCTTAAGCAGCACGGTATAACAGATCATCGTTAAAGCGTAAATACACGAAGTCGTTCCAAACGCATATCCTATCCAGAAAGATAGTATCAATGAAGCCGTTAACATAATTAGGGCACTAAAGAAAGCTAGTTTGACAGATAGTTTTGAGGCAGCGACAGGTCGCAATCTTTTTTCTGGATGGTTACGGTCTCGTTCTAAATCAAATATGTCGTTAAATATATATATTGAGCTGGTGAGGATAGTAAATATTATGAATGCCTGAGATGACCGGAATATGAATGATATGACCTCGGAAAAATCGCTTGTGTCCCATGCTTCATTTATGGTGAAAAGCAACGCTAAGTATATGACCAAATTCTTGATCGATTGCTTTGGACGGGACGCCAAAACTAGACTCTTTATTTTTTCAAAGAAACTAATCAACATACTAGTATGCCCAATAACTTATCGGATGATCATAAAGATTCAAACACTTTCAGTCAATGCACGAACATGGTATCAATGTGACATGTATCATCGACTTTACCACCCCGTAAATGAGTTCAGGATTTGACATTAGAATCCAATTACTCTACCATGTCTTTTAGCACTCATCCATTTGGAGTGCTAAGAACTATACACAACTTTAGCTATTTAAATTAAGGAGGTAACGCACAGTGGCAACAAAGGCAAAAGTCACATTCCAACCTCTGGGTAACCGGATCGTCATAGAACCGTCAGAGGGGGACGAACAAGTAAGCGCGGGTGGTATTTATATACCAGACACAGCTAAGGAGAAACCTCAAGAGGGTAAGATCGTTGCGGCTGGACCTGGGCGTCTGACCGATGACGGCAATCGTGTACCCATGGAGTTGTCTGTAGGCGACACAGTCGTTTACTCGAAATACGCCGGTACCGAGTATAAGGTCGGTGACACTGAATATCTAGTATTGCGTGAAGACGACGTACTTTTCAAAAAATAGATGAATTCGAAAATCAGTACTCTACAAGGAGGAGATAAATGGCTAAACAGCTGACCTTCAGCGAAGAAGCCAGGTCCGCAATGAAGCGCGGTATCGATATGATGGCTGACACTGTTGGAGTTACATTAGGACCCAAGGGACGTAACGTGGTTTTGGACAAAAAATTTGGACCACCTCAAGTTTGCAGTGACGGCGTAACTATCGCCAAAGAAATTGAGTTAGAGGATCCGTTTGAGAATATGGGAGCCCAGCTTCTCAAGGAAGCAGCCAGCAAGACAAATGATGTGGCCGGCGATGGGACAACTACCGCTACCGTACTGGCTCAGGCTATTGTACACGAAGGGTTCAAAAACATCGCCGCAGGAGCCAACCCCATGGCATTAAAACGTGGCATAGAGAAAGGTGTAGTTTCCATACGCGGTTATATTGAAGAAATGTCCATTGCAGTAGAAGGGAGAACTCAGATAGCTCAAGTAGCCTCGCTCTCAGCCCACGATGACGAAATGGGTACCTTAATCGCTGATGTGATGGAAAAAGTGGGGAAAGATGGAGTTATAACCGTAGAGGAATCCAAGGGACTGAGCTTCGAACAAGAATTTGTAGAGGGCATGCAAATTGATCGGGGTTACATATCACCCTACCTGATTTCTGATCAAGATAGGATGGAATCGGTAATCGAAGATCCCTACATACTTATAACGGATAAAAAGATTTCAGCAGTAAATGAAGTGCTACCAGCTCTGGAGAAAATCCTACAGGTTAGTAAAAACCTGGTGATTATATCCGAGGATTTAGAGGGTGAGGCACTAGCTACCCTCGTCGTTAACAAGCTAAGAGGAACTCTAAGTGTATTAGCAGTGAAAGCTCCGGGATTCGGTGACCGACGTAAAGCAATGCTAGAAGATATGGCTATACTCACTGGAGGCCAGGTGATTAGTGAAGAAGTTGGCCGAAAATTGGACTCTGTTGAAGTGGCTGATCTCGGTAGAGCAAGAAGGGTCGTAGCGACAAAAGAAGAAACAACCTTTGTCGGTGGCGAAGGATCTGAAGACGCAATACAAGGTAGAATTAATCAGATCAAGGTC
This sequence comes from Dehalococcoidia bacterium, assembly GCA_963578655.1. GTDB lineage: Bacteria > Chloroflexota > Dehalococcoidia > Lucifugimonadales > CAUZEB01 > CAUZEB01. Next base: position 19,489 of record CAUZEB010000012.1, on the reverse strand, counting down.
CAAATAGAAGATACTTCTTCAGACTTCGATCGAGAAAAACTTCAGGAGCGTATGGCCAAACTATCTGGTGGCGTGGCCATTATCAAGGTCGGAGCTGCAACTGAAGTAGAATTAAAGGAAAAGAAGAATAGAATTGAAGACGCTCTATCAGCAACTAGAGCTGCGGTTGAAGAAGGAATCGTTCCTGGAGGTGGTCTCACACTGATTCGTGCCGGCACAGCCTTAGATGCATTAGAACTGGAAGGTGATGAAGCGACCGGAGTAAATATCTTGAAGAGAGCCCTGGGTAAACCGTTGAAGTTAATATCAGAAAATACTGGTGTTTCCGGTGATGTTATCCTCACGGAATCACTCAAGCACGAAGGAGACTACGGTTACGATGCTGAAGCAGGAGAATTCACGAATCTATTAGCCCGTGGAATAATGGATCCAGCTAAAGTGACTCGCGCCGCGGTAGAGAATGCTGCAAGCGTAGCGTCTATGGTTCTCACGACAGAATCTCTAATCACGGACATCAAAGAGAAAGACTCTCCCATGATGCCACCAGCACCACCTATGGACTATTAGAATAAGTCGATTTCCAGAAAAACCACCACCTTTTTCTAAAGGTGGTGGTTTTTTTATTCTCTTTTTAAGGAAGCCATACTTATTTACTTCAATATCAATTCATATGGCACCGATTTTAGATATGAGGTTAAAGACTCCACAGACTATGAAAGAGACGCTCTCTTGTATACAATATTCCCTGCAACTGACATCGCTATAGTCATGTAATTGCGGCTTCAAATAATCGATCAAACTAGGCAGATTAGATATGTGGGGTAATTTTTGTTTACACACCTTCACGTTCATACCGAATATAGCCTTCTAGACGGCTTAAGCCGTCTAGAACCCATGGTTAAACGTGCAAAAGAATTAGGTATGCATAGCTTAGCTATTACAGATCACGGAGGGATGTACGGTGCAATCGACTTCTACCGCATAGCTAAGCAGTATGGTATCAATCCCATCATCGGTTGTGAAATGTACGTAGCGAGAGGAAGTCGCCACGATAGAGGCAATGTAGAGAAATCTCCGTACCATCTCACAGTGTTGTCAAAGGACATAACTGGCTATAAAAATCTAATGAAAATGGTAACTAAATCCCATCTAGAGGGATTTTATTACAAACCTAGAATTGATAGAGAATTGCTTGAAGAATTCCAGGAAGGATTAATAGTTTTATCCGGGTGTCCCAGTGGCGAGGTTTCGAAAAGAATTACTGAAGGCCAGTTAGACGATGCCAGAGAAGTCGCCCTTTGGTACAAGGATTTGCTGGGCGAACGCTATTTCTTGGAGCTCATGAGCCATAGTGACGTGCCTGAATTTAAACGGATCAACTCTGCAATCATGGATTTGCATCAGGATCTCAATATACCGGTTGTAGCAACTAATGACTTCCATTATGTAGAGAAAAAAGATGCCTCCATACACGATGTCCTACTATGTGTCCAAACTAATTCTAATATAGATGATAAAAATCGCATGAAATTTGAAGAGGATTCTTATTATCTAAAAAGCCCACAGGAGATGAACGAACTATTCGCAGATATACCTGAAGCTGTTACAAATACGGAAGTTATAGCGAATATGTGTTCATTAGAATTAGATTTTTCAGAACTACGACTCCCTGAATTCAAGCTTCCAGTTGGAAAGACAGCTGACAAATACTTATCTGAGCTTTGCTTAGATAATCTTAGCAATAGATTAGGTAATGTAACAGACAAAGATCAAGAACGAATAAACTATGAATTATCAGTTATTAAAGAAACTAAGTTTGCTAATTATTTCTTGGTTGTCTGGGACATAGCTCGCTTCGTACGAGATCAGGATATCTTCTTTTGCGTACGGGGTAGCGCAGCAGCAAGCCTCGTTCTCTACTGCCTAGAGGTCACAGATATCAATCCCCTTAAGTACAAACTAGTATTTGAACGTTTCCTAAATGTTGAACGTAAAGAAATGCCTGATATAGATATGGATTTTCAAGACGATAGGCGCGGTGAAGTAATAGACTATGTGGTCAAAAAATACGGTTGGGATCACGTTGCACAGATTATAACATTCGGCACTATGGGAGCACGTGCCTCTCTGCGAGATGTGGGTAGGGCATTAGGTATGCCATATGACGATGTTGATAAGATAGCTCGACTTGTACCCTCCAAGCTCCATATAACTCTAGACGAAGCCTTAGAGATGAGTACGGATATGGCGCATTATTACAGCACAGATCAAACAATTAGAACACTACTAGACACTGCACGCGGTCTAGAAGGACTCACGCGCCACTCAAGTACTCATGCAGCAGGAGTTGTAATATCTAAGGAGCCTCTTAACGAGGTCGTCCCCTTGCAGAAGTCTACGAAGGGGACAGAAGTAGGGGTCGCGATGACCCAATATGCTATGGACCCCCTGGCGAAACTGGGTCTACTAAAGATGGATTTCCTTGGACTGGCAAATCTAACTATACTGTCCAAGGCACGAGATTTAATATCACGACTCCACGGCGTACAAATTGTATTAAGGGAAATTCCCTTGGACGACCCCGATACTTTTACACTTCTTTCTAAGGGCGAAACTGTGGGTGTATTTCAACTAGAAGGCTCGGGAATGACCCGCTACATAAAAGATCTTAAGCCCAATTCGCTGGGCGACGTGGCAGCCATGATAGCCCTTTACAGACCAGGACCAATGGAGCATATTGGGACCTTTATTCAAGCAAAGCATGGTGTTAAGAAACCTCAGTATCCCCATAACGGCCTAAAGGAAATCCTCGAAGAAACCTACGGCGTCATAGTTTACCAAGATCAAGTACTACATATATTTCGGACCTTCGCTGGATATTCACTCGGAGAAGCCGATATAGTCCGCAAGGCGATGGGTAAGAAAATTCCAGAAATAATGTCGAAAGAAAGAGAAAACTTTATCGCGGGTGCAACACGTCAAGGATACAATCGAAAACTGGCTGAAGAATTGTTTGCCCTTATCGAACCATTTGCAGGATATGCATTCAACAAAGCTCACAGCGTTAGTTATGGGCTCATATCTTATTGGACGGCATTTTTAAAGGCAACTTACACAGTTGAATACATGGTGTCTTTACTAAATTCCTACGTAGGAAACACAGAAAAAATTAACGTCGCCATTCAAGAATGTCGCAGACTCAAAATACCGGTGTTACCACCAGATATTAATAAAAGTGAAATGGAATTTACTATTGAACATAACTCTGACAAACAGAGAGCTATTAGATTCGGTATGTCAGCAGTCAAGAATATTACTGGAAACTCGGTTTCCCACATATTGCAAACCAGAAATAGCGACGGGCATTTTTCTTCTATAGAACAAATGTGTAAGGACGCTGAGATGGGTAGTATCAACAGAAAAACATTAGAAAGCCTGATTAAAGTTGGAGTCTTTGACGAATTTTATAACAGACGTGCATTACTTGAAATAATGGATAGGATTTTGTCCCTAGCACAAAGTGAATCTGAATTAAGAAGTACTGATCAGTCTTCTATGTTTGAAATGTTGGGAGATTCTATAGAAGGCGACTTAACCAAATTAGAGTATCCTGCGGTTATAACAACTGACAGAGAAAAAATTGAATGGGAAGAAGAACTACTTGGTGTCTCGTTATCGAACGCCAATTTGGTCGAAAATCTGATCGCGATTTCTAACCATGACAATCTAGTGTACCGAAGTCAGATAAACCTCAGTATGGGAGGTGAGATTGTAAACTTAACGGGGCAGATCATTTCTACAACAAATCGTCTTACCCGTAACCAGAGGCCCTTTACTATTGCTTCTGTGGGCATGGTAGGCGGGTCTCTTGACATCTTTATTTGGGATGAGATGAGAAAAAAGACTGAAGGTCTTTGGGATAAAGGTAAATATGTATCGGTATCTGGTAAAATAAGGGCACGTGGAGACCAAATCAGCATCAGTTGTCTGGCGGCGAAAGGGGTATTCATGAATGGAGAATCCATAAATCCTATGGAATCACATCGTCCAGGTTCTATAAATGAAGATTACAAAGTAAATGATTCGCACGGCCCAGATACAGATATGCGGAATTCGACATCATCCTCCAAAGAAAACTCCTCTACAGTGCTAAACAATACAACAAGTCAGACTATAGAACCGGCTAGTTCCAGTAATAAGACGGTGTCGCGACGTTTGAATTTACTTTTAAAGGAAAGCTCCGAGCCTGAACAAGATAATTATCTCATGGAAGACGTGAAAAGATTATTACTAGAATACAGAGGCGATGACGAAGTCAATTTAGAGATCGTAACGAATGGAAAAATTGTAACACTTGAGTGGCCTTTGGTGAGAGTTGATGCATGCCCTGATCTGGAGGAGAAACTTGAAGACATACTAGGACTTTCTGGGCATGTATCAATCCAAATGGTCATGTTTTAATTTGTAAACAGCTTCGGAATCTACGTCACACATTAGGCCACTAACTGAAAAGTAATTAACATTAGGCATGGAATCGTCTATGGGTGTTGTATATTATCTAATGCAGCCCTTCTCCAAAATGTCAAAGACCTGTATCCTGTGTCTATTGCTCTCCGTAACATATAGCGTACCACCTTCACTCAATTTAACAGAGACTGGCGACCAAAAATACTTCTCGACATGAGACGATTGTTCGTAAGGATCGTCCTTCCATTGGTCTAAGGCAGGTTCCAAATCAGACTTAGATCTTGCTTCCGCTTCTTCAAGGTTTATCTTAAAGAAATCTTCTGCCCATTTTGAATTGGTTGCCTCACCTCTTGACAGTGTTATAAATTTGCCACACGCATCAAAAACTTGCAGTCTTTCGTTACCCCAATCCGCAACGTAAATATTCCCATTTGAATCAACAGCTACACTTGAGGGACGACAAAGATGGGCTTCGCTTCTGCCAGACGAGCCTAAAGACATTTGGAATGTGCCATCAGCTGTGAATTTTTGAATACGGTCATTTCTCCAATCGGCAACATAAACATTCCCCTCAGAGTCCAATGTGATCCCCCAAGGCAAATTGAATTGTCCGTTATCGGTACCCTGGCTACCAAAGCTACTCAAGAGCTCACCATCCTTGGTGAATTTCACAACTCGATTATTGTAGTGATCTACGACATAAAGATTATATTCATTATCAAACACCAACCCCGAAGGACCATTTAGATGAGCACCGCCAAGTCCATAGCTCCCCCAGTGTTTAACATACGAGCCTGAATCATCGTAAATGGTAATCCGATGATGATATTCATCTGCTACGTAGCAATATCCATTATTGTCTATTGCAATTGAAGTTGGCCAAATTAATTGTCCATCTTCGTAACCGAAACTAGCGAATGTGCCAAAATATTCACTCTGATCATTAAGTATTGTTACTCTAACGGACCTCTCAGATCCGTAGAACGATCGGCTAAGGGTATACAATTTACCATCATCTCCGATAGCAGTATCAGACGGATAATAAAACCCTTTATCCTCCATAGTAGCCAAACCAAGCGTGAGACGATATTTTAGAATCTCACTGGATTTAGTAGAAACCAAGATCATGCTCCTTAAACTACTTCAACGAACCATTCGTTTAACAACAATCGTACAATGGATGATTATATATTTAAGTATGGGGCATCTGTGTTACAACTAGCTTCTTTGAAACTCCGGGGTAACGACAATCATTTGAAGAAGTTGAGACACCATAGAAGTTCTCCCTCCATTGGATCGATGAACTGAATCACTTGCTGCAGCTAAACCTATTAGGGAAGAGCGCGTATCTTCTGAAATCGAAATGGAACCCAGTTCGTCCAAGCAACGGCTAACCAAATCTTCGGGAGAATCTTTCTCGTCAATGGCTTCCATTATCCTATCTATCATCGCCTTCGTACCCGTTTTATTTAAGTCGCCAAACTGGGAAGAACTGAAATTAATTCTTTCGAACAACGTCCCTGTATCTATCCATTCCTGACCTTGATGCCACCCTTCCACAGATGGTGGACTGGTGAGATATTGCCCCATAAACGAGGTTTGGGCGTTACGGTCACCAATTTCTCTCCTTGGCTTATCAAACTCCCCGGACATTCTTAGGACTCCGACGACCAGTTCAGCTGGACTCTTAATTTTTTCAAACCAAATATCTCTTGATTTAAAGAAGTCTGAGTTAAATAACACTCTGAGCATGGAACTTATGTCGTAGTTGCTATCAAAATACGCCTGGCTTAACAATGCTATGGCACTTGGGTCACGAGGCTGTTGATATGGCCACTGGGGAACCGGTGGTTCATCCGCAACAAAGAAATGATACAGATGCCTCGCTATGAAATGTGCTGTGGCTTCCTGTTCACAAATTATTCCTATTATATCCTGTCCATCAAAATACCCCTTATGGCCTAAGAACTCCTTTTCTTGGTCATCATGGTCGTCTTCTTTAAATTCAAAATGCCAGCCCAATCGTCCGTACGGCCATATAGAATCTCTCATTGTACGTAATTGATTATATTCAGTGTTAGCTATAGACCATCCTGTGAAGGCGCGAGCACACTCTTTGATATCAGTCTCTGAATAGTTACCTACACCCATTGAGAAAAGTTCTAGTAATTCTCTCCCAAAGTTCTCATTTATTGATCCTTTATGATTGTCTTGGTTGTCCAACCAAATTATCATTGCTGGGTCCTTTGCCAATTCAATTAGTATCTGTTTGACATTACCCATACCCAGTCTTCGAAACATTCGAATTTGGTCATATAGAACCTTGCCCTGAATTATTTTGGCGTACCCGGTTGCAAAGATGTTATGCCAAAATAACGTCATCTTTTCATGAAGAGGGCGTTCGGTGGATATTAAACTATACATCCAGTTAGATCCTGGTGCGTGTTGACCCATCATTCCGGAGTGTTCCGGATGATATCGTCTTATCAGGTCATTAGACATTCCTGTGGATGTGCTCAAGTCAGGACTTATCAAATCTTCAACTACGGCCTCATATCCTTTTGACGCAAGACACTCTAATTCAGGAAGCGTTGCACCAAAACCAGCTCGTCTCATCAAATGCCCAATCAAATCTATGTCGTTTTTAGTCATTTTTCACCTCTAAGGACGTAACTTTTTCCCTACTGAGTCAAGTTAAGAAAATCAATACATCTCAATTATTAATCTGCATAACGCTCTCTAAGAATTTCCGCCGCTCTTACTTCGTTTTTCAGTTTAAGATAACTTTCATCTAATGGAATACTGCCTCTGATACCAGGTGCAAAGCCACAATCCGGAGACAGCAAAATTCTTTCTTTGTCGACAAATTGCATAGCCGCCTCAACCCTAGTGACAATCTGTTCAGGAGTATCTATTGCGGCGCTACGACAATCCACACAACCTAAGGCAACATCACGGTCCTCTGGCAGGTTCTTAAGAATATTGACATTGCCAGACGCAGGAATACTATATTCTAGAGTATATTGATGAACATCTAATTTATTTAATGCCGGCATTATAGGTTCATATCCCCCTTCATTTACCCAACCCAACCTACCTCGATTAAAATGGCATATATGGAGCGCAATTGTTATACCTTGAACGCCTTGAATTACTTGGTTGAGACAATCGACTAGAAAATCGAGATCGTTATCAGGATCATCAAATTCCATCCTTGCCTTCGGATCACAAAACCCGGATAAGTGTGGTTCATCTATCTGGACTACATCGATACCTGCATCGCGGACAGCCTCCAATTCTGAGCGTAAGAAAGGAATAGTGGCCTGCACAAAATCTCTTCTTGAAGGATAGGCTTTCTTAGATACGTCTGGATGCCACATTCGCTGACCTAATATGAAGGGGGAGGGTAGACATATCTTAACCTGTCGGTCTGTATTGTCTTTGACGAATTTTGCTTCCTCTGCTATGAAATGTCTATGATTACGCATAGGCTCAGTAACGAGATGATAATTCGAGTTATATGGCGCTCCTTCAACGAAACCATCGGTCATTTGGGCTATAACATCCGTGTACGACCTACGACGCCATTCACCGTCGGTTATTATGTCAATACCTGTGTTTTCCATAAATGCAATCATATACAGCACTGCAGCATCCAGTCTCTTCTTCCAAATATCTCCCTCCAGTTCATTCAGATTTTCTGGGTCCAACAAATCACGAACGAAATTGGATCTGGTCATACTGCCAACTACGGTAGTAGGGAACAACATTCTATTTGATTTATTCACGGTCACTCCTAAAAACCTTCTATCGCTTCAAATTCAAGTTCGTTGGGTAGGAAAGATATTCTAACCATACCGCATCAATATCCTTTAAAAGGAAGGTGGTTAATATTAGATGATACGTATTTCGTATTTCAGCCTTCATCTATCGAATCCACACAACTCTTGCTGAAGATTCTGTATAGCCTCTAAATGTTGTCCTAGATAGCACTTACCAAAATACATAACTTCTCTTTTTTCTTCATCAAACATTGCTTGACCATGCATCTTAGGAATGAGTTTGTGAGTGTTAACGTATTGCCTAACGGATTCGTCTTCTACGTCAGGACTATCCTCATCAAACACGAAGTAAACCGAATACATCATCCATTCTTTCGGTTGTAGTCTTACTAGCATATAATTCTCGTAAACACATTTACTTTTTATATACGTTAATCTTCATGAATTTAATGTAGCATTCAAACACCTCCTAGTCTAGACCTAGACAGGCAACACTATATGACAGCGCAGTTATCGAGACTCATTCTGTACTTGCACCTTACTAAGTATTTGTTATACTACGTTTCATCCCTGATCACTCCTTCCGAACATCTGTCATGCCGAAGTGGCGGAACGGTAGACGCGCTACGTTCAGAACGTAGTGCCCTTACGGGCGTGTGGGTTCAAATCCCTCCTTCGGCAGAAACCAAAAGTGATGGAGAACCTACTTGGACTGTACGGTGTGATTCGTGATAAAATCCTGGGGCTGTTTCTTTTGCTGACGCTATGAAATCCTATAGCTATGGAGTGTATCATCATTAATACGGGCGCTTGTAGCTCAGTTGGATAGAGCGCAGCCCTGCGAAGGCTGAGGCCGTGGGTTCGAGTCCCGCCAAGCGCACTTATTCATGTGATATCCTTCTTTTGAGGCAAGATGAAGGGACCAATATCCCACACATTACGCCCACCACGAAACTTAATACTCAGCTATAATAATAGAGAAGATAATTGATATACGGGCGATTAGCTCAGTTGGTTAGAGCGCTTGCTTTACACGCAAGAAGTCGGGGGTTCGAGTCCCTCATCGCCCACACCCTATATCATCGTTTGGGGGAATCCGATTAATTGAGATATTTAATAGGGATACAAATCATATCTCACTGCGTTTTAGGTTAGCTAGTTAACAGGAGGCAAATATAATGTCCAGTCTAGACAGAATTCAAATCACTCCAACAGAAGGTGCAGACCAGGTATTCACGAATGAATTCAACCAATACTTGTTAGCCGCCTACGATAAGTTTACTGTTACCGTTCACAAAATTAGAGTAATGCGCCACAACTTGATTGAGAAAGCTAACAAAGAGGGCGTTCTGCCTACATTTCCACCCAAATCGGATATTAACTCAGGTGAATGGAAAATACCTGCGATTCCCGATGAATTGAGGAAGCCTGGTATTGAAATATCTGGCCCTATATCCATTCCTAACATGGCGATAAATGCCCTTAACCCAGGTCCTGAGGGTGAAAGAGCAGAAGGCTACTTGGACGACGATGAGGACTCTGGAGGACACAGACTAGTGGACACGATAAGTGCATCACAAGTCCGTCTACAGGCTACAGAAGGAAGCTTAACGTTCTATAACAAGGAAAGAGGGCGTAAGTACGAAGTGAAGGAAGGGGCACTACCATTCTTTATGCACAGAGAAAGAGGGCTTCACTTAGATGAACCTGATATTCAAATAGACGGCAAGCCGATTCCAGCCACGATTCTCAGCACCAGTCTCACACTTTTTTACGTCGGAAGAGCTCAGATAAAACGCGGCCAGGGAGTGTATTTTTACCTTCCAAAAATGGAGGTTGTAGAGGAGGCCGTATTCTATAGAGACTTCTTTGATTTTAGTAAGGACTACCTGAATTTACCTAGTAACGCAGTTATTAAAGCCATTCCTCTAGTTGAGTCCTTACCTATTGTATACATAATGGATGAAGTACTAGATGCCTTAGGACCATACGCTGGGGGATTGAATGCAGCTCGCTGGGACTTGAAAGCCAGTATCTTAGAATATGTTATGGCCGATAAGGATTATGTATGGCCAGATCGCTTTGGAGTTGATATCAAGACAACGGACTTTATTGCCAACATATTCAGACGCCTGGTCGCAATTTGCCTTAGAAGAGGCGCAGTTCCAATCGGAGGTATGGCCACAGCGCTTCCAAGTAGAGATAATGAAATAAACGCAGCTGCCGCTGCGTCGATTAAAAATGATAAAGAATGGGAGGCAAATCAGGGTTTCATAAGGGCATGGGTAGCGCACATATTCCACATGAAGACAGCTGCGGATCCTTTCAGAGATTTAAACAAGTCTGGTTGGAAACCAACGGAGCACATGTTAAATCCATCCAACTTTCCTGTTGAAATTAAAGTGCCTGATGGCCCTATAACTATGGAAGGTACGCATCGTAACTGCAGAATGGTCATAGAGTATGTAGAAGGCTGGATAAACGGTCGAGGTGCAAAAGGTATAGACAGTCTTGAAGGCAAACCAGGTATTCACCCGGCCTTAATGGAAGACTTAGCGACTGGACGAATATCCGTAGCTCAACTCGCACAGAGAATTATCCATCAGGTCAAGACAAGTGATTCCGGACAAGAACACAGTCTAGATGTGGTAAAAAATGCTCTTAGCGTAGAACTGAAAGACATCTTAGAAATAAGAGGTTTGGAGGCAGCACAAGGTGATGAGCAATCTAAAAAAATGTACGACTTACAAACAGAACGATATCATCAAGCCTTTAAAATATCCTTACAATGGATAAAGAATTATACCGAATTTAATTTTAGGAGTTTAGGATCCTACAGTCGACCAGAGCTGATCGAAATTACTAATCAACCTGAAGCGTTTTAGTCTCGAACTTTTATTTTTCTGGATAATTTCTAATTTGTACCCACATTCTTATTTATGAAAGGAGCCCATGAGCAATGATAACTAAATCGCCAACAACCAATCCAAAAGAAATTCGCGAAATGATCCGCACAGGAGAATGGAACCAGCCAACGCCTGGGATATCTCCTGGCCATGTTCAAGCTAATCTGGCAGTGTTGCCACAGGAATTTGCATTTGACTTCCTGTTATTCACGCAAAGAAACCCTCAACCCTGCCCAGTATTAGAAGTAATAGAAAGTGGCAATTTCGAACCAGTGAGGATTGCCCCCGGTGCGGATTTACGCACCGATCTACCCAAATACATGATTTACGAATATGGGGAATTGGTAGGTAAAGTTGAAAATTTAATTGAATACTGGAGAGCCGACTTAGTGTCATTTTTAATGGGCTGTAGTTTCAGTTTTGAAGATGCGTTTCATCGCGCAGGAATTCCGGTTCGTCATTTAGAGGAAGGTAAGAGCGACCCAACGTTCATTTCTAACATTGAGACCATTCCAGCAGGTGTATTCTCTGGTCCAATGGTCGTATCAATGTGGCCTGTCCATTGGACTCAAGTTAGTAGAGTTGTCCAAATAACAACTAGATACCCGGGGGCTCATGGCGCTCCCGTGCATATTGGAGACCCAGACGCAATAGGAATCAGTGACTTATATAAACCCGAGTATGGTGATACTGTGAAACTACGAGAAGGAGAGGTTCCCGTATTCTGGGGATGTGGGGTAACCCCACAAGAAGTCGCCCTCAGGAGTAAACCATCCCTAATGATGACTCATTCTGCCGGCCATATGTTTGTCACAGATCTCACGGATGAAGACATAGCAATTATATAGGAGAGGTAATGGCTACAATTAATAGTTCTCATGAGACAATTGAAGATGTTATCCTTTCTCACGATAAGCGTGGAATGACGGGATTGCGCCCATATCTATCCCCCGATTTTTGTACGCAAGCCTCTAAATTTCTTTACGAGCGGAAGGGTACAATCTTCATAGTTACAGGATTCTATGAAATAGTACCCAAAGTTATTGAAACGGACGGGCCACCAGGCGCCCTAGCTGTAGGGAAAGCATTGCTTCAAATAGGACACAAAGTAGTTTATATTGTGGATAAACACGGGATGCCATTCCTTGAACCCGAGTCTGGCGGAGCCGAAGTAATAGAGTTCCCTTTCACGACAGACGAACGAAGCAAGAAATTCGCCTCTAAGCTTTTGAAACAATACGAGCCCTCAGCTGTGCTAGCTATAGAGCGTTGCAGTGTTACAAAATCAGGTAATTATCTAAATATGTCTGGCCAGGACATCTCCGCATATAATGCTAAAACAGACTACTTATTTCAACTGCATCAGCACACCGTGGGAGTCGGCGATGGGGGAAATGAAATTGGAATGGGCAAATTGTCCGATATCATTCCTACCGTACCAAATCTGCCACAGAACCCTGCCATAACTGCCTCAACACATTTGGTTATTGCCAGTGTATCGAACTGGGGAGGCTATGGTATAGCCGCGGGGCTCTCCATCTTAGAAGGTAAGGATCTATTGAATTCAAGAGACGACGAGACAGATATCATTAACAGAATGGTCGAAAGAGGCGCAGTTGATGGGATGCACCTAACGCGTATCCCCTCTGTCGATGGCTTTACTCTAGAAGAGAACCTTGAAATTATCGATAGACTCCATAACGTAATACAACTAGAAATATAAATAATGCTTATCTACCGTGCTATTCTCTGACTTTCAATTTATTCAGCATGGATGGCGGCAAAGGGAAAAGCCATCCTCGGTTACTTATAATGTCTCTAGATAAAGCAGGCGGAATGGCAACAATTATTTCAGGTTCTATTGAAAATCGTCCATCAAACCCACCAATGGCGCTCCTTGCATGAATGCCACCGAAACCCCCTGAATCGATGCCATCGTGCGCATAATCGCTCTTAGGCCCTCCAAAAACGGATTGCCATCTAAAAGAAAATCCGTTAGTCACAGGTGGTCCAGCACTGGTTACACCTCCGCCAGGAGAAACGACCATACCTAAAGCTTTAACGGTATATAAAACGTCATTTAAGTCTCCTTCACCTCCACAACTTAAAGACCAGTGAAGCCGAGTAATAAGTGTGTCTGCCGCATCTTGGGCTCCAGCAAATCCATGTTTTATAGTCTCCTCATCGTCATCCATAGGTTCAGTTCCACCACTCGTCCCGGATAGGTAAACTAGTCCACTTTCTTGGAAAACAACCCCTGCGATCGGTGATCCGGTGATTGAGACTACGTTATCTTCATACGTACCAAGATCTATACCTAACGACGCTATTCTGTCATACACATTAAATTTTCGTCTCAATTCATCAGGAATGTTAGTCTCATCGTAATATTTTCCCATTGTCACACCTCAGTCTAAACATTTATTCTGTAACTACTCTAATCCAGCGGAAGGTGTTTACAGAATACCACAGATCACACTACTTAGTTAATTCCGATAAATCCTCGATCTACCTGTTTCATCAAGTTGGTCAAAATCTCTACAGGTTCATTGCCACATTACTTAAAACAGCAGTGCCAATAGAAATCCCATATCACTTCAAATAAACTGTCAACGTAAAAACAACGCCACATCAGAATGAGGAAAAACCACTTCTAAATTAGCCTGTCTCTCCCTTGCCATTGAATAAGCATAGTCTATTGGTTTAAGCCTTTTTGGATTGGTCCTGTGAGGACAGGTTTCTCGGCGTTCCTCTTGAGGGCATAAATGCATATCTGCGCGATAATCCCAAAAACCAACCATTTTCATTGGGAAATAGAGGGCCTCAACCACATTTCGGAGATCCGCTAAAATCTCACTAGCTCGTGTACCATCTTCAGTTTCTATAACTATCGTAACTTTGTCCATATTCACTCATTATATCTTATTTGATTGAATTTTTATCAGATGCGAGATGGTCCCATCCGCTTTTGCTAATGTCTATGTCTCTCCCACATTCATCTATAACTCTTACTTTGGAAATTCCAGATGTAATATCACCGATAATGGAAAAATCGATGTCATTTTCGCCAGCCAATTTCTGCACAATATCGGGTCTAGCTGTAAACAATAATTCGTAATCTTCTCCTCCACTAAGAGCGAAATCCAGCCACTTTTTAGGATAGGATCTCTTCAAATACTGATCAGCAGGCACATCCATAGAACGAACTACAGCTCCCACTCCACTACTCTGACAAAGTTTCATTAGATCACCTATCAGTCCATCACTTATATCCATGCCAGTTCTAACACCATGTCGGACCAAAAGCATTCCTTCATTTATACGTGGTTTAGGTCGAAAATGAGCAGTTCTCAAATGTTGGATATCATCAGTGTAATTAACTTCACTGATTTCTGTAAGAGAATGGAACCCAGCACTTGAACAACCAATATGTCCAGTAACCCCAATTTTATCTCCAGGTTTGGCCGATCCTCTAGTAAGGATCTTATGCCTTTTAAGTGCTCTACCATACATTGCAACCGTTACAAAAAACACCCCTGACTTGACTATGTCTCCGCCTATAACTGCTCCTCCATATTGATTGGATATCTCAGCCATACCTTTATACATGTCGAGCAATCCATTCACTGGTATATCAGCTGTTAAACCTAAAGTAACGACTGAACAAAGCGGTATAGCACCCATAGCTGCTAAATCACTTAGGTTCACTGCTAACGTTTTCCATCCAAGATCATGCCAATCGGAATGATTTAAAGTAAAGTGTACACCTTCTACTAAAGTATCGGTGGTTAATACTTTGACACCTGAAATATCCTCCCACACCGCCCCATCATCTCCTATACCTACGAAAACATCGAAGCCTGAGGCTCTCAAATCCCTTTCGCGTCTCTCATTTTCTAGGCCGAGGACACAACTCAATTTATCTATAAGGTCAAATTCGCTTATATCACTTACTAACATAAACGTAATTATACTTCCATCATGCGCATGTGCTCAACTGAATTATAGTGATAAAGTAAAATACCTTTTATATACATAACTATCTGATGTATTATACGATTCTCACAAATTTAAAGTCGCTACCAACCAGGAGGGTGTCGGAATGACGTTCACAGATATAATCTACAAGAAAAAAGATGGAGTGGCTCATATCATCATTAATCGCCCAGAGGTTTATAACGCTCTCAGGGGTAAAACAACGGATGAAATGGTGAAAGCCCTCGAAGATACAAAAAATGATGACAGCATAAGGGTATTAATAGTATCTGGGTCTGGCCCCAACGCATTTTGCTCAGGCCGAGACCAAAGTGAAGACCGAACCAGTCCTGAGTACAGCGGCACAAGTGAAGGCAAATTTATTGATTTAATCCGCCACATGCCCAAACCTGTAATCGCAATGGTCGATGGTTTTGCAATAGGATCTGGGAATATCCTTGCGTATATGTGTGACTTCACAGTAGCTTCTATCAGGTCAAAGTTTGGTCAGACTGGTCCCAGAGTCGGAAGTCCTGCATCGGGCTTTGGAGTGGGCTATTTAGCTCACGTTGTAGGCCAAAAAAAAGCTCGGGAAATATGGATGCTTACGCAACAATACAGTGCGCAGCAAGCCTACGAAATGGGACTAATCAATTCAGTAGTACCTCACACTCAATTAGAAAGTGAAGTTGATCGTTATTGTAAACTAATAAAAAACAACAGCCCTATCATCCTACAACTTCAAAAAATCACTTTCAATGAAATGTCCGAGTATGCAGAAGGTGGTCCAAGTCCTACAGAGCGATACGCTAGCCATTATGTGGAATCAGAAGAATCAGAAGAGAGACGTTTAGCCTTTATCGAAAGGCGCCCTAT
This sequence comes from Dehalococcoidia bacterium, assembly GCA_963578655.1. Classification (GTDB taxonomy): domain Bacteria; phylum Chloroflexota; class Dehalococcoidia; order Lucifugimonadales; family CAUZEB01; genus CAUZEB01. The sequence goes on along the minus strand of CAUZEB010000012.1, from coordinate 3,483 downwards.
AAATTCATCGAAAAATCTTCCTCTTATAAATCCATGAGACAAACTTTAAACGACTATCAAGCTTTTCTAGGGAGGCATTACTTTGGCAACTCGTACCAATATACAAATACAACTCATCCTTGAATTCCCGAAAGCTGGCATCTGCTTCGACATACAGGTAAGGTCTCGAACATTTGAACTCCGAGTCACGAATTCACAGGGAGAAGTTTCCTCGCCATTCGCGGTCAACGTATCTCCGGAATTAGCAGATTGGGTCAGAGGATACACCCGCTGGCTTCACAGAGCCAGATTGCAAGCCTCTAACACTGAAAACTGCGTCAAAGGCGAATTTGTAGAAGGCACCAGCGCTGAAGATATCCTAAAGGCGACTGCAGACGCTTGTGAGATGATACACCAGCGTTTTGATCAATACGACGCACAGATACTCAGATAGTAGGAAATACGGAGAAAACTAGCAGATTAGAAAGTGGGCCACCCTGGAATCGAACCAGGGACCTCAGTCTTATCAGGACTGCGCTCTAACCGACTGAGCTAGTGGCCCCCCACGCTGTGCAAACGGCTCGTAGCCAATATACATCCAGCCTGCCTCCAGTATACACCACAATGGAAGTTAAATTCGATATCAAGTCAAATCAGAACTGGATTTATACTCCACAACAATCTCTACTGGTGTATTCCTGGCAACTATCAACTCCAGAGGTTCACTCGCGCTATCATTAATCGGTTGATGGACCGCCTCTGGTGGCACATATATGAAATCTCCTGTACTTATTTCAAGCGACGTTTCCAAATTGTTCCCAACTAAGAATCTACCTGATCCACTTGTAACATATATAGCAGATTCACAATTAACATGGTGATGTGGCGTCGCAGAACATCCAGGTGGTATAGTTGCTATAGCCAAGTGAATACCTTTCGCTCCCATCAAAGCTTCGGAAACACCGGCCAACCTGGTCATTGAACCAGAAGAGATCTCGACTTCACGTTCTTCATGGCGTATAACTACGCATTCTTTTCCTGCTTGCATGTCCACGCTACAGAGTATATCTTTAGCTGCAAAAATGTGTCAAGGCAAGGTGAATTCATGTCAAAACTCAATTTTAATTTTAGTGCTGATCTTCGAGTAAGGTGGTCTGAATGCGACGCTCAAGGCATCGTCTACAATGCCTGCTATGTAACCTACATTGACATCATACAAAGTGAATATTTTCGCAATTTAGGTGTAAATATTTACGACTCAAATCTACGTCGGTATTTTGATATGGTCACAGTTAAAGCTACACTAGAATATAAAGCCCCCGCAAGACTTGATGACTTGATCAGTGTATACATCAAGACATCAAGAATAGGGCTAAAAAGTCTAACCATGCATACGGAAATGTACCTGTCAGAATCTGATGATCTTCTTAATAAATCAGAAATGATATATGTAGCTTTTGAAGCTGAGACTGGACTTTCAAAATGCGTTCCAAACGATATCAGGATTTTAGTTGAAAATTACGAGAAGACTAGAGAAATCATACCTATGGTCAAGCTTCTTGATTTATCAGAATTCCAGGATTCTAAATATCCAAAACAATAGGGAATCACAATTTAGAAATAACTATATTGCAAACCTGACCTAAACCGGTAAGTTCGACATAGGAGATGACGAGGCCAAAAAGATATGTATACATTTAAAGCCCGTCAACTCCGATACGCCTTTGGGTAATGACTAGGAAATGATCAGGCAATTTCCAACTTCACTATTACAGCCGCATTTGCCATAATAGTGAAATCACCGGATCCGGTTTTGCCTTCAATCTCCAAACCTCCTGGAATAACTTTGACGAACCCTTTGCCATGAGGCAAAACGTTCAAAACTTCTTCTTGGTTAACTTCTTCTGGCTTGGGTATCCCAATAGTAACGTCCACAATCATATTACGGCTCGTATCTGGTCCAAAAATGTTCAAAAGCATTAAACTACTCTGGTGGACTGCATTCCAAACAGCGCGTCTTGCCGCTCTTGTGTAATTTTGTCCATGTAGATCAATGCCCATACCCATTTCCAATATAGCTGGTTGTAATGTCATATCTATCCTCCAATATTATTTATCCATGCACTGACTAACATGGGAGAGAAACCACCCAATACAGCGTCAATTTATAACTTGAGTAACGGGCCTAGAATTGCTAAAATCAAAAAGGCTCATCATCATAGCGATGATCATATTATTCATTCTAACCTAATGAGCGGGCGTAGCTCAGGGGTAGAGCATTTGCTTCCCAAGCAAAGGGCCGTGGGTTCAAATCCCATCGCCCGCTTCCACAACCACTATATTACAGTGGTTTCCGCAGCTATCTGCTGGTTCTAATATTTTAAATCATAACAAAATATTATCGACCATTGTTTCAAATCTCTATTACCAATCCACTCGACTTCTTTCAACTCTGATTTTTTTATTACAGCAAGTAGATTCGACGTCAAATTCATAGACATGAAAGGTAGAAGGAATCAGTAACGTTCATACTAAAAGAAAAGATTTTTTGTTATAGGTGTGGGCGGTGGAGGACTTGAACCTCCGACCTCTTGCGTGTGAAGCAAGCGCTCTAACCGGGCTGAGCTAACCGCCCCCCGTGGCCCGTAGACTGTGTTTATGAAATATTGCTGATCCACACCCTAACTGTGGTTACGATTAGAATTATCAGTGGTGGCAACGAGTGGGTTCGAACCACTGACCTAGCGCTTATGAAGCGCCCGCTCTGCCCCTGAGCTACGTTGCCGTGTCCGACTTAAATAGCCACGAAATCATATAATAGCTCTTACGGAGTGTCAATTAACTCACCAATCATTTCCTCTCTCATTATGTGATGAGAATTCTCATGGAAATGTCATCACGATGGTGGTTATTTTCATAATCCGTACTGCTAAGCACTGCATCAATCATTATAGAAATTTAACTGGCGCGTAATATGTGAAAAATATCGAAACTAGATATACTATAAAATGAGGAATTGAATATTTTACTCTTCGTCGAAACTATGACTTCCCGAAAAATTCCAGGTAATCACTGGTAGACTTCATTGAATAGAATCCATTAACCTTACAATACGGACTACGCTAATACTAAAACGGAGGCCAAACATCATGGATATCGGTATATCGACATTCCCTACTGATTACTCAATGGATATAGCCCCACTAGCCAAACGAATCGAAGAGATGGGATTCACCTCCCTATTTGTCCCCGAACATCCAATCATTCCTGTCGAAACATCTAGTCCTTGGCCTGGATCTAAAGATGGCGTTATCCCCAAAGTCTACGCAGACATTGTAGATCCATTTGTTGCGTTAGGTCGAGCATCAGCTGTCACCACGTCGTTAAATTTGGGTACAGGCATTTGCTTAGTACCTCAACGTAATCCCTTGCTGTTAGCTAAAGAAGTAGCAACTTTAGATATGTATTCACAAGGCCGATTTTTATTTGGAATAGGTGCAGGCT
>CAUZEB010000011.1:0-25210 GCA_963578655.1 Dehalococcoidia bacterium | reverse complement strand
TATTGTAACAACCAACAGAAACTGAGCATACACACGCAAATACTAGTACAAACAGAAACCACCGAACAATTGTGACGTCAGTTACCTTCTTATCTCTACATAATCCTGGGGCGGGTTGTAACATCTGGTAAATTCTCACTCCCACCCTCGTTTAATATCTTCTGCACCCGCATCTTTTAACACTTGTTCGGCATTCTCCACTTTATTTTTTTCTGTCGTTACGGTGACACCTATGTAACCATCCGTGATCCTAGTGTCGTAAGCACCCATGAACAAACGAGGCAATCTAGATTCAAGTAATATACCAATGACCGTGAAAATAATGGCCCCCAACATGGAACCTTCATAAAGAATTATAGTCATAGGTGGAATTGATAAAATCGGTTTGCCCCCGGTAACCATAGGATAAGCGAGCTGAGTCCCAGAAGTGAGGACGAGAGCAACTATAAATCCGCACACCGCCCCAATGAGAGGCCATCTGAACAATTTATGTACAGGTTCGGCTTCGCCAAATGTTCCTTCAGGATACGGGGTATCGGTTAGCACCTCGTATTCGCTTGAAGTATAGCCAGCCCCTTTCAAAGAATCCAAAGCATCGGCCGCAGCATCTTCATTGGTAAATAACCCTAACACGCTTCTTTTTGCCATAATAATGAGCCTCTTATTCTCTAATTGAAGCAGGAACAGTGATCCTGCCTACTTTAATTTCATCTCTAAATACCATCCCTTCCTTTACATCAAAAAGAGGAACAAGTGGGAAAACTTTAGAGAAGACTAGAATCCCTAACGCTACAAATGCAAAGGTCTCAGCAACCAACAGTATTTCTATAATACTAGGGTGATACGTACCCCAATCAAATGTGAATGCCTGTCTTCGTGCAAGTCCTGGTATTATGATAAGGAATCGCTCCAACCACATTCCAATATTAACTAAAATTGTGGTCCAAAACATCCATTTCGCACTTTTCCTAACATTCTTAAATAACCATAATGGAATCGGGATAAAATAGGAACTTAAAAGAAATACAATGAAAAGAAATCCATATGGCCACTGAAGGACCTGAAGTTCCCTCAAAGCTAGCTCAGGTTCTTCCAGTGTGTATATAGCATATATGAATTCCAAAGCAAAGAAGAAGAACCAAGTCGTAGCAACAACTATCAATAATCTTCCAATCGCATCAAAGTGATCCGGCCTTATATATTTATCATACCCTTTCCACATCCAAACCATCAGCGCCATAACCATAGCGACCGCAGAAACCCCGGAGTGTATCGCTCCAATAATGAAATATGGGGCAAATATAGTAGAATGCCAGCCTTCAACACCGATCTGAACAGCGAAGTCCCAAGACACTATACTATGTACGGAAACAAATACAGGTAAAACCAAAGCTGACAAGAGGATGCCAGACACAGCCTGTAATTTCCACTGCCTAGGCGTACCTCTCCATCCAAGGCAAAGAACTCCATAAACCGTCTTGGCAACTTTACCTTTTGATTTATCTCTTATCACTGCTATATCAGGGAGCAAGGCAACATAAACAAATAGCGAACTGCCTATAAGGTAAGTCCCAATTGCGGCTGGATCCCAAACAAACGGTGATCTCACGTTAGGCCAAATACCTCTAGCGAAGTCATAAGGCTGAATCCAGAACGCACGCCAAGGACGACCGAGATGGAAAAATATATTGGAAAGAGCCGCTAGTAACGAGAACAGGGTAAGAACTTCAGCCGCTCTCGTGACCGGACGTCTCCACTCAGCCTGAGTAAGTCTTAATATCGCTGAAACCATTATACCCGCGTGACTAATACCTATCCAGAAAACAAAATTTGCCAGGTAGAAGCCCCAGTAAACAGGACGGTTGATACCAGCAACTCCGACACCTTTATTCAGCTCCCACCCATAAGCCCCCAAGCCAGTAGCTATAACAAGGGCTAGAAAGGAAGCAGCCGCGAGATGCCACTTAGGCCAAGATAAAACCCCACTCAGCAAATCATTATTTATTTGTTTATTATCATCGATTTGGATATGTTCTTGCATACTGCCTCTACTATATAACTACTACAATAGCACCACAGCTAATCCGGCTTTCCAAGAATTTGGACTTCCGTCCTATGAAACGATTTATGTACCTTATATAAGAGCAATTCCTTTTGTTCCCATATATTCATTACGGGTATTATTCTAGTCACTAACATATATATTAAAATAGCTCCTGCTATCGCACCAACAACAATAAGGACATCAGATACATTAGGAATAACAGCGCTGGGGACATCTCCAATGTGCAATTCGTGTTTATCAATCTTGGGATCACCTATACCTGGTACTGAATAAGCGGCGACATAAAGCCTGACACGATCTAACAATGTACCAATCAGTACGGATACTGCAATGAGGGGTGGTCCCCAAGTGCTTCTTCGTACAGGATTCCAAATCATTGTGAAAAAAGGAATTATAAACACTGTTACGAAAACGGCCAAGAAAATGGGTAGGTATGGTCCTACCATCAATAATTCCAAGACTGCCTGCTCACTAGGCTTCGCACCGTACCACAGTACGTTAAAACTGGAGAACCAGAACCATACCCATAATAACGAGGTTGCCAATAACAGTTTCCCCATACTTCGAAATTGATCGATGCCGATATAATCACGATAGCCTCCGTATTTACGAAGGAAAAACATTGTTATCAACACTGTCGCAATCCCTGCCTGCAACCCATTAAAAGCATGTGTCGCAGGGAATAGTGCGTCTATCCAACCCGGTACCAATGGCATCAGAAAATCCGCTACAATCATAAAATGAGCGAATACCAGCATCATAAAGTAAAACGCTCCCAAAATACCCAGCCGGTGCTTTTGAATGAACCATTGTCTTGACGTACCCTTCCATCCAAACGCAAGGCGTCTAGCCATTCCTTGCTTCCACCCGGAACTATTATCTCTTAATAGGGCCATATCTGGTAGTGAAGACATCCATACTAAAGCCAAACCCAGTACAGTCAGGCCCAGAATAGCCAACGTCGTCCATACATGTGGCGTGAATTCAGGCACTTCTCCCGGGTGATAAAACCAGAAAGTACGACGGCCATCAGCCAAACTAGGTAATACGGCCAATAACGGCAAAAAAAGAACTAACGATAACACTCCTACCACTGCCCAAAGTTCCGCTGCACGCGAAATGGACCTCCTCCAATGTGCCTTCACCATTCTAGGAGCTATAGCAACTATAGGAGCGGCACTTGCCGTAGTAATTATAAAGGCAAAGACTGCTGCGTGATATCCCCACGAAGCCTTATCTTCTGGTCCATCAGTAATGATCTTCACTACGAACCCTATGACTCCCAAAATAAACAGCCCAGCAAGCACGAAAGCAGTAGTTCTAAACATTGTCCCACAGGAGCGATTATGAATTGCTAGCAGTTCACGACTCAATGCAGACGACGCAGATAAGTCGCGTATAGTAGGGTCGTTAGAGTCTTGGTACTCTCTAGTCATGAGCTCCCTCTAGCTCTTCCGCTTCTTTATCAACCTTCTTAAGGTAAATTACGTTTGGGCTGGTTCCCAAATTTTCCAACAATTTATATCCTCTTCCGCCATGTTCTTCTTTTTCTATCTTTTTAGATACGGAGCTGGTCGGATCGTTTAGGTCACCAAAAAACAAAGTTTCCGTTGGACATGCATTAACACACGCTGGATTTAAACCTCTATCACCATCTTCTACTTCTCCATCCCGTGTGGTCCGACGAATCCTTTGAATACAAAAGGTGCACTTTTCCATTATTCCTCGGCTGCGCACCGTCACATCAGGATTAAGTTGATTCTTCAGACTGTCAGGCCACTCTGGTTCCCAGAAATTAAAGAAGCGCACTTGATATGGGCAATTATTTGCGCAAAATCGTGTACCAACGCATCTGTTATATACTTGAACGTTTAATCCTTCACTATTGTGATATGTAGCATATACAGGGCAAACAGGTTCGCACGGAGCATCTCCGCAATGCTGACACATTATAGGAATGAATCTCGCTTTCACATTGGGAAACTCACCTTCCCAATATCTTTCCACGCGTATCCATTCAATAGCTCGTCGCTGATTAAATAATTGCTCACTATTAATCGGGACATTGTTTTCGGACTGGCATGCAACAACACATGATTGACAACCTGTGCACTTGTCAATGTCTACCACCATTCCCCATTTTTCATCTCCCATATTTCACACTCCAAGATATCTTAGTTTCAGGCTTTCTTTAATTACGAATCCACCGGTGTAAGTTTTATAATTGTTTGATTATCATCTCGAGGGAAGTCCGGTACAGTGTTCTCAAATTTCGGTAACCTAATCCAATTTTCCGTTTTCTCTATCTTTACACGGGTTGCCGCCCACGCCAACGATCCAGTTCTACTATCCTTCATAGAAGGCGATAATATAGATAAAACATTAGCGCCCCTACCTCCAGCATATCGTTCTGTGGTTTTATGGCCTTGCCCGATGGGAATAGACACTGAATCTGGAGCTGCTCCCGGATGCGGGAAGGCAAGAGCGTCGATGCTGCCATAGCGTGAGCTTATCTTAACAACATCACCCTCCTTAATATCCATTTCATCCGCAACCTTGACATTGATTTCTACCCAGGTACTCCAAGTTGCAGTTGTTAGCGGATCGGGAGTAGCTTGCAACCAGGGCAAAAAAGCACCTTTCCCATCAGTAAGTGAAGCAGAGGCGAAAGGTATCAAATGAAAAGGATACATATTTGCATCTTTGGAATCAAATTTCGGCTCCTCTAATTCAGGCAATTGCGGTGGCAGCGGAATCGTTCCTGTTACTCTATCTTTTACATTCCACCACCCCCCTCTCTGTAATATCCCATGCCAGAATGACTGAAAATCGGTTGCTCCCACTACGGAACCTTGCGGAAGATTATAAAGTTGTTTAGCCCCATCCTCCAATACTTCTTTAAACGTCCCTACATCAAATCCCATATCTAATTCGAGTTCTCTCGCTATTTCCAATAGTATATCTCCGAACCCTCTGGTTCCTAGATGAGATCCTCTAGACTCGAAAAACGGACGGACAACAGGCTGTTGAAATCCTAAAACTTGATAACCCGGGCCATTTACAGGTACGTCACTACCCCAATCTTCCAATGCATTGTGAACCGGGAAAATCAAATCAGCCATTACTGAAGTATCATCCATGTATTCCGAAAAGCTGAATATGAATGGTACATTAAATGATCCATCGGGTTGGGTACTCAATAGAGCGTCCTCGAATCCAGTAGCAGCTGGAAGACCATAGAATGGGTTGGCACCCCGTACAAGCAATACGTCAACATCACCCTGTCTCACATCTCGGATAAAATCCTGTAATTCTGTGAAGGAAGACACAACTGGTGTAACTGGTATATCAGTTAAAACTGGCTCGGGATTATATATGATTCCACCTTTCTCATTCACGCTCCCCACAAGATAATTTAGTGAGAAAATTGCCTTTAAATTAAACAGTCCGTTGGTATGTGCAGCGGTTGACCCCCCTCCTATGGCAATGCTAGGTCTATGCTGAGCAAATTCAACAGCAATCTTTTGTATTTTCTCAGCAGGTACTCCAATCTTCTCCGTGACTTTCTCAGGTGAAAATTGATCTAAACTAATCATACCTTTTCCTGTTAAGGCCTCTACGGCCTCGGGTTCCCCTAGGCCTTTCGTGACTATCACTTGCGCGATACTTAACGCAAGTATCCCCTCCATGCCAGGTTTTACGTAGATCCATCTGTCTGCGTTTGCAGCAGTCATGGAAAATCTCGATTCTATGTGAACCATGGTGCCTCGTTCTCTATTATCTCCTTGTCTAAACTCGCCATATCCTCTTCCATACCTCACAGGAGAACCCCAGGTATTCAGAAAATCAGCTCCAAAAGAAAGTATGTAATTAGAATTCTCTATATCGAAATCAGGCATCGTTTTCTGAAGAAACACTTCTTCTATTGCGGCGACCAGAGTTGTACGTTCTAGGTTTTCTTGTCCTAAGTGTTTACCTCCATAGCTTGATACGAACCGGTTCACAACCATACCCAAGTGAGCGGATACAGGATCGGTCATCATAATCATTTTCTTTTGATTGCGTGTATCCTGTAGCTTCTTGAGTTGATAACTCAATCGACCAATAGCGTCAGTCCAACTAATTTCATCAAACTGACCAGATCCTCTGTCACCTGTTCTAACTAATGGAGCCGAAATACGATCAGGATGGTATAGTGCTTGAAGACTTGCCTCACAGCGTGCACTGTGCTTACCTCTGTTTACAGGGTAATCTACATTTCCTTCTATCTTCTTAGCTCGACCTTCCATGACCCTAACAACAATTCCCTCACTGGTGGGACATTGTCTGCATAGAGTTGCGTACCAATTGTCCAGTCCAGAAACCATATCCTCAGGCATTTCAATAGATGATTGCACGAAAAGTTCGTCTTCTGGCACACCGCAAGCTTGAAATAGGACCGCGCCGGCAGCTGTACCACCCATCAAAGTCAGAAATTTTCTTCTATTTATCGGCATGTTTTTTCCCTAAAAGTGACATGTACTACAGTCAGTGGGAGCCGAGTTGTTCTTGTGGCAGTCAACACAATCTCCCATTTTCAAAGGCCTAATCTGTTTAACTTTTTCCATTTTCCCAACTTCACCGTGACATATTACACAAACGTCAGAGACCAGGATTTCCATCATTTCGTTTGATTTAACCTCTGGATTAATCCTTTGTGCATCGGTCAATCTAATTTGATTCTCCGGATCGTCGATTATCTCCACCACTGTCTTCGTTCCGGCAAATCTTTTAATATGAGCACTGTGTACAAACTGGACATGATCCGGCAATCTGTGCACCCGTACCCAATCAATGGGGCGATTTTCCTCGAATGCTAGTCTTAGTTTCTCCACTTCAGGAATTTCATCGCCGATATTTTGGTGGCATGTCATACACAACCCTACTGCAGGAATTGAAGCAGATTCGCCTACTGTGACATTTCGATGGCAAAAGGTGCAGTCCAATCCCAGTTCTTCAACATGTGTAGTGTGGGGGAAAGCTATAGGTTGATCAGGTCCTTCACTGTAGCCAAATATTATAGGCCTTCCCAACCATGCTGATATAACGAAAACTAAAAGCACGACAATAAGCGCAATTACCAGCAATCCAAACATTCCCAAAATAGCGAGTTTAACCATACTCTTACGGGAAGGCTTAGAAATTTGGAAATCCCCTGGTATCAAACTACGTCTTTCCTAACAACATTACAATTTAGAGCGTCACGACTCCATTAGCGACATTTATATATAATAATTCGGCCAAACGATCTCAAGAATTCCTGCATGATCCACTACTCTAATGAAAAAAAAGATAGCCAACGCAAAAGAGCCCGCAGCCAGAGCATAAAAGAAAGGGCGAACTTTTTGAAATTTTCTAGGAATGTGGTCCGTGGCCACAAATGAAGGTATGAAGTTGTGACCGATCATCATATTCGCAGCAAAAAAAACCACGAAAATCAGCACGAGCCATAAATTCTTAAGTAATAAGCCCAGTTCACTCCATTCGGCTAGTCCTAATGCGCTCGGCTCCATAAATTGACAGTCCTCAGTAGATTGAATTAGGCAAGAACAAAAGCCACAATTTAAAGGCCAGGTGAAAATTATCACATAGCTCTAACAGGTGTCAAGACCAAATAGACAGTAGCTAAACCGACATTCTACTGTCATGTGTCTTATTTGATTAAGTTCGAAAATCACTATAAATCATACCATAAAATGTTATTTATTTTAAACAGGGTTGGCTCCATTCTTGTAACTTGGTTACCAAACCTATTTTACAACTTGAAAGTTGCAGCTAGATAATTCAAGTTTTATGATTATCATACTTGTGATAATCGATTAATTAACATCAATTATAAGAGAGAATTTAATATGATCAACCCAAAAATCCGAATGGATGTAACTAACACTAGGACATTTGCGAATGGCATAACCTTCGGAGAAGTTGGTCCATATGAAATATTGGAGGGTCAAATTCATTATAATATCAATCCCAACGACTGTATGTATGAATCCATTGTTGACTTGCGTTTTGCGCCTAAAAATGCTGATGGCTCTGTGGATTATTCCTCAGACATATATATACTTAAACCTGTTCATCTAGAGAGATCTAACCGCCGTATAATATACGACGTTAACAACCGCGGTAACAAAAGAATTCTTCAGTTTTTCAACGATGCTGTTCATAGTAACAACCCATTTAACGAAGAACATGCAGGGAACGGATTTCTGATGAGACGAGGATACACAATTGTATGGTCCGGGTGGCAGGGTGATATCCTTGACGGTGATGGCCGTCTTACCATGAAATTGCCTGTAGCCAAGGACGGTGATTCGGATATTACAGGCATCGTGCGCACAGAATTCATCTCTGAGACTCCAGACGTTACCTTAATGCCCTTAAGTGCTAATGACTATACCAAGAATTACCCACCCGTATTAACCGACACAAGAACAGCAAAATTTACTGTAAGGGAATACGAAACAGATATCCGGGAGGATATTGCAGATAAGGATTGGTCGTTCCACCACTTACTCAAAAAAATGGACGCAGAACACGCCCCGACACACTGCTATTTTCCTCAAGGATTTAAGCCCGGCTGGATATATGAACTTATATACCAGGCTAAGAATCCTATGATAATGGGTTTAGGATTCACTGCGATTAGAGATCTCGTATCATTCCTTCTATACGAGCCTTTCGATAATAGAGGATTCGCCAACCCACTATCTAAAAACGGTATAGGTGTGGATAAAGCTTACGCCTGGGGACGTTCTCAGAGTGGGCGCTTCCTACGGGAATTTGTTTATAGTGGTTTCAATATTGACACGAAAGGTAGACAAGTTTTCCAAGGGGTATCTCCACATGTGTCTGGAGGGGGACGTATTGTCCTTAACCACAGGTTTGCGCAACCAGGACGTTTCCCTCGGACGCACAACGAACATCTGTACCCTTCCGACCAGTTTCCCTTCGCCTACAACATTATAACCGATCCTTTAACAGGTAAAACTGACGGAATTTTGAAACGTCCAGACACTGACCCTCTTGTTATACACACACAAACATCATCGGAATACTGGGAACGACGAGGATCTCTTGTCCATACCGACCCCATAGGCGAAGATCTCCCTGGACATCCGAAAGTTAGGATGTTTCTGTTCTCCAGTTCGCAACATAGCGCCGATCCACTTGGAGGACCAACAAAGGGCCATCATCTTCACATGTCTAATCCTCTTAACACTTCAGCACTGCTAAGAGCTTTACTTGATTCATTGGATTCATGGGTCAGTCGCGATATTCTGCCTCCAGATAGTCGTATCCCAAAAAGATCCAATTATACAGCTGTCGAAGCAAATGAAGTATCATCACGGTTTCCAAAAATATCCGGGGTTTCTTGCCCCCCTAACCCGAATCGTCTATACGTACAAGACCATGGTTCTGAATTCGACGAGGGAATCCTATCTGTAGAACCACCGCGCGAAATTCAAACAAAGGAATACGTAATTCTAGTGCCTCAAATTGATGATGATGGTAACGATCTGGCCGGCGTACGTTCACCAGAAGTGGAAGCACCGCTGGCAACGTATACAGGATGGAATTTCAGGCCATCAGGATCTGCACCGAATACTCTCGCGGGAATCATTGGTAGTTTTCTTCCGTTTTCTAAAAACACCGTCATTAGAGATAATACAGGAGATTCAAGACCTTCAATCGAAGAACGATATCCTAAAAAAACCGATTATGTGAATTCAATACAACGAGCTGCTCAAAACTTAGTAGATGCAAGATTATTACTAAAAGAAGACGCTGAAAGATACCTAAATTTTGCGATTCGTACGGTTTCTAATTGGTAGATAATCTGTGTTAGACTACCAGTTCAATCATCTATCGATAAAATGTTAATTTCGGAGGGTTCCAATGAGGTTGAAAGGTAAGGTTGCATTGATCAGTGGTGGAGCCAGTGGCATGGGTGCGGTAGAAGCAAAAATGTTTGCTGATGAAGGTGCCCTTGTCGCAATAGGTGACATTCAAAGCAATCTAGGCAGAGATGTCGAATCTGAGATCAACCAAGGCGGTAGGAAATGTGTTTTCCTTCATTTAGACGTGACGAACGAGGATTCATGGAGAAAATCTGTGTCTGATACGATCAAACAATTCGGTAGAATCGATATTCTGGTCAATAACGCTGGTGTTTCTGCGGTTAGTTTGGTTGAAGATACCACTGTAAAGGAATGGGACAGAGTAATGGATATAAATGCCAAGGGTGTTTTCTTAGGCACAAAAAGTGTGATCCCCGAAATGATCAAGGTCGGCGGTGGTTCAATAATTAATATTTCGTCCCAATTAGGATTAGTAGGAATGGACAGCAGCAGCCCTCAATACCAAGCATCAAAAGGAGCTGTCCGTATCTTTACAAAGGCTGCAGCCATCCAATATGCCAGTTCAGGTATTAGGGTTAATTCAGTGCATCCGGGACCAGTTACTACTGCTATGACAGCGCATAGACGCTCCAATAAAGACGACTACGCTGTTATGCTATCACGCATACCCTTAGGTCGTTTTGCCGATCCCATAGACATTGCCTACGGCGTTATCTATCTAGCATCAGACGAGTCAACTTTCGTAACCGGAAGTGAATTAGTGATAGACGGCGGCTGGACGGCTCAATAAATACAACTAACGAGCGAATTTATCAGAATTCTAGTCGGAATATTCAAAAATTAATATCTGTGTGATTTTACATTCATCGAGACAAAACTCACGTAATAAAGGTGAAGCTATATGATAAACGGCGACACAATTTCTTTAGAAGACTTTAAATCCATCGCTAAACATTCTGGACTCCACCTTACAGATGTAGAATTAGAATCTCTAAGGCCATTGTATGAGCATACCATGGAGGAACGGACGATCCTGGGAAATATAGAACTGGGTGCGACTGACTTGGCTACAATATTTATTCCCGATACAAATGTAATAAGTTGAGTTTTAAATATGATATCTCATGAATCAGAACTTTATTATCTTACTATTAAAGAAGCTAGTAAACTTATACGGGAACATCGGCTATCACCTGTAGAGCTCACAGAGGCTTTCCTTAATCGTATAGATCGCCTCGATGCTAAACTTCAATCGTATATCACTGTCCTACCTGAAAATGCCTTATCAGAGGCAAAAGATGCTGAATCCGACATAATGAATGGTATCTATAAAGGCGATTTGCACGGTATACCGATAGCTCTAAAAGATCTATATGACACCAGAAATATTCGGACGACCGCTAGTTCGAGAGTTATGAAAGATCGAATTCCGTCTGAGGATGCTACAACCACCTCAAGGCTCAAATCAGCAGGTGCTATACTGCTGGGAAAACTTTCAATGCATGAATTTGCCCTAGGAGGTCCTGACCATACATGTGGATTCCCTCTAGCACGTAATCCCTGGAATATTGATCATGGTCCTTCAGGATCAAGCAGTGGATCAGGTGTTGCTACAGCCGCTGGGCTTTGCATGGGCTCTCTGGGATCGTGTACAGGGGGTTCCATACGAGGTCCTGCTTCCATTTGCGGTATAGTAGGACTTAAGCCAACTTACGGAAGAGTTAGCCGTTACGGAGTAATTCCACTCAGCTGGACACTAGACCACTGTGGTCCTATGACCTGGACTGTCGAAGATACAGCCATCATGTTGCAAGCTATATCAGGATATGACCCGAAAGACCCTACATCCAGTAAAGTATCCGTACCCAATTACTCCGACTCACTCACCGAAGATCTGAAAGGTGTGCGTATAGGAATTCCCAAGCATTTCTTTTTTGCTGATGACCCCAGAATTGATAGTGAGACACTCAAGATCGTTGGTCTAGCTATCGAAACACTACAAGACTTGGGCGCCATAATTCAAGAGATAACAATACCGTCGTTGGAATACATTGGCCATGCTCAACGCGTTATTATGCTCAGTGAGGCCTTCACATACCATAAAAGAAATCTATCTCAAAGGCCCAATGACTTCGGAGAAATGGTACGTGAATGGTTTCGTATGGGAGCCCTTTATTCAGCTAGTGATTACATCCAATCCCAGCGTTTACGAAAGTCGCTTCAAGATGAATTCGCACATATCTTCAAAAAAGTAGATCTTATTGCTTCTCCTACTATGTCCCAACCCGCACCTCGTTTCGATGAAATTGAATTAATGAGCACAGTCAAAATGTTAAGTTTCACTAGTCCGTATAACATGAGCGGAATGCCGGCCATATCCGTCCCATGTGGATTTACAACCTCTGGATTGCCGGTAGGTCTACAATTAGCAGCAAGGCCATTTGACGAGCCTACCATAATTCGTGCGAGTTATACGTACCAACAGAAAACTAGACTCTTTGATAAGCGTCCACCCATATAGATTTTTGAACAGGTTTTAAATACACAAACTCAATTCGGGAGTTCAGATTTATATGCCTCCGTATTCTTTCTACATCGTGGACGTGTTTGCCAAAAACAAATACACTGGAAATCAATTAGCTATCTTCGAATACTCTCCAGATTTATCTGGGTCTGAAATGATCAGAATAGCAAGAGAAATGAATTTCTCTGAATCGGTTTTTTTGGGCCCCTTTCAAGAGAGTCTTACCGACGACTCCAGATATAACATCCGTATATTTACTCCAACTCAAGAAATCCCTTTCGCAGGTCATCCAGTATTGGGCATTGCTTATATAATACAAAAACAGATTATCAAGAAGAATATTTCTTCGATCACTCTCCAACTAGCAGTTGGGCCAATCCAGGTATATTTCGAATATTGTGGGGATTTAGTATCCAAACTGTGGATGCAACAACCTGACCCAACATTTAATGCGATAGTAAATCCCAATAATGTATTAGAACTTTTAAATTTAACGCACCTCGATATCATACAGGAACTCCCAATTCAAGTAGTGTCTAGTGGGTTACCATTCATTATAGTCCCTTTAAAGAACCTAGAAGCTATAAAGAGAGCAAAGATAGTATCAGAGAAATACCAGGCATTCATCCAAGATTCTCAAGCGAAAGCTATCCTCATATATTGCCAAGAGACCTACGACAATGAGAATGATATAAATGTGCGAATGTTTGCTCCATATTATGGCGTAACCGAAGATCCAGCCACCGGTAGTGGCAATGGTTGTCTAGCAAGCTATCTAATTAATCATGGCGTTTTTTACAAAGATTCTCTTGACATTCAAGTTGAACAAGGCTACGAAATAGGGCGTAGGTCTTTGATATATTTAAAGTCAAGATTTATTGGTAATAAATACCGAATATTGATAGGAGGAAGTGTAGTAATGGTTGCTAAAGGTGAGTTTATTTAAGTTATATTTAGTCAGGTTGTGCCAACAACTGTAATATGTTGCCATCGGGATCGCTAAAAGTACTGACCCACCCACCCCAGTGCTCTTGTTCCGGAGGTCTAATAAACTCGACGTTGCTTAATCTAAGCTTTTCATAAGTCTTCATAATATCAGTTGTTAACAGATTAATCATAATCCGATAAGAGTCGCGAGACTCTCCTTTCACATGTTGGTGCTTACCAATACTTAATCTCATGTCTCCCCACTTGAAGGCAACAAAATCACTTCTAATTGTATGTGGTTGCAATCTTAATTTGTGTCTATAGAATGAACTCAATCTCTCAACATTTTCAGTCCATATTACTATCCCTGCTATACCCTCTATCATTCATGTCTCCCAATAAGTGAGATTTAGACATATAATGTCTCTCTAGCTGTTCCAAATGAAGTATTTAGCAATCCTGGAATGCTACTTGCCACAATTCCGTATAAATTCCCTATTCCCAAACATTAGCACAAACGGTTATAATGTGCTCAGGAGACTAGGAGGATGTTGATGAAAGTTTAGAGATGCGTCTCCGGAAAGGAGGTAGAAGAAATTGGATAGTAGTACGAGGAGGTGGGCCAGCTAGGTGTTCGTTGGAACACCTCCCACACAGGGTCCCGCGTGAGCGGGACCCTTTTTTATTTCGCTTCAAAATCCGGCCGTTCCCTGATAATTAGAGATTAACTATACCCCCCCCCCTCAAAAAACCGGCGGGGGTTTTCTACCATGATCTGATATATCAGATCATCTGATACACCAAGTTGGGTGAGCCTGGGCAAAACTCTGCGTGAGATGAAATTATAGCCATCCGGATTATATTTACGCCGGCTTTCTAGCATCTCATTTGTAGACACCCAGAGGGTCACTTGCCAGTCATGAGATAACATAATACGATGTCCCAAAGCCAGCATCTATAAGTTGCTTAACTACGATAGTTCTTGTTTCCCAATCCGGGGTTCCCTGCCTATGACCAGCCGGTAATCTGTCTAACCCAACCCAAACCCCTGATTCCAATAATTTCAAGAGATAGTCTAGATCAGTACTGTCGTTACTATGCCCGATATAAACACGGTTTAAATCTACTCCTTCTTCTTGAAATACACGGATCTGTTCCTCTCCAGTGCGTTCAAGAGCCCAAGCATGTGTAGAAATTGGTACTCCAGTTGCACGATGAGCTCTGCATGCTGCTCTTAAAATAATCTCTCCTGGTCCGGTTATGCCACCTACATCGGTGGCAACTTTAATTATACCAGCCTTAATCCCAGTTCCTTCTATACCAATTTCTATCTCTTTGATAAACAGCGGAGCTATCATGTCAGCTGTTGCGTACCAAAAGGCACGGGGTATGTCTAGCCATATCCCCGTGCTACAAATAATTTGAACCTTGGATTCACGTGAAACTTGCTCTAATAGTTTCACATCTCGCCCTAAATCGAATGTTGTGACATCTACGATTGTACGCAATCCTGTTTCATATGCCTCCTTGAGTGCCTCCACACCTTTTCTTATACCCCGGTCTCGATCAATAAAATCTGGATATACATGTTGAAGACCAGCCGAAGTTTCTAAGACATGTTCATGGGACAAGGTAAATCCCAGATCAGCTGTTCCGAGAGGACCCAATACGGAATTTATAATAGTCATGTATATTACAGTCTTTCTTTAATTACGGGATTCCGTAGTATACCTATACCAGTGATTTCTATCTCTACTAGGTCCCCGTTTTGCAAATTCTTAGAGGATCCATCTGTACCCATCCATATGACGTCCCCGGGATAGAGGGTTAGATAACGGCTCATCGCGCTAATGTATTTCTCAACACCAAATATCATATCTCCGGTAGTAAATTGATTAACAATCTCACCATTCAAATGAACTTTCGTAACCATATTACCAATATCAGCCTCAGTCTCTATCCACGGGCCCATAGGCTTAAATGTATCCGTGTTTTTCGAACGCCACATAGTACGATCAGATGCTTGCCAATTCCTTTCGCTCACGTCATTTCCTATTGTATAGCCTAGTACGCAGGAAAGCGCATCCTTCTCAGATAAGTTCTTGGCTTTTTGCCCTATCACAACAACTAACTCACCTTCATACTGTACTTTCCCAGTGGCATCCTGGGGAATGATTATAGGTGCATCGTTTGCTATTAGAGCGTTATTAGCTCTGTACCCAATATCAGGTTTACAAGGAAGAGACGGCTGTATCCCTAAAAGAAGTGCTGCTTCCCTAACATGTTCCTCATAATTTATACCAGCAGCATAGAAAGTTCTAGGAACCACTGGTACCAGGATTTCAACGCTGTCTTCAAGTCTATATATTCCAGTTATCTCGTAAGAATCAAAAGGGCTTCCACGAACCTCCCGTATCCCGTCATGGGACATAATGCCATAATGTTCCAGATCATTTAACCTATATCTCACCCAGCGCATTTGATTACTCCCAATACGTTGTTCTCCTGTCTCAGAAATCCTTTAGAAGGACGGATCTCAAGAGATCTAAAGCGTTTAGACTCATCCTTGTTCGATCAGGAGTTCCTCTACCTCCGTAATTGTACGTTCTTCTCTTAAACTTTCTTCCGTCTGTAACGGAAATATAAGTCTCGCCAGCACCTAAGTTTTCTACTTTTTCAGAAGGATCTGAATATGCATGTAGCGCCAACCCGTAATCGCTACCACTTCCAAACCGTACAGCGTAGGCTAATTCATCCGTAAGGGTCACCGGATCAGCAAGGATCCTATCAATATCTTCCTGTGAATGTAAACTGGAAAGGACTTGACGTATAGATTTTAATCCAGAACTCACAACGCCTCTGACAAATAGTTCATGAGTCGCCATCTGAACGCGCTCAGATAGCATGCCTCCTGTCAGGTCTTCGTGCACTGATACAGTTAAGTCTCTCTCAGTTAGTAGCTTACCCACACTAGTTTCCATAGTTTCATCATCAATCGCAAAAATATGATCTCCTAGTAAACCACGCACTTTATCTTCAACCACAGAAATTAAATTCATAGCTTCATCTATATTCGTGGATTTAGCCGCTATTCTAATATCTACTTGCCCTGGATGTGCCAACACACCCACAGTGGGATTACTCGAACTAATAATCAGGTGTCCGATGAGATCATCCACGCTGCTCTCTCCCAGATCGGCCACCTTTAACACCTTATAGGTCAAAGTTTCTGACAGGTCAAACCTTTCTTTAATATATTTAGTCACCTCGTTATCAAATAGCCATTTTAATTCAAACGGTACCCCAGGTAGTGCAAAAATCACACTCTTCGGCTCCTGCACTATAAAGGATGGCGCTGTACCATTGGGGTTTTCGACAATTATAGCTCCTTCGGGAATATCGGCCTGTTTTTCATTGTTAGGAGTCATTATAAGACCCCGATTTCTAAATCTACTATAGATTTGTTCTAACATTCCACGATCTCTAATCAAACGTCTACCAGTAACTTGTGCTATGACCTGCCTTGTTAGATCATCTTCAGTCGGGCCCAGACCACCTCCTGTGATAACTATGTCAGATCGATCAAGCGCCCTCTTTATCACTTCATTCATACGTACCGGATTATCACCAACTATAGTTTTAAAGTACACATCAACCCCTAGATCTGTAAATCTACGTGCCATCCATGTAGCATTTGTGTCAACAATTTGTCCCAACAAAAGCTCTGAACCTATTGATACTATCTCTGCAGTCGGCATTGATTATTTGCACCTCTCTCGATTAATCAAAGTCCTTACAACAGGAATAAGTTTATCGATCGTACGTTCACACTCCTCAACATGTGGAAACCCGGATAATATAAACTCATCGATTCCTAAACGCCAATATTGTAATATCTCGTGACCTATCTGCTCGGGCGTACCCACCAATGCAGTTCCGCAATTTACTCTGACGGTAGATATACCATTCCATAAACGTCTTGACAATCTATGATTAGGAGCAATGTGAAGTTGTTCACGTTGACCTACCATGGTAGTTCCTGCAAAAACGGCCTTTCTTTGCTCTTTAACAACATTATCAGCCTGTGAGATCAGTTCATCCGCAGCATCCCATGCTTCACCTTCGGTATCTCTCATCACAAGATGTGACCTTAATCCAAATACAGGATTCCTACCAGACGTACGAAAGTGCTCCCTGGCTAGTTCTAAATGACGAGCTATTTTCGCGATAGGTTGTATCCACGCTAAATAGACATCTGACTGGCGACCAGCGAGTGCAAGAGCGCTTTTTGATGCTCCTCCCAGATAGAACTTAGGTCCATCATCAATTGGGCTCGGGGATACCAACGCTTTATTTAATTTAATAAATCGGCCATTGTATGTAACGTGTTCCGGATCTTTCCATAACTGGCGACAAACTTCTATGAATTCTTCGGCGCGTTCATATCTGTTGCTGTGGTCACTCATTTCTCCCAGCCTCTCGAAATCGCCCTGAATTCCTCCCGGAACTATATTAATATCGATTCGACCCCCACTTATACGGTCAAGACTTGAAGCCATTTGTGCGAAAAGGCCAGGCGAAATAAACCCGGGGCGGACAGCTATCAAGAATCGAATTCTATTTGATACAGCAGCTAGAGCCGTTGCCATTGTCCACGTTTCTGCCAAAGGTGCGGCTTCCTCGAACAGCCCATTAACGAATCGTGTTGGAATCAGAAGTGAATGGAATCCTCCATTTTCAGCAGCCTCAACAACCTTCCTCAAATATTCGAATGTGGGGCTTCGTTCCGGCCTGTAAGTTCCTATATGAGTACCATCTCCATCTATAGGAATAAACCAACTAAATAAAGGTGTCGGACGCTTTACTTTTTCCTTCAAAATCCACTCTTCCCTTGGTCATTTATAGATGATAAGACATTGTATAGTCGGTAGTCTACATATAAATTACTTGGAGATGAACGAGGTGAGATAAGTTCATTGTATTTCCTGTAATTCAAATAATCATGTAGTCGATGTTACTAGATCAATATGCTTTCGACTAATCATATCATCCGTATTTTTGCTTTAGAACTTGAGCTCCCTTCGACATGGAACAAAGTTTTGCGTAAGCTTCATCTAAATCCATCGGATTAGAACTGGATGGCGAAAATCCGCAGTCAGGATTAAGGGTTATACGTTCCTTAGGTAAAAACTCCATTGCGTTTTCAACTCTAGTTACCACTTCTTCCGGAGTTTCAACATGTCTATCTGTATGGTCTATAACACCAAGTCCCAAAACTTTGTTCTCTGGGTAATATTTTAGGACTTCTAAACCTCCAGCGTCCGGAGTGGCAAATTCCATTGCAAATCTCCCAACATTTATTTCACCCAAAGCATCCATAATTATATCGTAAGGCCCTGTCGTAGAATGTCTTCTGTTAAAATGGGCGTGACACAAATGCAAACTGATTCTATCAATATCGACGCCCTTCGTAGCTCCGTTTACCCCATTTATGCAACTTTCAATTTCCCTATCTATATTCACTATACCTCGTCCTTCACGATAAACAGGATCGACTAGTAGGCCGAGCCAAGGATCATCTAACTGAATAGCGTGAACTCCTAATCCTTCTAAAAGAAGGATCTCCCGCCGAATGATCGGTATACAAGCCTCCATGAATTCGTCGGGTGAAGAATAGGTATTTTTAGAATGATCCGAACTCCACATACGGCGCGACAAAGTATATGGAGAAGGTATCGCGACCAAAACACGAGATCGTGTATGTTCGAGCAAGAACTCAGCCTCTCCAACTGATATATTGTGGTGTTGTTTAATTTCAGATACAACAGCAGGATACATAAGATTCGGAAATGCCGAGCCTCCTCCATCAATGACGTCTTTTCTGAATCCGCTAACGGATTCGGAAAAGACTTTTATGTAACTTTCTCTTCTCCACTCGCCATCTGAAATGAAATCGACGCGCGCCTGTTCTTGCAAACGTATAGCCATAGGAATAGCGTCATCCAAAGCATTGTTAAACTTATCTACCCCAATTAGCCCTGATTTCCTCTCTTCAACGAGATCTCTCACCCACTGTGGTCGAGGCAAACTACCTACAACCATAGTGGGAAATAAGATACCCTTTTTTGTTGCGAGCATGAGTATAAATCGTCCTTAAATTCAACACTCTAATTTAGATAGGTAAAGGAGAATCAGTCTTCCATCTGGCGATTGCTGCTTCTGCTCGTGGACTAATTGCTCTTTGCACTTGCACATTTATTAATGCAGGACGTTTTATATTGATAGCCCGCTCTATAGCCGAGGGAAGTTCTTGTGGATTTTCTACGTTCTCGCCATGGCCTCCCAAAGCTCGCACTACTTGGTCGTATCGAGTTGGCAACAGATCAGTGGCTACGGCATTACCAAAAACACCCAACTGAATCTGTCGATCAATGCCCCAAGCCGAATCATTACCTAATATAGCTACTATATCTAAATTATGACGAACTGCTGTATCAAATTCCAGTCCATTAAATCCAAATGCACCATCTCCGGTAATCATAAAAACTCGTCTTTTGGGATGTGCTAATTTCGCTGCCATTGCAGTTGGTAATGAAGATCCCAACATACCTAATGGTGGTAAATACCACCATGATTTCTTAGTTAACGCCGGGATATAGGCCCTGCCAAAATGGCAAAAATCACCGCCATCGAATATTACATAATCATCCGGTTTAAGTTGTTGATTAAGGATCTTATGGACATAAGTGGCATGCATAGGACTTTCTTCTTTGGATAAAGATTCCAGCTCATCAAATTGTTGCTTGCGAGCATCTGCAAGTTGCTGAATCCATGGAAGATCCGACCAAGTATATTGAGAGGCGCATTCTGTCAATTGGCTCACAACGGACTCTATATCTCCTACTACTCCAACCGAAACGCCTCTATTGCGACCGATCTCTGCTTCAGAAGGATCGATTTGGATTATTTTGGCGTCTGAAGAAACATTAGGGGGCATAGCATATCCCATAATTAAATCCTGCGCTCTGCCAAGTAAAACAATCGTATCCGCTTCTTTCATCATACGTGCAGCATGGTTTAATCCACTGTCAAAGAATCCAGCACAGTAGGGATGATCGTCAGACACCAATCCTCTGGCATCTCCTTCTGTCATTAATGGAATCCTACATGTTTCAATAAATTTCTGTAACACTTCGCCTGATTCCGCATAGGCTGCGGCACTACCTGCAATTATTAGAGGTTTATTCGAATTCCGTAGGATAGCAATAGCACTTTCTACTTGAGCTGCTCCTGCTAGTGACGGAGAACTTCTTCGATACTCCGAAGGTTCATAAAACTTTACTTCATCCTCGAAGAGTTCTTCTTGCTGAATGTCTACGGGTATTGTAAGGTGTACGGGACCTCTACGTCCGGTGTATGCTAACCTCAAAGCTTTGGCAATCATATCAGGGATTCGTCGAACATCAGTTACCATCCAAGCTCCTTTAGTGGTAGGTTTTGCCATGCCGACCTGATCTATTTCCTGCATTGCTCCTCTTCCTAGCTCATTTGATTCTGCACAACCACTTATGGAAAGAAGGGGACTCTCCGCATGCATAGCGCTGGACAACCCTGGAATAGCATTAGCAAATCCGGGTGTCGTATATATAGCCACTCCCGGCTGCCCTGTTATTCTTCCCCAAGCATCTGCCATGTGTACGGCGGCTTGTTCATGCCTAGTATCAATAAATCTAAATCCTTTGTGGCTCATAACATCGAGTACAGGTAAAACATGATCTCCAGCCAGTGTGAAGATATTACTTACACCTTCCATCTGAATAGCTTTCGCTATCAAATGGCTCCCTGTTATCTTTTTAGACGAGGGCATAGCATCCTCCTAAAGAGAAAGTATTGAACAAATTAACTCTGCCATTGTAGCCTTAAGACAATAGGTGTCAAGTAGTTCGTAAATCTACCCTAATTCTCAAGCTAAGAGCACTAGATACTTTGTTGTTCCGTGAACTGAGTTAATGTATGGATTTGGCTATAGAAAATCACATATCCGGTTGTGGTTTTGCCTGACCTAGAAGAGCCATAAGGACAACTGTAGGGACTTCTTTTCACTAGTTTAAAATAGACTCTCTTTACGAAACCTTGAATCTGAAGCCGTCTTCTAACTACCCTTACCCAAATTAGCAAGGAATTCCGAGTTGTTCTTAGTTTTTGCAAGGCGTTCTAACACTTTTTCGGTGGCGTCGGTCGACCTCATTCCATCATTAGTTATCATGCCAACCATTTTTCGTAAGACCCATACTTTCTGCAGTGTTACTTCATCGAGAAGTAATTCTTCCCTTCTCGTCCCACTCCTATCTATATCTATAGCAGGGTATATACGTTTTTCAGCAAGTCGCCTATCCAAGTGCACTTCCATATTCCCTGTTCCTTTAAATTCCTCGTAGATAACATCGTCCATTCGGCTTCCTGTATCCACCAAGCAAGCGGCTAGAATAGTAAGGCTACCACTTTCCTCAGTATTACGAGCAGCACCAAAAAATTTCTTTGGAGGATATAAAGCAATTGGATCAATACCCCCAGACAAAGTACGTCCGCTAGTGGGGACTGATAGATTATAGGCTCGAGTAAGTCTTGTTATACTATCCAATAAAATTACTACGTCCGTCCCACTTTCCACCATTCGTTTGGCCCTCTCCAAAACTAACTCAGCAACTCTACAATGATCTTCAACCGGTTCATCGAATGTAGAACTATAGACCTCCCCCGCTACAGATCGCCTCATATCCGTCACCTCTTCAGGCCTCTCTCCAATTAAAGTAACCATGATATGTACTTCTGGGGCATTATCCCTAATTCCATTTGCAATCTCTTTAAGCAATGATGTCTTACCAGCCTTTGGGGGTGAAACTATTAATCCTCTTTGGCCTCTGCCGACAGGCGACAAGAGATCTATCAATCTTGTTGAAAGATTGGATGAGACAGTCTCCAAATGCATATGTTCAGTAGGGAAAATCGGTGTTAAATCTTCAAAATGTGGACGATCGCGAGATGATTCTGCGTCTACCTGGTTAACTTGCTCCACTCTCACCAAACCAAAGTATCTCTCACCATCTTTGGGTGGCCTAACATGACCAGAAACTTCATCACCTGTGCGTAAACCAAACCGTCTAATTTGAGACTGTGAAACATACACGTCACCTGCTCCAGGGTGACTACCATCTTGCCTGAGAAATCCATAGCCTTCATTCACAATAGCTAGAATACCTGTGGCGTTAATATGGCCATCCCGCTCTCCAAAATAATTCAGGATTTTTACAATTAGTTCTTGACGTTTGGGTGTCGAACCATTCTCCGCAATACCAATCTCAATAGCTACTTCAAGAAGCTGTTCATTATTCTTTCGTCTAAGTTCCGATAAGTCCATTTGTTTCTCCACATATCATTGATTTATCAGGGCCTGTTACAACCTGATGTGCAATTATATTACGTTTAAAAAGATCTAATTCTGGCCCATGTGCGATACCCTTTCCTATTACTCATTTTCAATACTCTAAAATCTTCTTACCTCGGTTAATGTGCAAATATGTGATCCATATAGTTTGGCTCTTCTCGGTGAGAAGCGTGACAGGCCTAGTTTCATTCACTAGGATTAGATTGTCAGCATATCGATACAAAAAACCCTGGAACATCACACACAAGTTGGGGATTTAGCAACACAGGCTCTACGTGAACATTCTAGCGGACACCGTGTACTCTACAAAGCGAGGCATCGCATCCATCGTAGCATATCACCATATTCTAGTCTACTATCCTAAAGTTTCCACTTTATTAAATATTGAAAATACTAAGCTACTCTCATAATTTCAATCTTCCTAAAAAGGAACCTGTCATTCTATGACAGGTTATAAAATATTCCGGACGATGACGTTTCATTGATAGAAAGAGTATGTTGGCTACCTTTAATTAAGGTATCCTTTGCCACACCTATGAACTCACGAAAGAGAGGGTGGGGTTGATCAGGACGAGATAAAAACTCGGGATGGAATTGAACTCCAACCATAAACGGCTGCCCTGACAATTCCATTATCTCCACTAATCTACCATCAGGAGAGAGACCTGTAGGTCTGAGTCCCACCTCGTTCAATTGTTTCCGGTAATCATTATTGAACTCGAATCTATGACGGTGTCGTTCATAGATTCTGGTACTTTGATACGCCTTTGCAGCCCAACTACCTTTCACAACATCACAAGGGTAAACTCCCAACCTCATGGATCCCCCCATCTCTTTTATGTCTCTTTGGTCTGGCATTAGATCTATTACAGGGTCAGGTGTATTCGGATTCACTTCAGTAGAATGTGCGTCTCTCTTTCCTAGCAAATTCCGGGCCACCTCTATCACCATCACTTGTAGACCAAGGCACAGACCCAAATAGGGAATTCTGTTTTCTCTAGCGTATCTGGCAGTCCTGATCATACCTTCTACGCCACGAGGACCAAAGCCACCCGGTATGACTATACCATGCACCGAGTCCAATACAGCGAAAGAATCATCAATTTCAATGTCTTCTGATGGAACCCACTCCAGTTGCACATCCCTCTCTTGGGCTAGTCCTGCATGCAATAATGATTCCTTAACAGATATATAAGAATCGTGGAGATCTACGTATTTACCCACTACGGCTATACGTATGGAGTCTTTAGGGCGTGCTATAGCCTCAAACATGGTACGCCAATCGATCATACCGCCTCTCTGCGCAGGTAAATTGAGACTTTCGATTATGAGGTCGCCCAAGCCTTCATCTTCTAATATTATAGGAACCTGATAGACGGACGACACAGTCGGAAGAGTAATGACTGCCCTAGATTGCACATCACAATGAACCGTGATTTTATTTTTGATATCACTGGACAAAGGATAATCACTCCTGCAAATTATGACATCGGGCTGAATACCTATGCTTCTTAGCTCTCTCACACTATGTTGTGTAGGTTTAGTTTTCAGCTCTCCTGACGATGACAAGTAAGGAAGGAAAGTAACATGTATGTAGTAAACGTTGTCTCTACCGACTTCATTCCGCATCTGACGAATAGCTTCCAGGAAAGGCAATCCTTCGATATCACCAACAGTTCCGCCCACTTCGACCACTATTGTCTGGGCTTTACTTTCTTCCGCTAAGCTTAATATCTTCTTTTTAATGGCATCGGTAACATGAGGGATTGTCTGAATGGTGCCACCCAAAAATTCACCTTTACGCTCACGAGCAATAACATCACTGTAAATCTGACCGGCCGTAATATTTGAAGACTTTGTCAAATTTACATCTATAAAACGTTCGTAATGTCCTAAGTCGAGGTCTGTCTCACCTCCGTCATTTGTAACAAAGACCTCTCCATGCTGATAAGGCGACATAGTACCTGGATCAACATTGAGATAAGGATCCAATTTAAGCACGGAAACGGAGACATCTCTGCTCTTTAAAATACGACCTATGGAAGCGACGCTAATGCCTTTACCCACGGAGCTAACCACGCCACCCGTAACAAAAATGAACTTAGTCATATTGACTCTAACACAATGAAAATAGTAGAAGAATTAATCAAGACGACTGCTCCATCACACTATGTGCGCAATACGGAAACAAACATAGCTATCCACGAATTAAATCATAAAGAGGTCGCGACAAGTGCCATAAAACCACGCAGACCCTAGAGCAACTGAATAAGAGAGGCGAGAATCGCGACATGTTGGACACCGGGATCCGCCTACAATCCAAATAGTATATTTCTCTCCAGTGTCCG